>NZ_SJPY01000007.1:0-300000 GCF_007860185.1 Novipirellula aureliae
GTCTTTCGCTGACGATTCTCCCCGGCATGTCGACGCGAACGACGACACGAGTCACACCCGAGACTTTCGAGGAACTCGTACGCCTGCAACAATCGGTGGGCGATCTGCAAGGTGAACTCAATCGCGGGCGAGACCAGCTCGAGGAAGACCGGCGGCAATGGGACCAGCGTGAACGCCGAGCCCCAATCATTGCAGCAGTAATCCAAACGAGCGGGATTCTCTTTGCTTGTCTACTCCCGATCGTCGCAGTCGTGATCCTGCTCTGGCCGCGAGCGACGGAAACAGCCGATGCCGAAATCGTCGACACGATCCTAATCGACGCCACCAGCGATCAACCCCGGCTGCTACCGCAGCCAAGTCCACCCGAATCACCCGAGCCAGTGCGGCTTGAGTGATTCACCCGCCGCGACCCGCCTTACACCCCGTAAGCGGGCTGCGGCTTTTTTTTAGCCGTTAGAGAGGGAGAGGGAGGTGGACGGCGAATCCGTGATTCGAAATCGTCAACCGATTCGAAAGAAGGCTGAAACGCCCCCGAAGCATTTTCTTCGTGTTTCCTACGCTAACATTTTGACGTCATCCTATAGTCTCATTCTGAATTTGGGGCTCTACGCGTTTGACGCCGGACCTCTGTCCCATCCGTTCGCACGTAGCCGTCGACTTCCACAGGTGCTGGTGATGGTTGGACGTCGATTCATTACTGAGGTAGCGGCAAGATGGGACAGCTCGAAGACACTGTTCACACAACCGCCGATGCAAGCTGTGACAGCGACTACGGCGAGGCAATCCAGTATATGAAAAAACAATGCGCTAATGATCTTTTAGATTCTTGGGATGAACGGTCCTACTGAACGGTTCTGTTACGAAGCAAATCCCTCGTCAACAAGATCCTTAGCGACAAGATTGCGTTTTGGATGCAAAGTAACGAGCTCGATACAAACGCGTGCTGGTCGCGACATCTCACCCATTCGCAAACACTTTCACGCTCGTGGAGTAGACATTCCAGATCTCGGCATCTTTACTTAAGCGGTAAGCGACTTGGCTTTCGGACACTAGCCTTGCCATATTGGTAGCTCCCCAAGCCAGTCGAGCTGCCTTCTACCTTTCGTAACAAATTTTCGAATTCGCTTTTAAAATACGTTGACGCAAGAAGTGTGCGTCACTTTGCCACGGGCAAGTGGTCATTGGGTCGTGCCAGAATTGCGAGTGGCTGGCTGGTACGCCCCCAGCTAGGGAATTACAATCGGACACGTCGAGCACCCGACCCTGAACATCCATTGTTATGGCCTCCAAAGATTATCGATACATGAGCTGATGCTGTTATGAAACAAAATACTGTCTTTGCAAGTTTGCTTTTGTGTTCAATCCTGAACGTAACTGCCCATGGTGCCGTCTACCTTTCGCTCGAAGAGCTTGAACGATCTACTGAATTCGCGCAGCAAAGCGTGTTTGATCCAGTAGGTTCTTTCGCAACACCGACGACGTCTCCCTGGGGAAGTGGCGTTCTAATTTCAGAGGACTGGGTGTTGACTGCCGGGCATGTTGGGGACAACTTCAACATCACTGAGTTCCGACTTGGGCGTGATAGTCTGAATCCGACTCATACGCGGTCGATTGCGGAAGTCGTCATCCATCCTGGATGGCCTATAGGAGCCAATAATATATCGGGCGTGCCAGACCTGGCATTGATGAGATTGGCAACTCCCATTACGGATGTTGCGACTGCCACGAGATATCGCGGGGAGGATATCCCGCCACGATACGCGAACAACTATCACCAGACGGAGTACTTGATGGCAGGATTCGGGGACCATGGAGTTGCCAATATTCAGCTAGACGAGGATTCGTTTATGCGTGCGGGACGAAACATGCTCCGGTACATTTTTGATGATTTCAATCTCATTGTTTATAGTAATGAAACGACTGTAACGTCCATCCTTGATATGGAATGGAAGGGAGCGCCAGGAGATTCTGGAGGCGGCTGGTTTCAATTGGTTGATGGTGAGTACCAACTCTCCGGGATCACGGTTGTCGGAGGAACGCCCTTTGAGTATCCATCCTTCACCGGAGCTGTCAGTGTCAGTCAGTTTAACGATTGGATTGATTCTGTCGTCGCGGTTCCGGAGCCTTCGTCTAGCTTTCTTTTGGCTAGTATCGGCGCGATCTGCATTTCAAGGCGTGTCCACCGGCGGCGAGGCATTAAATCTCGCCAAAGGAATCTTCTGGCTTTATGAGCGTGTTTGGTTTGGCCTAGTGTGAATTAAAAACCGACACGCTTTTTTTTGGGACGCGACCCTATCACGCGGTCTTTTTACGCCGGAAAGCGATTTAATCGCCTATTCGCAACGACACCGATTGTTGCGTTTGCTCGCAAACGGAAAGCGTCTTCACTGAACCACGCTGCGTGACACAATGTCCGACATCAATTCTCCGAACAACTCACCCATGAACGTCTCTAAACTTACTGCCCTATGCACCTCGCTCGTTGCGATCACATGCTTCGCCTTGCCGGTCAACGCAGGCTTGGTCCATAGCCTTGATCCCGATTACGTCGACTCCAATGGACAAGGTTATCTCGATCGTGCGGCACTTCATCCATACGTTGGGTTTATGGAAGGTCTCAACAGCGGCACCGTTGATGGGCACGCTAGCTGGAATTGGATTGACGCACATTGGGGATTGATGTCGGCTCATCAAATAGTTGACAATAGTCGCAATTATCTCTTTGACTCTTATGACTTTGGGCTTGGCTCTAACTATTTGACTAATCGCGGTAGTGAAATTAGAGCAGCTGCTGAGTTCTTCATTCACCCGAGCTACAACGCGGTGGGAAATGGGTACGACTTGGCCTTGATTCGCTTTGACAGCCCTTTTGCTTCGATAACGCCAGTCAGTCTATTCACCGGAACGGTGGCGGTAGGCATGGAATCGGACATTGTTGGATACGGATTAGCAATGGAAGTTGAAAGCACTGAGCGACTGCAAACTGGCAACAAAATGGCGGGTAACAACCTGATACGGTCATTGGACGTCTTTCCTGGATATGCTCAGACCACGTTTGATCGTCCGGGGCACAGCCAGTATCGAGAGCTTGGAATGGGAGGACTACCAGGAGATTCTGGTGGCTCGCTCATTGTTGGAGATGAGCTCGCCGGAATTTCGAGTTTTACCAGTACTCGTGACACCTATGGCAGAAGTACTTACTACTCATTAATCGATCTCGACTGGGTCAGTACCACCATGGCAAGCCATCCATCGGCCGTCCCCGAACCGAGTTCGCTTCTCTTCCTATTGGCAGCGGCACCGACGATCGCGTTTGTTCGCAAACGCAAAGCAGTTTCACTGAACCAAGCTGCCTAACGCAATGTCCGTCCTCTCTTCTGCAAACAACGCACCCATGAACATCTCCAAGCTCACCGCCCTCTGCACCTCAGTCATCGCATTCACATGCTTCGCCATCTCAGCCAACGCTGGCTTGGTCCATAGCCTTGACCCCGATTACGTCGACTCCAACGGACAAGGCTATCTCGATCGAGCCGCGTCGCATCCGTATGTGGGATGGCAGAGCTCAACCGATGACTCTATCGGCGAGACTCGATTTCGGCAGAGTGGGGTTTTGATTAACCCTCGCTGGGTAATCACCTCAATTCATGGAGTCGTTGAGGGAGACAATAATCTAAACGCGATCCACTCAAATATTCGGATGGGCTTTGGATCAAACTACTTCACCGATTTCGGCGAAACTCTATACGCTTCAGAGGTGTTCTTGCACCCAAGCTATACAGACGTTGGTCAAGGCTACGATCTTGCATTGCTCTATTTCGAGAATCCCTTCACCTCCGTCGCTCCAGTTCACCTTTATGGCGACACGGTGGCTGTCGGCATGGAATCGGACATTGTTGGGTTTGGCTACAACCTTGTAGAAGGGGAAGCGACTCCGACTCCGGACAGCTATACAGGAGACAGGATGGCGGGGACAAATACGATAACGAACGTCGGATTCCGTCCGAATTATGTTGGGACTCGATTCGATGGGGCTGGGTGGCCGGAATACCAACCTCTTGGGATGGGCGGGCTTCCCGGTGACTCGGGAGGTGGCCTCATCATCGGTGGTGAGCTTGCTGGTATCTCTAGCTTTACGAGCACCAATAATTCTTACGGTAGAAACACTTATTACTCTCTGATCGACATTGACTGGGTCAACGAGACAATGGCACTTCACCCCTCGGCGGTCCCCGAACCGAGTTCGGTTCTTTTGTTATTGGCAGCGGCACCCATGGTTGCGTTTGTTCGCAAACGCAAAGCGGCTTCACTGAACCACGCTGCCTGACGCAATCTCCGTCCTCCCTTCTGCGAACAACCCATAATGAACGTCACCAAACTCACCGCTCTCTGCACATCGATCATCGCATTCACATACTTCGCCATCCCGGCCAACGCTGGCTTGGTGATTACGGCGGACGCTTTGTATTTGGAACGAGCAAACCAGCATCCGTATGTTGGATGGTTGGAAACTGAGAAAATTGAAGGCGGAACACGATTTGGTGGCAGCGGAGTACTTATCGATCCGCATTGGGTGCTCATGAGCGCCCATCAGGTTTTTAGCGTCAGTGGAGACCTCGGCTCTGCATACAATCTCGATTCGTTTCGATTTGGTTTAGGATCGAATTTTATATCGAACCGAGGTGAGAATATGCTTGCCTCGGAATTGCACCTCCACGGAAGCTACACCGGTGGAAACACCGGATATGACCTAGCATTGATGTACTTCGAGAACCCGTTTACTTCGACTGCTCCCATCGACATCTATGCTGGCAGTGTAGCTGCGGGTATGGAATCGGATATTGTTGGATACGGCTACTATCAGCAGGTTGATACTACAGATCAAATCTTGACTGGCGATCGTAGGGCTGGAAATAATGTTGTGATTGGAAATGATTTTCTTTATGCAAATGGTGTTTATACTAGGCTTTTGCCAGAGGGACACTCTAAATATAGAGAATTAGGGATGGCTGGAACTCCCGGAGATTCCGGTGGTGCTCTAGTCATCGGTGGAGAGCTTGCTGCTATATCGAAGTGGTCAAGCTTAACGAATAACATTGGGACGACAACGGGTTATGCCTTAATCGACATCGACTGGGTCAACGCTACCATGGCACTTCACCCCTCGGCCGTCCCCGAACCGAATTCGGTTCTTTTGCTATTGGCAGCGGTTCCGATTGTTGCGTTTGTTCGCAAACGGAAAGCGGCTTCACTGAACCACGCTCCCTGACGCAATCTCCGTCCTCCCTTCTGCGAACAACCCAGCCATGAACATCTCCAAACTCACCGCTCTCCGCTTCTCGATCATTGCGATCACATGCTTCGCCATCCCAGCCGACGCTGGCTTGATTACTGGGCTAGATTCGGAGCATTTGGCTTTGGCGGATGAGCATCCTTATGTGGGATGGTACGAGGTAGACGATGGAGTGAATGGAACGACGTTTGGTGCAAGTGGAGTTCTGATAGATCCACACTGGGTCTTAATGAGTGCACACGGAGCGTTGAGTGTTGATAACGATTTGTCATCGACCTATGATTCTTTTCGTTTTGGATTCGGCCCAAATTTCAATACGAATCGAGGCGAAAACATGTTGGCATCAGAATTATTCTTGCACCCGAGTTATCGAGATGTGGGAACAGGGTATGACTTAGCTTTGCTTCGTTTTGACAGTCCGTTCGAAACAGTAACTCCAATCAACCGCTTCAGGGGCAACGTCGTTGCTGGAGCCCAAGGAGATATTGTTGGATTTGGGCGGTTAGAAACGCAAGGAAGCACGGATCAAGCTCTAACAGGTGATCGTCGAGCAGGGACGGATTTGATAGAAACCGTAGGTGCTTTCCCGGTTTCACCTGAGCAATTCATGATACGGGTTGATGGTAGATTTGGTGGTCCAAGTTACAATCTGCTTCAAATGAAAGGCACTAAGGGCGACTCTGGTGGAGGGTGGATTGTTGGAGAAGATCTTTGGGGAATAACTTCAAATGCGGCTTCTACGATAACAGCTTTTTCAAAGCTGGACAATGAATGGATTGACACTACGATGGCAAACAACCCCGTTTCTGGTGTTCCTGAACCAAGTGCATTGCTGCTTCTTTCAACGGTCTTGCCAATCGCAATTTTCATAAAACGACGTAGAACTCGTCGTGCCTGCCACCATGTCTGACCAACAACCTGGCGTTTCCGCTCCTGAAGAAAATCCGATTGACGATCCGTTCAGCAGCCTGCACACCCAGCGTGCTCAAATTAGCGCCTCATCAGAGGACTCCGGGTCTGTTGCTGATTTCGGCGTTGAGCAGATTGGCGACTACAAAATCGTTCGCGAACTTGGTCGTGGTGGAATGGGGATCGTCTACCTGGCCAAGCAACGAACGCTTGACCGTCTGGTTGCACTGAAAGTGATCTCACTGGGCCAGCTCTCTGGTGGTGAAGAGATTGCTCGCTTTCATGCCGAAGCCGAATCGGCTGCCCGCTTGGATCATCGCAACATCGCCACCGTGTACGAAGTCGGTGTTGTTGAAGAATTGGGGTCAGCCTCGGGATTCGGGATTCAGATGAGGCCAAAGGACGAAATTGATGGACGGTAGCCGATCACTGTCTTTAGGACCTACCGTTTGCACCGGAGCGAAGCGACATAGAAACGGTAGCTGAAAGGCTGCCGTTTTTCATTGGTGGGCAGGATGGCCGTCGCGGGCCAGTGATTGTGCTGGGCAACCTTAACATCGAACGGGACTTTCCCGAGCGAACGTACAACAAGATGCTGGGTACGACGTTCCACGAACCGGCCCACTGCCTGGAACGCCCGAGCCTGTTCCGGCCGTGCCCGTATAGCCAGCAATACATCCGTGCCGAAGCGATCAAGCTCGATGAGTTGCTACAGTACAACCTGCAAAGCGTGCGCAGCCGCTTGATGAAAGAAGACTTTCAACAGTTCTGCGAATACAACTATGCGGCATCGGCAGGAAAGTTTCTTGGTGCTTGGTGTACTCGAGCGATGAGAAAAAAAATTAAGCCGTTGAAAGATTTCGCGAAGACACTTCGTAAGAAACGCGACCTACTTCTGCATTGGTTCCGGGCCGATGGGGCGTTATTATCAGGAATCGGTGAGGAATTTAACAACAAACTAAAACGGATCACCAGAAAATCTTATGGTTTTCGGACTC
This sequence comes from Novipirellula aureliae, assembly GCF_007860185.1. Taxonomy (NCBI): domain Bacteria; kingdom Pseudomonadati; phylum Planctomycetota; class Planctomycetia; order Pirellulales; family Pirellulaceae; genus Novipirellula; species Novipirellula aureliae. The sequence continues at coordinate 7,201 of NZ_SJPY01000007.1, forward strand.
AAAACGCCTACGAAATCGCGCTATACCGTATACCGTAACCTAGGCGATCTTCCCGAGCCAGAATTTACCCACAGATTCTGCTGAGGAGGCCTTTTTCATTGCCATATTTGCCTTTACTATCTGGAGATGACATTGCAGCAATGCGGACGTCCAACAATGAACGCGATCGTTACGCTTTACGCCGGACAATAGCGGATCGAATGTTCAATTTAGCGTTCTAATACCTGGTTTCCTTTTTCGATGCTCTGCCCTTTTAATTCGCGAACGGTCGGCCAGCGGGGGAGACATTATCCGACACCTTTTCACACCTGAGGTTTCTCATGCGACTTGCAATTTTGGTGGTGATTGAGTTTATGCTGGCCATGGCCATCCTTATTCTCGTAGGGCAATTGCCAAACAAGGACGAAATCGACACGGGTTTCGCCGCCGTCAGTGGAACGGTCCAAGCCACGAACGGGCAAATCAAGCTCGTGCAAGAACAGGTCGGATTGGCGGAGACGATTGCCTCGGAGGATTGGAAACAGAGGAGCGACGCCATCCTGGTTTCTTTGGAGATGATGGAGAATGTCCAAATCGAAGAACTTGGAAACAAGCACTGTTTTGAAAGCGAGAATGAAACGAATCGAAAAGAACCTAGGTATGAACCCCGAAGCATTTTTCTCGCGTTTCCTGCGATAACATTTTGACGTCATCCTATCGTCTCATTCTGAGTTTGGGGCTCTACGCGTGTGAGGCCTGACCTCTGTCCCATCCGTTCGTGTATAGCCGTCGACTTCCACCGGTGCTGGTAATGGATTGACTAGTCCCTTCACGCAAGAAGCTGCTGCTGCAAACAATAGTTTTCCGACGGCCTCTTTGTTTTCGTCCAAGAAGTCAGCCGTGTTTTTACCAAAACCAGCTACATTATCCTTCGCGTCGGTGAGCCCCTGTTTCTTCTCACGCCACCAGCGGTCCGAGATTTCTTTTTGGGATTTGGCGGCCATTTGCTGCTGTGCATTGAACGATGATCGATTGAACAACGCCCAGTCAGGAGTTCGACCAAGATTCTTGCAGCTTTGATCGTAAACGATTCGTGGTGTCCATTCTTGAAGCCGGGCATCGATCAATTTTTGCCAATGGCCAAGATCGGCGGTTTCGTAGATTTCGGTTTTCGTGTACGGGATTGGCATCCTGGCCAATTCGTGGATCGTGTTAAGCTCTCGAAAGAGATGTAGGCTTTCAACCGCATGGCGAGCAAGCCGATCAATGGATTCGATGTCCAAGTTGATGAACTCGAATTCGTCATGAGCCAATGCGATTCCAAGCTCGTTGAGCGATGTTTGGTAGGCTTTCCATCCATCATCGGAAGCGTAATACCCGCGAGTAACTTGCCAAGACGTGCGAGTCGTACCAACTGATCGACTCCAGAGTTGTTCACGCTCAACGGCGGCCAACTGAAAAAACTCTTTCGAGCGTAGCGACGACTTGCCCATGCGTTTCATATTGCTGTTGTAGTCAGGCCACTTTGCGGCCGAATCGAGCGAGGCAGCGACAAGTTGTTCTTGTGCTGCATCGGTTAGTGAGGCGAATTCCTTTTGCTCGATGACCGCGATATCCAATCTGCGCAACGCTTTTCTGTATGCTGAGTATCCATCACGCTCATACTTTGCTGATCGGGCGAGTCGGTCGATGTCATCGATGCTTAAATTGATGAACTCGAATTGGGAATAGTCGGTTCCTAATCCCATCTCACTGCGACACGATGAATAGGTTTCCCAGCCTTGTTTTCCGTCGTAGCAACCGCTCGTGTATTGATAGACAGACTGCTGTGTGCCGACTGCCTGTTCGTGCAGTTTTCGTCGCTTATCAGCAGTCAGTTTCATGTACGCATCAGCCTTGTGAAACACAAGCCCCATCTGAGACATATTCCGGCTGTATTCGCCCCAACGAGCCGCAGCATCTGAAGAGGACTCCAAGAGGGCATTCTGCTCGCTGATTGCCAGCGATGCAAACTGTTGTACTGACTTCGGCTCAAGCTTGAGCACTCTTAGGTTTCCACTGTACAACTCATAAGCCCGTCTAAGCGAGTCTGCTTTACGCGCGGTCGCATCACACGTTTTGATCCCCATTGCGTAGAAATCACGCTTCGTGTACTCGACTTCCTGCTGCATTGTGTTGGTAGCGTCGATATAGGTTTGCCACGAACTTTCCGCATCCATGTAGCCGGAAATCGCTTCAAAATAGGAACGTACCGGCGGCGAAGGTTCAGCACCATCAGCGGTGCGACCCAGGCCACTCAGCAGGCACAACAAGACCGCCCAAACCAAAGCAAATACCCGAATCATACCTATTCACCTTTAATACTGCCGAATTAACTTCGTTTTGTTTCGGAATACGAGTTCGCCGAAGCCTATGAATAGCACTGGCTCCTCATCAAATCAAGTGTGAGCATCTTCAACACTACCCAGTAATCTAACACGTCCGACACGCTTGTGCTAAACAGCTAGCCGTCCGACTTTTACGCCCCAAGTCTCGCCAGCACAATTAGGCATTCCCTGAATACCTACTTCGAATTGATGACTCGAGACTCGCCTCGCAAGTGCCATCGTGCTTAAACGAAAAGTTGATTTACCCGATATGCCCGCATCATTCAGCCAATTCGGTTCATTTAATGCTTAACCCGTACAGCAATGTAGATGGCGAGCCGTTCGTTCAACACTTACCGAACATAGGCAAACTGTCGCAGGCGAGTGACTAACTAATCATGCTGATTGAGGTAACTGAATTGCCGGAGGCATCTTTTTTATACCCTCACTTGTCCCCCACGCCCGGCGCATGTCGTTGTATACTCGGAAGACATGAACTAACCTCGGGCGTTGTCGAATTTGGTTTTCGGAAAAGTGGGAAGAGCAGAATGCGAGTGGGTTATGCAAGCTGAATTGTTAAACGCTGCCAGCGGATTGGTGCTGGGGGACGAAAATGCAAATTCGCTTGCGCCGGCGAAACAGTTGGGGCGGGGCGATGATCGCGACTTGACTCGTATCCTGTATGGGTTGGCGGTGTTGCATCGCCAATTGGCACATGACAAGGCGGGTAGTGGCTGTGGCAATATACGCGAGGACTCGCTTAGGCGAACCGATGACGGCCACTTAATTCTGGTTTGCGATCTTTCGCGTCCGACGACTTGCGAAAACACGGCTCGCAACGACGCCGATTCGAGGCTTTATTTGAATGTTGGACAACCGCCACGACAGGTTGACGACCTTGTTGCGTTGGGAGTCGTTGCAGCGGAGTTTCTTGTACCGCCAAACAAACGTCCCGAAGTCAAAGACGCAGGCCAAGCGTATCGAAAGGAACTGGCAGGTTGCATTTCGACTTCAATCCTGCGAAGACGCTCGAATCGGGTTTGCCGCAAGCTGGTCAAATCGCTGTTACTTTGCGGCGCTGACGCTGAACAGACCACAGCGGACTTCCTAGGCGATCATGTTGGATTAGTTCGGCTAACCGATCGCTCGGAATTGAAACCCGCCGGTTGGATTGATGTGGCTCGAAGTTTCTCAAAGTCGACAATGGCGGGACTCGGAGTCGCATTTCTTTTGCTGATATCGCTGTTGTGGCTTTGGAGCGGGGAGGAAACAAAATCTCGATCCCTGTCCGACAAGCTTGACACGGCATCTTTTGATAAACAGTCATTAAAAGATGATAATGAGCAACTTGTTGCTGAGAATCAACGGTTGAAGAATAGGCCCAACACACAGAATTCACCCCAGCCTCCCGATCCAAAAAAATTCCCGATCGACGATCTTTTGCAAGACAAACGTTACAAATTATTTGCTGAAGATGCGAACTTACGTGGCGATAAAAAATTTCAGGCAATCAGGGTAAAAGAGCAATTGACCAATGAAGAAGTCGATTACGCCGACAGCGTTCTGACAGACTTGGTCGAAGCATCGGAGGTTTGGTGGGATATCGTCTTAGATAAAGCCACCAAGGATGAGGTGACCCTAAGAATCGAAGGCCAGAGCAACGATGACGTTAAAAAGGCATTGAAGGTTTGGTACGGACAAGCCGCCGAAAATGAAAGACGAACGCTCGTCCTTAGAGACACCCACGTTCCGAATGGATATGTGGGCTATGACTTCTGGCTGACGATCCGAGACACCCAGAATGACAAAGATTCTGTCATCAAAGCAAAAGCCAACTCATCTCAAAAACTCGATTTCGACAAGAAAAGTCCTGCCCGTGCATTCATTACCTGGAAGGCCGGTCAACCCATTCCAATTTGGCTAGAAAGCGGGTCATACATGAATATGATTGGGAACAATCAGATTACCAAGAAAGCAACGGGTGCATTGGCATTGCCCCTATTCGCAATCGGTGAGTTTAGAAACGGTGATTTCATGTTGAAATTCGATGTCACTCCCTTGCCTGGTCCTCCCATCGAGTCCTTAGGGTTTGCACCTGGCAAACCACGGATACTTCACCCAGAGCCGGACAAGGACGGTGGAGTACCAATACACCTAGAAGACGAGTTAAATTAAGCCCCCCCTTTGTCTAGAGAATTCAATGAAAACCATTTACTTCCTCGTACTGTTAGGTGCCATCGCGGCACCCCTGTCGGCTCAAACGGTCGAAATACCGAAAGAGCAACAAAAACGATTTACACCTGTTGACTCGACCGAGTTACTCATGCGTTATCCGAAAGGAAAAACTTGGCAGGCGTTGTCGGTGCTGCGGGTCAACGGAACGGGACGTTCGAGCAATTGGGGGATTGAAGGCGAAGCTTATTTCGTCCAAGCCAATCGCTATCTGACGCAGGTGAAGATTTTGGACAACGTGCAATTCGGTCAAACCGCGACGATCAAAATGCGTGTCGATGTGATCGATGCAGGGACGTCAAAGGTCGTGTCTAAACAAAGGATGCGAATAACCGGTTTCGATGTCGGCGATCCTGTCTTGAAGTATGCGTTGAATAAGGCCGATCAAGCCGCAATGATTGGATCGCCTGCTTATCGCATGGCTACGATACTGCTTAAGAAAGGGGAACAGATTGATCCGCAATATGAACGGACGCTGACAGCAGTCGCGAGAGGGATTGGCATCTCCGTTGACCAGTTGATCAATATTAAGGAGACCGAATGGGTTGAAAACCCAAGGGTCTATGTGGGTTGCGCTTTTGAACTGGAGTGGGTAAATGGTTTCGGTGTCACAAAAGCAACTCAGGTGAAAAGCTCAATCGGCAATGCACCCAAAATCAAAGTCGAAGACATACGTGCTTGGGCTGCGGGAGCCGATCCGTTAGCGGAACTTTACGTCTTCCCATCGCTCGCCAAACGCATCGGTGACAAGTGGCAGTTGGATGCATCACGAGCAGCATCGATTTTTTCAGGCCAAGGGGATGCAGTCTCGATGGGCAAAATCAACTTGCGATATGGGAGCAATGGAAGCTATGACACTTCGGACGTTCGCAATCTATCGATCGTCAGTGGCGATGTGACGGTGTTCACGGAAAGCGACGGCCAAGAGACTCGCTACCAAATCAATTCAATGGAAGGCGGCATGAAGGTTGACAATGGCGATGCGATGCTGTTAATGGCGAATGGGACCGGCGACATTAGCTACAACCGGCTTTCCACAGACCATTTCCTGTTCAAAGCGGAGTTGTCAAAAAACGTTCGCGCTGAGTGGCGATACGAAGCAAAGCGAATGGATTGAGCATTGTCTACGATGAATTCAGTGAAGCCGCACGAACGATGCCGGATGTGTCGTGGTGGCATCGTACAGGACGGGCATTGTTTGCAATGTTCGTACCCTCAAGTGCAAGCCGAAGATGCTGGGTTACCGCCGTGGCCCACTGAGTCGGGTCGCAGCATCGGCGCTGGCTCCGCATGGCACGCCAGTTACCTCAACACGCATCCTGGGCAACCTTGGCAGTTGCACATACGTGAGGGTGAGTCGAAAAAGGTTTGTGCAAAAGAGATCAACTACAACGGAGTGCTGGACGACGATACGTGCTTGTTTCTGTGGTGTCCGCCAGATCAACAAGCGTTGTATGTTCGCATGTTGGCACCCGAGCATAGCGAAGACGACTGGATAACGATCCGTGGCGAAGTAACCCATGCTGGAAAGCTCTCGCCCGGTGACCTCTTAACGATCGGTTCCTACCCCTGGGTTTTTCATGCCTATTCGTATGGCAATGGTTTCGGGTTAGAAGCCGGTAATCCACTTGTCGGCTCTTCGGTGGAACTACGTGAGGTGACCCTGGGCCAGCGGTTGAATGTTCCGGCGTTGCGGTTCACCTCAGGCCAATTTGTGGGGATTATCGGTTCGAGCGGGTCGGGAAAATCGACTTTGATCCGTGAAATTGCTGAAACTCGCGTTGGCCGTGGCATCGTGCTGATCGACGGACAAAGTCGCGATGACGGTGACGATCCCGCAATGAGCAAGATCGCTTATGTGCCGCAGAAAGACGTGGTACATGAGGATTTGACGGTTGGCCAACAGACAATTGACTACGTGCGATTGGTGAACCCTGAAATCCGCAGCGACCGGATCGATGAGTCTTTGCGAGTCGTTGGGCTGCGAAATCTATCTGGTCGCTACCCATCGCAGCTTTCTGGTGGTCAATTGCGGCGTACACGGTTGGCGGCGGCGTTTGCACGTAGCCCAGGCGTGTTGCTGCTCGACGAGCCGGATAGTGGCCTCGATCCCAAAACGGCCCTCGATATCCGGCGATTGCTGCGCACATTCAGTCTGTTGGGAGCAACCGTGATCACGGTTACTCACCATCGACACGGGATGGACCACTTTGATCGAGTCCTGACGCTCGACCGCGGACGAATCATTGCTGACTCGCTACCAGATGGCCCGCTGCCGGATACAACATCCAGTGGAAAACAACAGCGGGCTTCGCGGTTGAGGCAATTCGCACAGATTTTCCGTCGCGAGTGGACTCAGTTCGCACAGCGAAAGTTTTTCACTGGCGAGCTTCATCCCTTTGGTGATCGATTGGTGAATTGGTTACCGCAGTCGATTCGGCAACTTCGTATTGCGGTTCCACAGTGGATTCTTGTCGGTTTGGTGATTCCGATTTTGTTCGCCATCTCGATCGGTTTGGCTTTGCCGACGGAAACGCCTCAGGAAAAGCTTCATCCACATTTGGCTGGGTTTCTTTGCGTGTTGTCGGTGATTTGGATGGCCGCTAGTCACAGTCACTTGGCCTTGACGACCAATTGGCACCGAATCGAGTACGAACGCCAGCAGGGGCTGCGTGCCTATCCGTTTCTCGCCGCCAAGTCCACTTTCCTGTTTCTCGTGACGGTGATTCAGACGAGTCTATTTTTTGGCGTGTTCTGGTTCATTCGTCATGGCTGGCTTCAGCAGCCAATGTTTTATGGCAGCAGTGACGACACTCCTGGAGTCGGAACCGTCTCTTTGGGCGACACACCGTTTAAAAATTTGGATGTAGGCAATTGGCAAGTGTTCGCGACTTTGATCGCTGTCGGATTGGCTGCGTCCCAACTTGGGCTGATGATATCGGCCATAGCGAAATGGCGGACGCTAGTTGCTGCTTCAATTTTACCGTTGGTGATGATGGTTCAAATCCTCTTTTCTGCGTTTGTGATTCAAGCCGAAGTGAGTGACCAGAATGTCGAGAAAACCTATGCGGGATTCTGGTGGCAGAATCGCTGTGAAGGCATTGAGGGCTGCCCATCGACGCTAGTCAGGTTCGAGCCCAAGACGGGGTTGATCTGCGAAGAATGTAGTAGTGCGGCACCGGGAGGCAATCGAAAGCCATTGTCTGAAAAAGACATCGATTATCGACTCGAAGAAAACACGAAAACACCGCTTCGTTTCGCCACGATAGCATCCTACGGCACATTGACACGTTATGCTGACATCTCGCTGCGTCCTATCGTTAAATGCCTTGAGGACGAAGAACACCAGCAGAAATACGGATATGCCGTTTTGCGTCGCGATGCGATGATTCGACTGGTGTTGATTGCGATGTTGTGCCATTTCGTCGTCGTGATTCTCAGCGGCGGTTTTGCACCTCGCGTGATTGTGCGTCGATTGCGTGTGTGGGTGCAGGCAATTTCCAGTAAGCCCAAGGCGGAATCATGAAGCCGCTTTTTGTTTGCATCTTATTTGCGTTGAGTCCGCTGCTGCTATTGCGAGCCGACGAGCCGGTTCCGCAAGCGACCGTCGTCATTGAATTGCCAATTCAAGGCGATCGTTATGATGCGAGCAGGTTTACTGGGCTATCGAAAAACGAGAGGGCGAGCGAGAGCGAGGCTGTGTGGTATCCGTTGACGACCAAGACGCGGTTTGCGTTGATGCTGCTTAAAACGCAGGCTGTCGTCACCGAGTATGACATCTCATCCACTCGGCTGCGGATTGAATTCGCTGAAGACAAGGTGAACGAAATCGTGCCGATTCTGTTTCCGCCAAGTTTCTTGAATATCGACGATTTTACGGGACAAGATCGCGTGGTGGTGCTAGTCCATGGCCTCGAAGGCGGAAAGCTGACGTATCGCGAGCTTGCCCCTGCATTTGAAGCCCATGGCTGGTTTCCTCTACAGATGGTCTATCCCAACGACGGGGGTATTAAGGAGCCCGCAAAATTCTTGCAGGGGGAACTTGAGCGACTACATCGCCGCTATCCGCAAACCCGCTGGGCCATCGTCGCTCATAGTCTCGGCGGGCTTGTTGCCTGGGAAGCTTTGGCGAGTGCAAAGTCTACTCCTGTGACGGATCTCGTCACCCTCGGTACTCCCTTTGCCGGTTCCTCCATGGCTCGTTTTCAATCCGATTTAGAATTAGCCGATGTCGCCGTTCGATTGATGGCGTTTGATTTGGGGGCAATCGATACATTAGCTGACGGTTCGGGTGAAGCGATCGAGCTTTTGAAGCCAGATAGTCAACAGCGACGAGATCTGCTCAAACGCTCGCTCCCGCCCGTCGTGCGATTACACTTGGTTGCTGGCAGCGGTGGACCGATCAAAAAAGATGAAATAGTGAAGTTTTCAGGATTAATTGAGCGAGTGATCGAAAGACTGAACCCCAGCGAGCAGTTTGCGGCGCATCTGCGTGTTTTGGCGTCTGCATCGGAGGTTGTTGAAGGCGTAGGCGACGGTGCGGTTACAGTGCGGAGTGCGACAGCAATCGATCATCATTATAGTCAGCGAGTTTTTAGTCGTTCCCACACCGGTTTGTTGAAAGTGAACCAAGACAACGACGAAGTGCTAGAGTGGATCCTGGCACAACTGCGCAAGGTCGATGCCGCAGGATCGAAACGATGACAAGTGGAAGCGGCGAAAAAAGGATTGAGCCATCGATCACTACCGGTCTGGACCCGTACAAAATATAGTCAGTTACTAGCGTCTAACTCATTTGAACCAGGAACCCTCCAATTGAATCCGACAAGTTACAAAGCAGCAAGAGAAACCATTCTTCAGTCAATTGAGTCGGCCAACGAAGTCGTTCAAAATCTTCGTATCAAAGACGGGGCATTTTTTAGCGAAATTCCATCCGAAGCTCAACGTCGTTTCGTTCATATCGAACGTGAAATTACCCGTTTGCGCCAACCGAACTTGACTGTCGCATTCGTTGGCGGTTTTAGTGCTGGTAAATCTTCGTTAGTCAATGCCTTTTTGGGGCGTTACCTTCTACCTGAATCTACCGAAGTCACGACTGCGGTCCCAACCTTCATTCGTTCAACCGGTGAAAAGGAGTTTGCAAGACTAAGCTATCTCAGTAAAGCCGAAGTTGAAACGCTAGAGGAGCTCTACCGAGAGTCCTTTGCAAATAAGTTCAAGCAACCTGAGCTTGCAAACATGCCCACGCAGGAACTTTTGGAGCAAGTCAGGCCGCAAACAAGTGAAGGCAAAGGCAAGAATCTTCTGCAGTACTTTGAGGTATTTCTTGAGGAAAAGAAACGTCGCGATTTGCCTGATCGTGGCTTAACGAAGGACTGCTCGCTCGAAGAAATGGCTATTCACGTTCGAGACGAAAAGGAAGCCATGTTTTTGGATCGCGTTGAGGTCTTTGTTAACGCTCCTGATATTCCATCGGATGTGCAACTCGTCGATTTGCCGGGGATTAGCGTTCCCAATCCCCGTCACGAAAGATTGACTTATCGGTTTGTCACACAAGATGCCCATGCGCTCATTTTTGTTCTTCGTTCGACGCAATTGTTCAACCAGGACGAGCTGGACATTCTCGAGCGAATACGCAGCGGCGAATCGTCGATCTCCGATAAGACCTTTTGGGTTCTCAACCGGTGGGATGCCTTATCCGAACAGCAGCAAGCGGAAACGCTGATCGGATTCCAAGAACGGATGAAAGAATATAGCATCCCGGATAGCTATGTAATGGTAAAAACCAACGCGTTGCATGGTCTTCTAAGCCAGCTTGCTATTCGAGGGGTGCAACCCAACGACGCGAAGCTCAAGACTCATCAACAGGAATATGAAAAAGAATTGCCGCATCGGTACGGTGGAGACCACCGAACGGCGTTTAAGGAAAGTGAAATTGATGACCTCCAACGCGAGGTTCTTGACTACTTAAACAACCGTATTCGCAGTACGACATTGCGATCAGCCGTCGACAATTCCCAGCAAAATTTGGTCCAACCGCTTTTACATCACCTGTCACAAAAGAAACGTCATGACGAGCAGTTGGTCCATGGTGCCCTCGAAAACGAGCAGGCAGCTGACACTCGCACCCGAACCGAAATGCGATACGAGTCACGGAAGTCGGAATTGATGAAGTGCTTCAAATCGCTACGGGATGGTATCGCGGTGTCACGGGGCGAACAATTCGCTGATGGCGAAGATCACATTTCAATCCAACTTCGTGCAGAGATCGATAGTGGCAACTCGACCGATGCGTATGAGGTTTACAAGTCAATCATTGCCGACAACCGGCTTCGAACATTTCCTTACTACTTCGAAATAGAGATGAAGGTAGTGGACGGTCTTAATTCCGTTTTGAAGTCCGAATTTCAAAAATTGGTACGCCAACATGTCAGCGACGCATTAGAGAATCTGACGAACGTTATTCGAGATGAACTGGAGAAACTTAAGTCCGACGTCAACTTCGATGCTGCCGTCACTCAGGGGCTTGGGCAAGTGCTCGCGGGAAGCCGTGATATGGTTTTGAACAAGGTTGATGGAATCGTGGAACAAAAGGCTGGCCAACTTGATAGCCTCCTCGTTTACAAATCGAAGGGTTTCTTTGCCTTCTTTGGTGGTGGTAACGAAATAATCGACGGCCTCGAAGGGGCCGCACGTATGTTTGCAACCGAACTAAAGGACGTGCGACAAGAAATCAAACCCGAGCACATGGAGGAGAAGACGAAAAAAATTCGGGAAACGCTCAGCACTCATTATATGCAACATGTTGAGACGTTTGGCGAAGACGTCCGCAATTCGGTTTGGCCAATCGTCATAAATGAGATGCACGATTTGGAGAAAAAGCTGTTAGGCGAGCTTTCTCGAGAATACCGTACTTTGCTTGAAAAATCGGTCCAAGGGGAGGTCGAAATCGAGTACGGTTCGCGGCGAGGAGAGTTGGAGGCAAGATCGAAACGATTCCGGCAAGCGATTGAGACTCTGCAAGAGTCAACTTCGACGATGCAGCAAGCGTTATCGCAAACCAAAGCCGAAACGACTGCATGACCGGGCTTGTTGCATAACCCATATCGTCGAGAATTTTCATTTTAGCATGGACGACATCAACAACGAGCTAAACGATGTCGAGGGGACTGAATCGGTAATGAAGATCGATTTCTTTGAGCCTTCACGCCTGCGTTGGCAGGCCACCGCAGCAGCGGCTACTGGCGGTGCGGTCGCGGGCGGGACGATTGATCTTTTTGTCGGTGGTGCTTCATTTGGTACCGGTGTGTTGATCGGCGGAACGCTCGGTGCGATTGGTGGCTATTTTGGTGCCGGCGGTTATGAATCGTATACGGAATCCGGTTCGACGACCATAAGCCTTGGGCCGACGACGGAACTATTATGTTTACTAACCGGTGCGGGTGTGAGCGCAGCGAAAGTGCTAAAAAACCGTGGTCGTGCTGATCCAAATAACGTTTGTATCCGGTTTGACCACAAGGCGTTTGTGCCCGACAAAGACGCACGCAGTGAAATTGACGGACTGAAGAAATCGCAAAAAGCAACATCAATGCTTGAGAAAGCGATCCGACAGGCGATTGAATCGTAGCAAGGGTCGTTTTATCGAGTGTTTGGTCCACAACCATTCATTCGCTTGCCCCGGCTTTTTCGCCTTCACGTCGGACGCTGGAAAATCGGGGTCTTCTCGCTTCCAATTTTCCAAGGTCTTCTTGGTTCGCCCTGCCATCGGTGCGGCCTGTTGTAGAGTTACGTATCCGCTTGTTGGTCCCTTCGCAGGCTCCGACGCAAGCAGCAGCTACACCGCATCGACGATTCGTTTACGTGTTCGCTTTTGATTCCAAACCCTTTTGGCGAACAAAAGCCGGTGGTCGCTTTCAGCCTCATCGCGGCACCAATACGCATCGACCAGTAAAGCAACGCCAACGGCCTCAGTAGACTCGTCACCGCCGATGTAGCGTTGATACCATTCGGTTAGCTTTGCGGCCGTTAAATACACTTCCAGCGACTCGTATAGCCGCACTAGCCGTTTATCGTGCTTGGCGATTGCTTGGCGCTCGATTGCCTCAAATCGATCAAGCCATAGTGATACCGTTTCTCGGTTCATTACAGCGTGTTCTTTCGTCTAGCCATTTCAAAGCTTGCAGCGGCACTCGGCGTGCAAGTTTGGCGATGGTGTTTAAGTTGGCCCAGTCGGCTTCGAAGAAGTGGAGGCGACTGAACTGTCACGAAAAGATCACACTCGTCATCGAAGGACGGTCCTTCAAAGACGGAATTATGCAGGATGAAATTGCCGCCTCATTCATTTTCTCAGAACACAACTATTGACAACAACTCCTCAATAGCCACCTCCAGTAACCTCGGTGCCATGCCAATTCGCATCGATAATGGTCACTGGGCCATTAGGCAAAATACCACTAACGACCGAGTCTTTGGTGAATGGCTCAAGTTTTGTCATCAGCTTTCAAAATCCCTGCCAAAGTACCAGCAATAGGCACCAAAGAACACGGCAAGTTCGCGACACCTCGCCTACACCCGGCGGTCATCATAAATCGATAAGCACGTCGCTTCGATCACATGAGTGCTGGCACTCGAAACCTAGGATTGTTCCGCACCCATGCGACAAAGCACCGCTCGTTCCGGTATGATTTGTGATGTCCGCCGGTTAAGGCAATCGCACAAATACTTCGAGGGCGATCGATGACTGCTACTGAACTTATTTATTTGAACAATTGCTTGGGACGTAATCACGCGAAAGTTTACGAAAATGAGCGAGCCTTTTTTGATTTCAGTGCGAGCGGACATCAAGAGAAAATGGCTGCTGGCCTTGCCGTTGGACAGGAATGCGTTGTGGCCTCATTGAGCAAAATGGGATCGATCGCCTTTTCGTGGTACTCGCTTGAGGAAGAGCGGTTAATACCAAGTGAATCGGGTGTGCTGGATAGGGTCTTTCTGGGCCAACGATTCTTCAGCGAATCGATGTCAAAACCGAAGGCAGCGAAATCAAAGCGATACGCGATCTTCTTTAATTCACTAGGTCACTTCAAACGGTCTTCCGTTCTGAGAGCAACGTTAGCACCACGCTATTACCCACCAAGTAAGAAACTGAAGGTAAAACTGAACCCGGATGAAGTGGATATCGCTGGACAAGCCTACCCAGAAGGCGCAACGAAAACCGTCGTCGTCAATGCCTATGAACGTAACGCGGCGGCCCGATCCGCTTGTCTTCAACACTATGGACTGCGATGCGCAATTTGTGATTTGTCCTTTGCTGAAGCCTACGGCACCGACGCAGAGGGTTACATCCATGTGCATCACCGCAAACCGTTGGCAAAGCTAAAAACGGCTTACGAGGTCAACCCCATCAAAGACCTTGTCCCTGTCTGTCCAAACTGCCACGCCGTTATTCACCTTGGCGGGGCAAACCGATCTGTGGACCAAGTGCGAGCGATGATCGAGACAGCAAAATCGGCACAGTAGCGACTCGCTAACTATTTAATCTCGCCGTTCGGTTGGGGTCGATAAACCGCCATGCCCGCAATCGATTCGTGGTGTCGCTCCACACTGGTTTAAGAAAGGGCCAGGCACGTGTGTTCATAGATACCGGGGCAGTCTCTGGTGAGTTGTTTATGCGCTCGTGCAGGTTGTGTCGCATGCTCTAACGCATCAACAGCTTTAAGAAATTGGATTGTTCACCGCCGCGAACCTATCCGGTAAACAACAACCAAATGCAACCCTCCACTAAGCGAATTAGAGCTTCTCGCCTCAGCCAACGACACATTCGCAGGCCCCCTCGAGCCGAAAAGAGCAAATAAGTAAGACGCTGAACAAAACAGGTGAATCAGTCGGTCGGGTATCGTCCCCGAAACACAGCTGTTCAATGCAGCGTAGTTCCACGTTAGTTACAGTGGCCAACGGAATCATCCGAGTCAGTCCGGCTTGCGAAAGTTGTTCGGCACGCCCCGCGTCCCATTCAATAAGCGACTCTCGGCTTCTTTTAACAGTCAGGGAATATTCTCGCGGCTGTACAACGCTCACCTCGCTACGGCGATACTCAAATTCAGGGCCAGCGGTCATCACCGTCGGATCCAGCGCAGCCGAATGTGGTCTCGGAACTCGGCCGCTGACATAGTGTTTTGAAGTCCGTTGTACGCTTCATCAGATTGTCCAAACTCCGATGCCTTACAAACGAAGACGAAGATCCCGCCCATGTACCTCGTCGCGAGTTTCGCACCTTTCGGCAACTCAATCTCGTATCCGCGTTCATCGTACATCACTCCATCGTCCCAACCAATTCGACTAGTGTATGTGCCGTCGCGCAGCCGCACCAGCTCTTCATCTTTAATGTTCGGTGATTCGGTGTCTCCCTCCGGTGCGAGGCTGCTGCACTCGAGGCGGAAATAGGAATGTTCCAGGCTGTCTTTAAAAATTTCGCACGTCAACAACTTGGGCACCATTGTGTGGATATGGCCGTGGTCGATAATGTCAATACATCTAGAATCGGGGGAACGGGCCACTCTATGAATATCAATGCCGCCACTCGATGGAAGAAGCATATGACATAAGTCTGCGGTAGATACCAATCCTCGCAGAATGGCAAATATATCGTCCAGACGATTCCAGCTGACGCTATTTGGTAAAGCGATTGGAAAAAGTTTGCGAAGTAACGTCTCCCATTGCGGAAGCATCTCACCGCGAAAATCTTGTGTGCACATCGAATAAGTCTCTGAGTTGAGGGTTTTTGGAACCACGAACATACATGACACTGGGTTACCATGGCTATCCTGCCTAAGGGCTCTAATAACGATGTCCCTTAGCCCGGATTATTCACAAGCATTTAGATTTGGGATCGTCTGGAAAAAATTTGGGTGAGATTCGCAGGGGTAGGTGCTTTGGTGCTCGATCAGCGCGGAACGCCCCCTTTCCCCCATTCAGAATTTCGTCTCGCCTCTGGCAGATTTAGGCACTGTTGAGGTCGGGCCGAGCGTAGCCCGATAGCAGATCCGCAACACGCTTGAGATGATTGGCCCACGGCCAACTCGACGAGAATTGCACACGGATTCGCCGCGTGCGGACGATCACTCGGTACGCGACCTTGATCACGTGAGTCCGCCACGTGCAAGCGTGACCCTCTCCCACAGGGTCGCGGCGACGGCGGCGAGTGTGATGACGACGCTTGACCCCAGGCGACTGAGCTTCCATAGGAATCTCAGCATTGGCGAACTGATCAATCTCAGGCACTATCTCGACAATCTGCCGAATTCGCACCAGCAAGTTCGCCGCAACGCTGTGCATCATCACGCGGAACAGATTGGCCTTGTAACGATGGTCACTGAGGCGATCACAACACAATTCACATTTGAGTTCCTTGTGACGGTTTACCTCCGCAGTGTGCAACATAATCAACCTGTAGGTTCCCTGGAGCGACGTCATCCCATTCAGAAAAAGTCTTAACCGCGATTGCCGCACGGATCTTTTTCTTGGGTCGAATATGATTTTTTTTTCCAGTCGCCTTCTCACGTATCGGTCGGAGGAGTCGGTCGATGGTCGCGGAACTTGCCGACAGCACCCGTGTTCTAAGGGATTCGTCAAGATCCATGTGGCCATGTGATTCCACTGGTTTGATTAACTCTGGCAGAATCGCTTTGAGACGCTTTCCGCATAATCGATCCGAGGATTCCCAAAGCGTAACAAGCACTTCTTTAACCGCGCAGTCGTATATTTTTCGGCCCACTACTTCGCAATCGACAGAGACGAAGCTTCTCGGTGAGCGAACAGCCGTAATGCGTACTTGCGTTGGTGCCCGGTAATCGCGACCAACTCATCAAGTATTCGAGACTTGTCCTTTTTTCGGGCGCCGTAGTATCGCGTTCGAATTAAGTCAATCAGCCCTGCTTTTGCATGCATTTCCATGGCGGCACCTACGATTCTGGTATCTTTCAATTGAGGCAACCATTATCTTTCGGTATCCGATCCGCTGAGGCAATGCGCTTTTGATAAAGAACTCGCTCATCGATCATCTTTTCTATTTGGGTAGTGAAAACTGCCAAATATAGAGGGAGACGTAAGGCAGAACAATCAAAGTCGCTGTGACAAAATGCCGCTGCGACAAGTTGATAGCTAGTTGGTGTGGCGAGTTGCTTAAAGATCCGATTGCAACCAGCTACCTTGGAGAAGGCTTGAAAGCCAGTGTTTCGTTCTATGCTAACCCGCTAAGGCGACTCTTTGTCGATTTCAGTAAGCTTTTCGAACCGACTCACTTTCATTTCCTACAATGCCAGGTTGACTAAACGTTGGTATCATATCCGTTTTCCATGGAGACCTCGCTTGCACATCCCAACCAAATTTGTTCATCCAGAGAAACCGACGCCATGCAATCGCACCTATTGGGTTATTGACGATGTTTTACTCGCTGGGGCGTATCCCGGTCGGCCAGATCCAGCTGACCATAGGCAGCGGATCGCGTCGCTCTTCAACGCCGGCATGCGGACGTTCATCAACTTGCAAGAAGAAAACGAAACCAACAATTCCGGAAAACCGTTCGTTCGCTACGACAATGAACTGCGAAGGCTTGCAAGCGATCGTAGCGAGCAAATTGCTCACCTGCGTTTTCCGATCCCGGATGGCGGAACAACGTCCATCGACCGTATGCGGTGCATCCTCGACGCAATCGACCTATCTCTCGCTGCCGATCGCCCCGTCTATATCCACTGCTTCGGAGGAATGGGACGCACCGGTACGGCGGTCTGTTGTTGGCTGCTACGTCATCGGCTAATCTCTACTGAAAACGTTTTCGAGCGATTAACCCAACTGCGGCAAGCCGACGTGGAACGAGCGAGTTGGAAAGCACCCGAAAATGCTGATCAAGCGGCCTTCGTTTTGTCCTGGTTGGGTTAGGCAAGGCGAAATCGAGTATAACATCATAGGATTAATGGAGTCAGCTCAAGTAAGGAACCATGTTATCAGAGCGATACTCGTAAGAATTGGAATCGATCAAGCGTTTGGCAATTGGAACGCTCCAGTTGCCGAGGATGGTAGTTTCGTTTTTGTTCCCCCCCCACACGTCAATTCGACGTCGACAATCAGTACTCGATCCGGCTTGCGGCCATTTAAAAAACTAACACTTTCTGGTTGACTGCTAGTCAAGCCAATACGAACACCGATCCCGAAGACGGCGGATGCTACACCGTCAAACGTTATCACTCCACCAATAGATGAACGATGACGGCTGGCAACACAACACGATCGAGCTACAACCACTCAACAGCGATTACCAGCCAATCCAAATCACCGAAGAAATGCCAATGACGTTCGGATCATCGGTGAGTTCGTCACGGTCTTTAAATCCGAGAGGTATCTGAGAGAATTTGCATCGCCATGGTGATTTCCGAAGTGACATTTTTTGAAAAGAGAGAATATCCATGTTTGAACTACGCGGACTATCCATCCGGCAACCTTATGCTTGGGCAATTTGCGCAAATCTCAAGACGATTGAGAATCGCACTTGGACAACGGACCGCCGCGGGACGATTGCTATTCATGCATCAACAAGTCCTCAAAACGTTAATGAGATGATTCGGGAGTGCGAACTCGAATTGGTGGATCGCAACTGGTTTCCATACGGTGCCATCATCGGACTTGCTGACATTGTAGACATCGCATCCTATGGCCCCGAGCACGAAGACGATCCGTTCGCCTTCGGTCCCTATTGTTGGCGCATGGCCAATGGTCGCTTGTTGAAGGAGCCACTGCCGCTAAAGGGCAAACTAAATCTGTTTAAGATGCCTGAGTCGTTTCAACGGCAGATTCTTGAAGCCGAGTCGTACGAGGTGGATATTGATTCGGACCCCGTAGCAAGTGAAATCGCTGTGGCGATGGACGGCGAACCCGATCCGGTTCTCTGCTACATCGACCTGTTTCATGAATATCAGGCAACGGGTAATCATCGCGACGCCGTCGTGATCGCAGCGTCGCGGTTGGAAGATTTGGCACCAGAAGAACCAGACGCATTCATCGTTCGTGGCGAGCTGCTTATCCAAGAGGAGAACTACGAGGGGGCCGAAGAATTGTTTCGCGAAGTGGTCCGGCTCGATTCCCAGAGCATCGAAGGATGGGACCGACTCTTTTATATTTACGATGCCCTCGGGAGAAAAGCCGAACTGCTAGAAGTTGCAGAAAACCTTCTGGACATTGCACCAGAGATGGCTATTGTACACGCGATGCATGCATACTCATTCGTTATGAACAATCGTTATGAGGAAGCCGTTCGAGCTTGCGACCGTTCACTTGAAATGGATCAAGAAAACCCGCTGGCTTGGCGAGTGCGAAGCGCAGCGAAACGAGGGCTGAACGACAAAAAAGGGGCACTAGATGATATTGATCAAGCAATTCGGCTCGCACCGGAAGATGACTCGCTTGTCGCAGTCAAAGAAGATTTGCTGTTGGATATGGATAACCAATAGCAAGGCAAGCTGGTTGGGTGCATGCGACGTAAAGCAAGTGTGACTCGCCCCAGGCAGGTTCGGATGAGTAAAGCGACGTTCGGTTCGCCATGGTCCTACTCCTTCCAAGCCCCGAAGGCAGCGAAGCGACTGTTTTTGTGCAGCAGTTCGACGTGGGCGAATCCAACGCGGCGAAGCAGGTCGAGCTGGTACGTCACTGGTCGCGGCGAATCCTCGCGGTCGATATATTCAAAGACTTTTTGGCGGTACTCGACGCCGCCGAGTCCCTCAAGATAATCGCCGTAGCGCGACCACATCAATTCGTGGACGGGCACGGTTTCTTGAACGACCAGATCGGTGATCCAGAACGATCCGCCGGGACGCAACACCGAGATGACCTTTTCAAACGCGGCTCGCCAATCCTCGTCGTCACGCATGTGGTGCAGCACCGTAGCGGCGAGCACGACGTCGTAGCTTTCCTTCGGTAGTGCTCTATGCAAGGACGATCCAATGTCTTAGCTCGTACGGCGTCGACAGATCCGGTGTTTTCTCGTCGTCACTAATGAAGTGATGCGACAGCCTGGTGCGTGGTGACATGAATTCGAGCCAAACTCTCGCCGCATTGCATCGGTCTGCTCGCAAGTTTGAGTTAGAATCAAGCATTGGCCGCCAACAAAACGACAGAAATCGTGGTGTTGGATGGCGGGATGCGTTTTTTTTAACCCCAAGACATTCACAAGCACCAAGATGCGGTCCTAAATGATATAATCGACATCTATCGTCAGACCGGTGACGGACGGAAACACGCCGATCCAGTCAGGGAAGCGACGAATCAGATCGGAAGGTTTATCGAACGCGAGTTAGAACAAGAATAGGAATAACCCCAATGCCAATTCGAGAACACGCAGATTGGACAGAAGCTATTGCGACTGCAGTGAAAGCAGCGAGAAATGATGAGCACAACAAGAAACAAAAGAACTACGATAGCCATGTGATCATCAACTTCTTAAATATGCACTACAACACAATCCTAAACGAAATCATCTACGACTATCGTCGGACCGGTGACGGACGGAAACACGCCGATCCAGTCAGGGAAGCGACGAATCAGATCGGAAGGTACATTAAGCGTCATTTAGGACAAGTTAGGATCGGAGTCCGGACTTCTTTCCGGAGGATCGATTTATCCGATGGCAGTAATCGAAACGGGGAATGTGAGTGCAGCATCTGGGAAATTTAATCTATGGACAAGCGGTGTGGACAAGGTCGCAGTGTCGAAGATAGCCAGCGAACCGTTGAATCATCTAAAGAAGTGAGGTCGATCCCGATTCCAAACCTTGGGTTCTTTCTAATGAGAAATACTCAATTCATTATATACGAGAAACGCGTGTATTCATTTACAGTACTCGCTCAGGTTGTAATAGTACGAGGTCGCGAATTTCGCGGGGTTGCTCCACTCTTATCCACCCCACCAGCCAAGCACCCACCAGATGATCTCGTCGTGAAAGGCGAGCGAAAGCACGTCACGCGACGCGGTCGGACGCGTAAATCCCACGACAGGTGATTCGGGGTCACGGATGGAAATAAGGACGTACGCCGACCGAACGACAATGCCGCGTTCTATTGTAGCGCGACCATGAACCTGGAACTCCATTATGTGATCTCAACACGAGTAGAAGGCGATAGCAATCAAAGAACCTGCGAAAAAACGTTCCTTACAGCTTAACTGACCCAGTTTAACGACGGATATGCAGATCAATCGCTTCATTCAACTTCTGGAGGACCAAATCGCGTAATTCCGCAGGCTCGACAACAGTAACCCTTCCCGACCAGCCCAATACCCACCAAACGATCTCGTCGAGACCGTCGACTGTAAATCTCAACGTAGCGGTCCCATTTGGATGCCGGGCAACCTGCTGCGTTTTATGCCACATCGTCTCCGTCACAAGTTCGGCCGCGTCAGCCTTGAAAAGCAGTTCGATGTCGTAGGTTTCGCCGCCGCGGAAGACACTCCACGCTTTGCCGAAGTATTCATCCAGATCGAACTCCTCGGGAACGTCGGCTTTGGCATCCAGCGACCGCACCGTCTGGAATCTCGTCACTCGGTATGTCTTCGGCCGCTCGCTCGCTGTTTTTCTCGCGATCAAATACCAGGCTTGCCCAGTCAAGCAGATCCTCAGCGGATGAAGTCGCAGCTCGATGGTTTTCTCTTGATAGGGGCTTTTGTATTGTCCAGTGATTTGCCTGCCTTCGATCAACGCCCACTGAATCGTTCTCAGTACCTCGTGGTGCTTGCTGTGGTCGGCAAGTTTTAGGTCGAGTGCCTCCATGATCCGCTGGGCGTCGGCAAGCATTTCGGCCACTTCGTCCTTCGACGCTGCGGCAAGTTTCTCCGTCGCGACGGCGCCCGCGCCGACATCTAGCCCCTTTGCTCTTCCGACCGTCGCCGCAGTTGCCTCGTCCAGCAATTCGTCACGAGTGAGCTGCAGCACCGGGAATTTGACGCCAGGCAGCACACGGATACAGCGAGCATCGCTATCGTAAAACCAAGGGACACCTGCCAACTCCAACGCATCTAACCGACGACGGATCGTCCTCGTGCTGCATTCTAGCTGTACCGCCAAGGAGTCGTAGTCCCACCGTCCACGCCCCAGTAGCAGTTGCAGCAGCCTCAGATGATCTGCAAGCCGCGCGGCCTGACGCAAACGACGCTCGGAGTCGGGGCGTTGATTCTTCATAGGAGTTTTCGTGCGAGCCGTCTTTTTCTTGACCATAACGAACTATACCAAACGTAAATAATCCTGGGGCGTGTCGCCCGGTTGGTGCTATCGTAGCACCTCGTATTTCCTAGCGGGGAGAGCAAAACCGTCACCTGGCGGTCTCTTTACTGTCGCGAATCCGCTGCTCCATATGCCCGTTGCAGAGGTAGAGACGCTCTTGCCTCCTTGTATGATACGCAACCCATATCGCGAATACCGTGCAGCATGGATCTCGGTAGTCTGGTTGCCAGAAATGGCAGCGGTTCGGTATCGTGGCTTCCTCGACGCAGTAAAATTTGCGCCAAGCCGTCCATTCCTCGCCCCGCTCACGTTGGCGTAAACGCTCGGCACGAATCCACTCGTTAAGTTGATCGCGAGAATACGAACGGCGAGGAGTGAAAACGGATTGGTTCTCCAACTGTTCCAGGCTGCGGAGAAATTCCTTTGGATCGTTTGAAGGATTTTGCATCAATTTGTGCCTCGGTGAGTGAAACTGAAGCAATTCTACGATCCGATTTGACAACAGTGGGTCAAAGGATTCTTGGCATTGCGGGGGCAACTTCTGGATCAGTTGCCTCAATTCTGTCGAACAGTTTCCGTATGATTTCTTCGTGACAGTTTGCGGGTGGGTAGCGACTTCTCACTACACCAACTTTCCGGTTTCCTGGCTGAGCATCCATTTACGATCAGCGAAATCGTAGTTTCCTTCGTTGCGAAACAGCATGATGCTCACGCCAGCAGGAATATGTTTAAGCATCTCTGGCTGGTCATCAACGTACAACGAGACTCCCATATCTTTGATGACTTCTGCCTTGCCATCGAACCGGTCGACTAACACAACTTCGTCGTAGCGAATGTTCCGTTCGGCCAAGTCATCTATCGCCTTCTGTCGACCCCGACGGTAAGTGATCACGATGACTCGCCCTGGCCAGGAATGTGTCCATGTAGAAAAAAACTCCGGTGCCTCGGTGATGCAGCCGTCAAGGTCAAGTCCAAGTGTCATGTTGGTTCTTTTCATGATTTCTCATTTTAGTTTGCTGCAGAGTTTCGATCAGCGTCTCGATTGTGCCGGATAGACTCATCGGTAACTGCGTGGATGAAAGGCAATGAACGGACGCGGCTCTACACGTTTGAATGGCCGGGCAAAACCCTTTCTATGACCAGATGCAACAGCATACACATTGGAACGCGTCTTGTGAAAGCGCATCGCTGAGGTCCCCAGGCAAAAGCCTACGGACAACTCATGACAAATGCGTGAGATGGAGAGTCCCGCACCGAACTGGACGGTTTTTCGCTTGGTTGACCCACTGCTGTCAAAACAGGTTCGTACTATTGGAATCGACGGTCCGGTTCACGGAGAAACGCAGGCCCCGCTAAAGAGAAAGCGGCTGATCCGCCGCCCGCACGCGTCCGGTTCTGCACTTAAGCATGGCCCACTCGGGCCTCGGGCCCGCAGTAAACATCCGCTGCCGCAGATGCCTTTCGTCGTGGCCAACGAATACGAGGTGTTGTTATCGCCCGAAAAGATCAGCGTTCTCGGGACCGGACCGTCAATTTTACCCTCAAACGAAACTTACGGAATGGAGAAATCAACATGCACACTTTCCAACTCACTCTCGTGCCACACGGTGGCGGAACCCCGATCACGGTCCAGATCCAGGCCTACTCCGATTTGGCAGCTCGCCGGATAGCAGAAGCCTCGTACCGCGGTTACATCGTACGGGCCATTCATATGGTCCACTGATGTCTTCCTTTCCCGAAATCCCCTCTCACGCCTAAGCAATCCCATGTCATCAGCTTCCCTGCAAACTCAGCTTCCGTACGGCACCGACGACCTTGATCCCAAAGTTGTTGTCCACCCAGACGATCGCGACCTCATTCGTTGTTACGTGCGAGGCTGCCAGCACTTTGTCAGACGGCCAACACGTTACCAGCGTGGCGATATATGCCCGGACCACGGTATCCGCTGCCACCATTCTCGCTACGGCTCGACGTATTCGTATGCGGACGTCCGACGAAACATTATTGCTTCGCCTGATTTGTTCGCCGAGAAGATCGTCGGGCATCCCTTCAAGTACGAGAGTCACCGACTGGGCGCGGAGAACTCTGAGGATGCGTTGAGCTGGAACGTCTTCCGGTCTCTTCAAGAAGCCGGACTGCTTGCCCATGTCGCCAAACTGATGATTGGCGAAGATCACCCTCAGGAGCCTGATCTGTACCTGTGGGGTATTCGTGTCAGCGACGATTCATTCGAGCCATGGGATCTCTTGATTGCGGCACGGGAACGATTCGAGAGCAACCTGCCGGTCGAGCGACCACTCACAGAACCGGACATCGCGCTGCATCTGCCAGGCAAGTACCTGGTGCTGATCGAAGCAAAATTCACCAGCCCAAATCCGTACTACGAACGCGGTCCCCGCAAGGACGCTCAGTCGTTGACGTTCGATGAGTTACTAGACATCTACTGGGACGCGTCATTGAGGAGTCTGGATCGTGCGAAGGCTCGCGAAGCAAATCGCATCTATTATCAGCTATGGCGAAATATGGTGTTTTCAGAATGGATGGCGGAGCTGGAAAGTCCAGACACCATGGCTTATCATGTCAACTTAGTTCGCGAAAGTCATGAATCACGCAGCGACTACGAGTTCTCTAAGCTGGTAACTGCGGCCTCGCCCGATATGTTCCGACGAGCAAACTGGGAAGGTGTTGCCCGTGCTATGCAAGACCATCCGTCGGAGCGTCAGTCACGATTTATCGAGTACATGCACAACAAGACGGCAAAACTAGCGAACGCGTTTGAGTTTCGTGCAAACAAAGAATGGGATCACTCACAATAAGCCATGCCCACACATTCAAATAGTCACGAGCTGAGAACACCGGAAGCAATGGACCGTTTCACCCGCTTGAAGCACCACGTCATCGTGGGCGAACAATTTCAACGAATCCGTCCCGCCGTCGTGGCCGGGCGGATTTTTGTTTTGACACCGATCGGCTCGTCATCCTCTGGCTCATCGGACCAAAACTTCATTCGGTAACGCCCGGTTTTCGCGTCACCGATTGGAGGATGGATCTCGTCCTGAAGCCCAATTCCGAAAATCTGCGAGCAAAACGGCAATGGAACGATTTCCCGAAAGTGATACCTCGGTTTGTTATTGATAGTCTAGTGAAGGAGGCTAACGAGCGAGGACTTTCCGGTCGCCCGAAGGACTGCTGGTACGATTCATCGGTATAGCCAGTTGTGTGGAGTACGTTTCTCAGTTCGCCTCGCGCATACAAGAAACCCAATAATTCGCAAGAAAAACCTCCGTGACAGATCGTCGCTATCGACACTTGTGGCAGGCAGAAAGTTGCCCCTCCCTCTTGAGATCTGGTAAATTTGATTTCGTCGGTCCCATCAAACTCCAACGCAAGATTTTGCATGGAGCCGAGCAATCGCAGCTACTAGACCCAACGACGCGTGTGCGTCGGCTGCTGTCCGGAAAATATCGCCATAGTTGAGCCTCACGGCTCGTGAAAGACAGGTTCATTGCTGATCGCCGCGCTCCCGCAAGGGAGCGTCGGCTGAGGTGCTGACTTGCCTACCTTTGGCGAGGCTTTCTGGGGACGCTCTTGGTTTGGCGTTCATTTTTTTGGATCACTGACCCAAGGGCTGTCAGAGCGTCCTTATACTTTGGTTTTCTCCTTGCCCCCTTTGTACCACTGTCCCAACAACCGCAAATTGGAAAGCTCGATGAAGACGTCACTTTGGGATTATGCAGTATCGCTGGAAGGTAACTCGGAGGCACTTTCAAAAGTTGCGAGGCTGTTAGGCTTTTTGATTGAAAGGAACTTTGAAGAAGTATATTTGGAAGTTGAAAATCGCGAATGGTATCTAAGAAAAATTGTTGATTCTGATTATGTCGATAACCTTAGACGGAACAAAGAGGGATTGCAGGCGTTTGCAGAGCGACTGCTAGTTGTTAAGTATCAACTGCGAGGTTTCTGTGCGGAATACGAGTTTGACCGCAACTGTAAAGTTGCTTCTCCGTACGACCCAGATCTGGATCAATGGCGCCATTGGATGGCAGTTGTTTTGGAGAAGAACCAAGTGCCGCACCGCAGTTCAGAATGGCAAGAGTCAACGAAGCTACTAGTCGAAGAATTGACTAATTTAAGATGCAGGCACACCGCAAATTTATTCGACGTTCTCTCTGAACAACGCGTACTGGGGGTTGAACAAGAACTGTGGAGAATGATTTGGAAGTCACTCTCATCTTGCCCTCCCAACACGAGATCCAGTCTAACTAGTATTTCGATAAATACTCAAAAAACGATGTCTAAGATGATGACAGAACATCTTGTAAAATGCGCTACAGATCTACTTGGCCTTATCGTGTGGTTCAAATGGATTTACTGGAGGCAGGCACGCCTAGATGCGATTCGTAATAGACAGACAAAGAAAGTCGAAGACTGTCTCAAATGGATTAAATCGTATGATAAGTTGCGAAAACAATATGACTACCCCGATTGGTTGTCAGGAAAAGGGCCCAACGGCGATGACTGGTTGCCAAGCATGCTACAAAAGATAGATGCATTAGAAGCTCAGCAGCGGTCCTGCTGATGGAATCTCACACTTAGATTGATCAGAAAACGAATGCACGCCCCCACAAAAAAAGAAAAATCCAATGGTGTTTGTCTTGGAAGGACGGAACGGTTACTTGAGAACAGCAGGTCAGCAATCTGTGAATATCTGCAATGCCGGTGCAAGACCTAGTGAGGGACAAGGACAATGTGACTTTATCATCTATTTACAGCACGGTTTCCATGTGACCGACGTTGAATGTGGGAATCGCCACACTATCGTTAATCTTGTTAGCTGGCTTGTTCACTACAAACAGGGACGAATTGCCAAACAACCGGACGGATTTGTATTGCTTGATCTGGAAGACGTTCGCCCGCCGCGCGGTGTTTTCATACCACCCCCAGTACCACCTGAGCCTCCACCACCGCAACAAGATGAGACATCCTGGATACAACGGGCCGTTGCGATTTGTGACGCGACGATCAATGAAGTCGTGGAGGATTTTCTCGAAGCACCTTACCTACACCGTGTTGAGCACTCAATACATTGCTTGCTTTTCACGGCGTTAGCGAACCATCGGCATTTCCAAGGTGAATACCAGTTACATGAAGGGAATCACACGCAGCTCATTCACAAAGAGTGGCCCGAGACGATTCCAAGACCAGAGAAAGCGAACCGTAGAGGGAACTTCGACCTAGCGATTTTGTCGCCCGCACGGGTGGCGAACGCAAGCTTGGGTCAATTTAAAGAAGGGCGAATAGTGCCGACGATATGCATCGAAGTAGGGCTTGACTACGACTGCTCACATCTCCAAGCGGACGCCGCAAAGCTTTCAAACAGCCTAAATCGAGCCGACATCAACCGTGGTTATCTAATTCACTTGGTTCGGGAGCAGAATGACGATCCTAGCACCAACTCCTTGCTCAATGCCCCAGGTCATGATCGAATATCAACAGTCTACGGTCGGGTTTTCGGCGATCAGCGTTTTTGCAAACTGATTTCTGACGCCAATCAATGATTGCAAAGCAGGAAACGATCACCAAAGGTGAAAGCAATTTGAGAATGAGTCCCCTATGAATAGTGACTCGCCAGCAATCGGCATCGACCTTGATGGTTGCATTGATGAAGCCCCTGAGTTTTTCGTCTGCTTACACAACATTGGCCGGGTGACGTATTCGTGATTACCTACCGCAATGACGCCGAGAAAGCCAAGCAGGATGTTGAGAGCTTCGGAATCCGATACACCGAAATCGTGTTGGTCAGCAGCTTTGAGCAAAAGGCCGTCGAGGTCGTCAACCGAAACATCAGCGTCTATTTTGACGACCAGGATGAGATGCTCATGGATATTTCCGAAGGCCGTGGCGTTTTCAAGATCCGCAACGGCGGCAACTTCTGCTTTGATAGCCGTCGTTGGCTATATTCACAGGAAACCGGGAAACAGATCTGTTAGTTTCAATGAATTCGGTCGTTTGTAGACGTTTGTAATTGTAGCATCCCACCGCATCTCGATTGGCCCAATTCGATGAAGTAAATCCGCAGGCACTTGGAATCGTTTAGAGTCTTTGCCTTGTCATGTAGTTTTTTCGCGGGTATGTATAGAACGTCCTGGATTATGATCTCGAAGGTTCTACAAGAACCTTCGTCGTCTATCACACTCCGTTTGTCGATCGGAAAATATTTGTCCTGGCTCTGATGATTTGAGTTGTATCGCTGTGAATTCGTCGGCCAGGAATCGGGCGAGAGAGAAATCCATGTCTAAAATTTGTTTTAGAATTGGCTGCCTAGCGAAACGAAAAGAGAACTGGCGACGATTGTCTTTCATTCAGTCTTGTTTAAGGCAAGTGCCCGCTCTAGCTGCTCGATGACCATGGCCCTCAACTCTGGTGGACTGATTACCTTGGCTCGGCCTGACCAACTGAGTACCCACCACACAATCTCATCCAGGCCGTCGATCGTGAATGTTAGCGTGACTCGTCCGTCTTGGTGTCGCTTAACTTTCTGGGTTTGGTGCCAGACCGTCTCGGTGACAAGTTCGGCTACCTCTGGCAGGAACTCGATTTCGACGTCGTAGGTTGTGTCGCCACGGAAAACGTTCCAAGCGTTTCCGAAGTAGCTGCTCAAATCGAAGTCATCGGGTACGACTGCGGGTTCGTCCAACATGTGGACTGACTGGATCCGCATGACTCGATACGTTTTAGGTTTCGGCTCTGGCTTTCCGTCTGTGGCCGCGATCAAATACCAGGCCTGACCACTGAGGCAAAGCCGATAGGGATGGAACGTGAAGTCGAACGATTGCTTCTTGTGGGACTGTAGTATTTGACGGATACCTGTTTTCCTTCGATGAGTGCCCATTGAATGGTCTTCAACGTGTCGTGATGTTTGAGTGGCGTGCACGTGATGGCATGGCGAATCTTAGGAAATAATCATTTCCTGTGTGCCATTTGATATTGTTGTGTTCTATAGCGATTCTTCTGTGAGGCAACTCCAGACGCGACAGACCCGTTCCCAATCGCTCCACGTAGAAGAACCGTAGTATCGCGCGATGCTGATCTTGTAATGCCTAGTATTTGGGAAAACAACCTCTCGCAAAGCCGGCCGCAAGATCGGGCTTGTGCCTACGGAATTTACGGAGAAACACCAAAATTACTGTGAAAAGACGAGAAAAATGATATGGTTTAATAGGAGTTGCAAAGCGGAAAAAAAACGCGTAACCTACTACCAGTACTGGGTTTCAAGTCGCAGCAAGCTTGAGTGAAATATCCGCCTACGGAACCGAAGGTTAGAGGTTCGAATCCTCTGGGGTGTACTTCTTCTTTATCATGACACGTGCTGTCATGCTCTGCTAAGTCTTGACTCTTTAAGGCTTTACGGCAGCCGCCACTTTGACCATCCTCAGCGGCTTCGTTTTCATCTTCTGCCATAGACTGCCCTGCTTTGCCATCTTGAGACACGGAGTTGCTGCTGTGGCGCTGCACTGTATCTTTGGCTTCGCTCTCTACTGGGGGTGCTTTCTCTTCCGCAATAATAATCATGGGTGCGGCCGTGAAGCTAGGTAGCTTGCCAACGGCGTCAACCTTCTCAGCCAAATCGGTGTGTGTGTAGACATTCATGGTGAGCCGGATATCGGAATGCCGGGCCAGAGTTTGAGTGAGCTTGGGAGCGACTCCGGCACGGGCGAGATTCGTGATGAACGTGTGGCGGTTTGCATGGAAGTCTGCGAAGAGACCGGACGAGCTCTCGTACTTCAGGTAGTCGGTCGCTTCCCGTCGCTCGCGTTCCTCGTCATCGTCGCCAGCTTCATCGATCCACGAATTCCTGGCCACCGCGAGGTCTCGCTTCATCATTTTGGATGTCTTGCGGTCGGTGCCACACGTTCCTTTTGTCAATGGGAATAGAAATAGGTCGTGGATTGGTACGCGAACAGACAACCATTCCCTCAGCTTATTTACGACTTCGGGATGCAAAACTTGTACATCCGTTTTGCGTCTTTTGCTGTATCTCGCGTCTACAGTGACCCGCGGTG
The DNA here is from genome assembly GCF_007860185.1 of Novipirellula aureliae. NCBI lineage: Bacteria > Pseudomonadati > Planctomycetota > Planctomycetia > Pirellulales > Pirellulaceae > Novipirellula > Novipirellula aureliae. Next base: position 37,098 of record NZ_SJPY01000007.1, read on the forward strand.
GAGCACCATCAAGATCGAAAGAAGCAAGCGTCAAACTGGATATTTCGCCACGCCGGTACCCCGTCCATGCCGATAGAATGTACATCACCGCTCTATCGATCCCTGGTATCGATTCAACTCGGCTGCCGCCTTCAGCGGCAACAATCAGTCGCTGGAATTCGTCAACCGAAATAGCTCGGCGGTCGTGGCGGCGATCCGTGTCGACGTTCAACTTAGGTATGTCGGCGATCGGGTTGACTGGTATTAATGCTCGCTTTCGAAGCCACCGACAGAACTGGTGCATTGCCTGACGGTAGTGATTGCTGGTTTGCTTCGAGAGGCCCTTCTCACGGCGTTCAGCAAGGTAGTCCTCGACCTGCTGAGCTGCGATATCCGTGATACTGACAAAGTCACAGCCTTGAGTCGTTCGCTCAATGCGGCCCCGAAGATTCTCGATCTGGTTTTCGGAAACGTCCCGCTGGCGAAGATGTTTCAAGTACTTCTTTATCTGAATCGCAATGGCCAATTGATCTGAATCGGGTTTTGAATCCTTCAACCCCTCCCGCACCATTTTGGATTCTTCCTCCAATTGCAACGCCAGCTTTTCGGTAGCGGCCTTGTCGGTGAACCCCTTCCGTTGGCGCCGCTTCCCTGTTTCATCAAGGTAGCTGAAATGCCAGGCGGCACCACGCTTTCCCTTGTCGCTCGTTCGTTTATAAACACTCGCCATTTCGTTAAGTCTCCAGTTTTAAGATGGTTGGTAGTTCAATCATTTCGGTTTGGTGGGGTGCGGGCAACCTTTGGCGATCCAATTTCGGATCTCCGACAGCCGCCAACGGACGCTGCCGCCAAGAATGACGGGCTGCGGTAACTCGCCGGTGCTTTTCAATCGGTAGAGTGTTCGCTCCGAGACGGCAAGTAGCCGGGCCAACTCGCGGGCGTTGACTAATTCAGCAGCAGCGAAACCGTTTGCTTCCTCAGCTTGTCCCGCGACATTCGAAACAGCGACGTGACTACGATTCATCGTTACCACCTTCGCCTTCTTCCTTGCTGTGGAAGTAAATCCAGTGATGCGAAAGTTCGACGGCTTTGGCGACTAACAACAAGTCATCGCGACCAAATCGGGTCGACTCCTGCCACGAGTCGCCATTCTTGAAAATACGGCAAATAGTGACCGCATGGCGGATGCCGGCTTTGGTTGAGTTTCGCCATACGGAAGCTTTGATGTATCCCATTCGGATAACTTTGACTGGAGCTTTGCTCATGGGTGATCCCTTTTCGAAATGAAGCAGTTCTGAAAGCAGTAGGTAGGAACCAACAATATTCCCACCAAAAAAGTCAAAAACGGGGAGACCAACCAAGAACAATGATGTTCGATGGTTAGTCCCCCCAAAAAAGATCAGCGTTGCGCTGATCCCGAAACCCGTGGTAGACTCCTCCACAAGCTGCATGGTGGTCACCCTTCCTCATGCAACAAGTGAAAGAACCTCCCAGAAAACCTTTCGCTAAGAGAAAAACCTTCGGGGCCTACCTTACATGGCCAACCTTAGGAAAAACCTACTTCTTAGCGAGACAACCTTTGGGTATCTCGACTGGCGATTTCGGGAGCGACTTTAGTAGTCGCTCGGGAACAGCACAGTCGTATAGGATCGGTCGGCTTCAGTGATGATCCAGAAGCGAACGCCTTTACGGTCTTCAAAGACTGACAACAGTCTGAGTCCGTTGATTAAGACAAACTCGTTTTCAGTGGCGTCACTTTCACTGACCAGTCCCCAATCGCCGTCTTGATGTCTATCCAAAGCTTTCAAAACGTCGATTCTGTCCAATTGCCTTGCCACCGTTGCGGTGGCATAGACAATTCCGACAGGAACTTTTCTTTGAGGGTCAAATGCTAATTTCATTTGGCCCTCCTTTTTTTCCGGCCACTCTTTGGCCTTTTACCTTCGTCCATCGCATGCACCGGAGCCGCTTCATTTTCAAGAGCATCTCGATGCTCCCGAATCCAAGTCTGCGCAAGCTCCAGCACGTTCCCGAGCACAGGAATGTCGTGAGGGCGAAACGACTTGCTATCGCTCCAATCTCCATCTCGATCCTTGTACCCACGGGAAGTACTCACGGTAAACCAATTTTCTCCGCTTTCTTTGCGATTAATCCAAACTGAAGCGCGAACCGCACCCAGCCTAAATTCCTTGACGGGTTTGTTGTCTTTTTTTTCCATCATTCTCCTTTTGCTGTATTGTTGTGGCAGCGTGAAAACTCATTTTTTCAAGCCACCCATTTTCAAAGTAAAACATTATTCAACCTCGATTAACCAATCGGTTTAAGCGACGAATCGAAACGATTTGTCTTCGAGTCCGAACAATGGGAATCAGCAATCGCTAGTTTCCAATCTTCGCTCTCTTTTTTGCTCCTTACCGATTTACTATTTGGCTCTCCTTCCAAACACGAACGGAAAATTCTATTCGCGGGTTGATAAAACGTAACGCTTGCCGGTTGTTTATTTCAGCTCTTGGGCACAGAGCGGTTGAGGTTTGTAGAGTGCTATGTCTCTACGGGGTTAAAGGGTAGTGAGTCCGCGAATTGCACAGAGCAAACAAGCGGAACGAGTTCATTCATGACAATCACTCGAATCGGAGCCTTGCCAATCCGGTCGTAGCCGCGAAAGATTCGCATCACGGCATCCGCCCTGGTATGGGTCGCGGTAATCCAAGTGAACTCAAATGTTTTGTTCTTGATCCGTTCGCGGACGCTCGGCAACGAGACGAAGCGGAACACATCGTGCCTGAGCGTCTGTGCCGAACGCATGGGCAATGTGGAAAGGTGAGTATCAACGCGGGTGAACCCAAGGAAGTTCTTCTTCCGTGCCCGCGCATAAAAGCCTTGCGGCAAACCATGCGTCGGTTCCGCGATCCGAACTGCAAGTTCATCTCGCCTTAGTCGTTTAGCGGTTTTGTCGTATGCCGTGAAGAACAACAACTGGGCATAGACGCGAAGCTTCGCAGATTCTGCTAGTTCTTTGCCCTTGTTCTCGGGGAGTCCCAACTTGTGAACGGTGGAGGCCGACAACGCAAAGTAGGTCTTGCCGTGGTGCAGTGGTCGGGCCACCACGATTTTACGGCGAGTCAATGACCACATCGCTGATGACATTTCATTAGCCGTCCATTTACGCCGTAGTGGTGGTGTCACCCAAGTTTCCTTGGTGATGATTCCGTGATCCATGATCGAATCGAGCAACCATTTTTCAGTGGCGGTCATCGTGCCAAGGGAGGCCATTGGTTTGGAATTAGCAGACAATGTACCTGCCCTCCTTTTGGTTGATCTGCTGAAGCCAATCAAGGACTCGGCTGGTCGTCATCGCGGCGGGTGCGACGTAGAATCGTGGACTGTCCGGGAAGCCCGCGACCTTTGCCACTGCCGACTTTTGCTTCCGCGTCGGCCAAGCCGTTTGCCAGTCCATCGGATCGTGGCTGATCGTAAAGTTCGTAAACGCCTTACTCAATCGAAGCTGTCGATAAAGCATCTCGCCACTAAGTGAAGCGATGGACGGTTTACCTGCTAGCCCTGACAAGGTCCGCGATGCGAAAACATACTCGGTGGGGCGGGTCGCTAGTTTTCCACTATCCCGAATAATCGATGAAATGGATTGAACCATTTCGTCGATCGGCTTAGTCGATTTAATCATGATCGTTCGCCCGTGTAGTGGCGGGAGATTGGCGTAGCCAACATGCATCAGCTTGTTGCGGCGAAGTCGCTTGAGTTCAGCCCGAATCGCAGTGGACTCGTAGCCGACTTGACGCAGGATTCGCTCTAGGTCGGCAGTCGCCAGCACTGGAACTTGGCGTGCGATGATGCTGACGGAAGTCGTTTGAAGCGGATTTGAATAAGTCATTGGTGGATACCTCAAAACCGGTTGATTAAACGAATAAATCGGCCAGATCATCGGTGTCGTTATCGATGGGGCGATCTGGTTTCGCTTTCTTCGCTTTAATGGCAATCGTAGGTAACGAGAGTTCTTCGACCATCATCATGCCCGGTAAATCGGTGGGCCAAACAAAGTCACGGCGACGCTCGTATTCTTTTCCCGAGATATGGAACTGGTTACGAACCACGAACGGCACGCCGCGATATTTGGAATATCCATCACGAACACCGGTGATTTTGGTAACGCTTAAAAACGGATCGTCCGAAATTTGCTGCAAGTCGGTGATGGTGATCCGCGGAGCATCGCGTAACGAGCGTTGAACCGATGTACCGTTGCGTGATTGAGTTTCCGATTTATGCACTTCTTTATGCGTCCCGAAGAGCTTACCAACCATTTCGAGGTCGTTGACTGAAGTAACCGAGAGCCATTGGCGTATGGCACAGTTCGTTTCGATGGCGTTAATCAGCCGATCGCCTTTGGCTCGAAGGTCACCGATGCTCTGATTGGCAATAATTAGGTTAATGTCGTGGCTACGAGCCAACTGGAATGTGTTATCGAGACTTTCGGACATCATCCGCTGAAACTCATCGATGATGACTTGAACCTTTTTGTCCCGTTTGGCGGACTTCGCTGCGATGAGCAAGAACTTTGTCACCAACCGTGCGATTGCTGGCGCTAGTACAGGCGACGTCGTTGACGGTAAGTGGAAATAGTAGATGCCCGGCGTTTGAAACGCTTCGGCAAGGTTGATTCGATTTTCGATCGCGGCCTTATTAGCGACACGGGCAGCGGTTGCGTTCAAGACATTGCAAGACGCAAGCTTTTGCAGCAGTTGGGCGACATGAGTGTATTCCGTTCGCCGCATCTGGCCGATGGCACTGGATGAGGTTCCCGCGAGATCACAGAGGGTCTCGTATAACTCCGCGAACGATTCAGCTGAGGGGTTGGCGTTAAAGCAAGCTTGGATAACGTCGGCGTTAATAGCCGAAAAGTGACCGCGTCCGAAATCAGCCCCGTAGTACAGGCCGAGCGTTTCGCAGACCACCGATGTACGATCTGCTATGGAAAACCGCTTCCATCCATCAGTGATCAACGGGTTGAAGACATGAGATAGATCGCCCTGTTCGGTGGTGAATACCTTGATCGGCACATCGATGCCCGTTTCGCTTTTCATCCGGTCTCGAGTCGCATAGCACGAGGCCAACTGTTCGAGCTTGTCCGCCTTCAAGTCGATGATGAACAGGCTCATGTCACCAAACCCGATCGTTTGCTCGATAATGGGAGCGAGGCGCAGGGCCGTCTTTCCACTGCCGGTACTGCCGAGAATATGAGCGTGTTCCGAAAATAGCGATCGATGGATCAAGATCGGCGAAGAATCGACTTCGACTGCGCCCCAAAAATAGGATTCCTTTTCGTTGGCATTGCCAGATCTGCGAAGCTTATCGACGGTAGCTTGATACGGTATTTTTCCAGTTGGGAAGTGTACCGCTCGGGCGGTGAATGCGACCGCGACCGCTAGGCTTGCAACTGCGAGCAATATGGATGCAGCGGCGGTGGCGAGAATGCGAATCAGCTCTATTGAATGATCCCCAAGACAGACAGATACGGACGCCATAGCAACAATCAGCAACGCCACACTGATAGGGCGAAGCAACTGATTGGGGGCCGTAGTTTTGATCAGTCCCGGCGCGGTTTCGTCGGCATTGGGATACGCGAAGTATCCATTGACCGTGGCAGCGATGAAACTGAGCGGCCGGTTGGAGCGGATAGCGGCCTTCGAGTACGCGATACCCAAGATAAGGAATGACAGGACAAATGTCGCTGGCAATCGTGCTTCGGTCAAAAGCATCAAACAAAATCCAATCGAACTGATCGTGACAAGAAGGAATAGGTTGCTCAGTTCGGTGTCGCGTTGCTTGGCAGATCGTTCTGCGTCTTGGTGAACGACCTTTTCATCGAGCGTCGTGTAGTGGATCGCTATTTCGATAACGTTCCAAACGAACAGCCCCATCAGGAATGCTGCAAATGCCTTTTCCGCGTGGGGTGCAGCGATGGTCAAAGTGGTCGCACACAAAGAACCGCAAAAGATGGCACTGCCAAGAACAAACGAGTACAGCGGAGTTTCTCGTAGCAGCCCTCTGAATACAAGGAACGCGAAAAACAGGATCACGGATAAACGTTGGTACTTTCCAATTTGTAAGGCCAACTCGGAATTGTGATGGGCAAGTAATACAACCAACATCGCCAAACCTGAGACGGCGGCGATATACATACCGAGCAACACTATTTGCTCGATCGGCGGATTTGGGACCGGATTCGCGGGAAATGCGATCGACATTGGCTCACTCGGCACTGAATTGTGGTCAATCGGATTATCAAGTTTGATGGGATCAACAGACATGGCGTTACAAAGCTCCAAGGTACGCGGAAAGGGAAGAAACAACGGTGACGCTGAAACGAATGCCCTTGGGCCAAGTCCGTTTGACAATTTCGGCCTCGATCAACTTCTTCTTGGTTGGCGTTGCGGTCACGACAACCAACATCAAATTCGATTTAGCAATCAGCTTGGAATAAGCAGAATGCGATTGGCGTTTTCGAACATCGTCACCTAGCTTTTTGGCGACGTGACTTGGTGCACCGCCTAAGTCAATTCGGACCAAGCGAATAGGACAGTCGGGGTTCCCAAGTTCGACTAAGTGAGGCATCGCACGGTGTTGTGTGGTCGCACCAGCAATCAGTGTGTTGATTTCTTTATCCACCAAAAGCCGAAGGCGTGGCTTCGTTGTTACGATGTAGTCGAGCATCGCAATGCGAGTTGCAAGCGACTGTGGCCCCAGCGGTCGGCTGCGGCTAACTGGCAATCCAAAAGCCCGAATGTGGGCTTGACGTTTCGTCGAGTTCCTTCAACCGTGCTGGCGTGGGGAGCTGTGAACCTAGTGATGGGTCACACCGAGTAAGACTTTCTCGGGGACTGGGCTAAAAACCCGGCCGTGAATAGCTCAACCATGAAAGGCCTAACCGAATAGGTGGTGAAAGGCTTGCTAGTGAGTTGCATGGGAGACGGTGCCGAACTGTGACACCGCTTCTTTGGAAGCGTCAGCAGGATGCTGACTCGAAGGGTACCCCAATCTTCTGCGTTCGTAGGGGGAAATCGATCGAAGTGATTTTCGATCGGAAACTATGGCGTGCCGGAAGGCCGCACATACCAGAGAGGCTCGAGGGATAAAACCTTCTAGCGACGTGAACCATGTGACGAAGTTTATCGGATAACGCCGGAGTCTCTGCGGTTGCCGGAAGTAGCGATTCGGTGCCAAGCCTTGTCAGCTTGGTGATTCAAATGCCGTAGAGAGGGAGTGTGGTCTAAGTAGAATTTCCCGGAAGGGAAGCAGTGGTCATGCCGAAGGGTATGACAGTGATGTTTCACTGCACGGCTGGCAGTCGTGACCTGTTCATGGTGACCCGAGGGTGATGCCTTGGCGAGTGAAGACGAAAGGACTGAGGAGCATTTTTTTCGAAAGAAAGCTCCAATCGTTTGATGTGCGGCTGCTGGTGGCCTTGGTTGCGATCTTTGTGGTGTAATCAGGCCGTTGGCAGTTGATCCTTGGTTGGCAGCAGTTGTGGTCTTAGGTGACCGTTCCGGGAGGAGCGATCACTTGATACAGCAGTTGTGACGACGAACACCCTCCTTGCGTCTTGCGTTTGAGGTGGGGTTCGTCGAAAGGTTTTGAGCGAAGGTGCTATGGATTGCGCGAATGCACATAGGAATGCAGTGCAATAAAAAATATCAGTCGAGACCATTTGTACGGTTTCCTGCTGTTTTTGTCGCCTTAGCAATCTGTCGCTGCCATCAAGGTTTTGGGCTTTGGACGTTGAGCCTTACTTTTCAACGTCCCATTTATTTACTGCTCCGAAACGCGGAGCCAAGCGAAAGGAGACCCATGCCGACGAAATCGAAATACCGTTGTGTTGCCCAGTCCACCGAAGCAGTGGTGCAACTGATTGCCGCCAGCTATCTGCGTCATGGCTATTACTGGTACGTCACCGGCCAGATTCCCGAGCGTAAGAATCCCGAGTCGATTGACGTGAAACTAATCGACAAGTACGGGATCGACATCAGCACTTGGCAGAGAAGCCAACGAAGGAAGCAAGGTGTCGCCAATGCTCAATACCTGCGTCACGGTCGCTGGTTCATCTTGATGCTGACGGCGGGCCATCATGCTTTGCGGCAGCCGTCAAGTAAAGGTGGGGAAGGGGAACGGGTCATGGATTGCCGTCGCGTTCCAATTCGATTCGCGGGCTATTCGATCTCGTATCGTAAAAGCGGAGTCGCAGAAACGGGCGGTGGGCCGCCCAAGTGGCACGCTCATGTCCGCATCGACGCACCGACCTACGCCCAACTAAAGGCGCACTTTGAAGGCTTAGCCACTCATCGAACCGCCGACACTTTGGCGGCTGAGTTCACACGCTTGCCGTTTGCACGGTATGCACCGATCCGAAGGCAACTATTGAATTTACTACGATTGGTCAACGGGCGGCGCAAGCCCCATGGCTACGAAACGCTGCCGTATTCGGTCTTGAATCTACGTCGAGTTCCGGTTTCGGTGTACGAGGAACCGGTTGTCCAAGCGGACGAGGGTTCCACCGGCGAGGTGAATGGCTTTAGCAGAAACCACGGGCGAAGCTAGCTGTGGGGAAAAATTGAAAAAGTAGATCTCCTATATCGCCTATTTAATTGTGCCCCGTCCCGGTCGACTCCACCCACGGAGTTTGCTTCCCTATTCCATTACGGTATAATTCGTGGGCATGTAAAGTTCACCTATACACCTCCCGAGTTTCCCGATGATTCGACACATTCCCCCCGATGTCCAGGCGTTGATCGACGCCAAAATGGCCTCCGGGCAATACAAAAACGAAGCAGAGCTTCTCCGTGAGGCGTTGTCGAGTATCGACGATTTTGAGGAGGACGTTGAGGCAGTTCAATCAGCAATCAAAAAATGGCAGGGCGGTGACGAAGGCATCCCAGTGGACGAAGCCTTTGAACTCGTGCGATCCAGGGTTGAAGGTGAGCCCAACAGGTGAAGCCACCTACACACAAGGTTGTGCTGCATAGTGAAGCGATCGACGACTTACAGCAGTTGTATGGATTCGTTTATAAGTACGCGCCAAACCAAACCACTGAGTGGGCCAAGCGACTGTTGCAAAAAACAAAAACGCTTGAGCGAATGCCTGATCGCTGCCCGATCGCTCGTGAATCGAAACGGGTGTTCTTCGAACTCCGGCAACTTCTTTTCGGACGCAAACCGGATGTACTTCGGATTTTATTCACCATTGATGGTGATGTGGTTCGTGTTTTAAAGATCGTCCGAGCTTCAAAGCGAAGCCCGACCAAGCAAAGCATTCAGCGATCATATTTTCACGAATAGATCCTCAACCGATCGCAGTTTCCATCGACGACGATAACACCGTATAATTACGACAGTGCCTGATTTCTGCTACTGGAATTCGAAAATGTCTGAAAGAAGAGTCGAAGATCGTTTGGACGATTTGGAACAACAGGTTTCTGTCTTGATGGAGAGAATGCAAGCCACCAGTGCGGCCGATCCATCGAATGCCAAAGATTGGCGAAAATCGGTTGGCATGTTCAATGATCGCCCGGCAATGAGGGAGATTGACGAAGAGGGAGAACGTATCCGACGTGAAGGTCGAGAGCGTGCTGCAAGTGACGGCAAGTATAAAAAAGAGGACAGCGTGGACAAGTTGGGCTAGAATAGCTGTCAGTGAAACGACCAATGACGAGGAATCTCCCGATGACCGATGACATTACTGGCTATTTTGACGGCAAGGCGATCGTTCCCGATCAACCTTTGAAGCTTGAACTTGGCCAAAAGCTAAGGGTTCGCATTGAGACGGTCGGTTCCGACGAGATTGAGCAGATTGAGGATAACATCCCCGAACTCGCTAAGTTGGCCATCGAGCGTGCCTATAAGGAAGCTCTTGCGTCCGGGCTAAGCTTCGATGAGCGATCCAGTTCCAAGGATGAGGACATTTGCTGGGCCGAATGGTTCCAGCAGGGGCGATTAGAAAAATAGCCGGTTGCGAATTGGATTCAAAACCTTTTATGCGAAACCGGCACAGCGAGTGAATTTAGGAATGCTGGCTCTCCAGAGTGCAATCGGCACTGTTACACGCTTTTTGTTTTAAGTAGGCCTTGTGCCACTGCTCATCCGTTCGGCGTTCGTCGCGAGGTCGGTAGCCATAAAGTTTGCCGCAGACCTTGCAATAAACGTGAAGCCCGTAGACACCCGCAGTTTCGGCCCAAGTGCCCAACAGTCGTCCATCAGGATCACAATGATGCAATGTGTGGCAACAAACGTCGTCGCATTGGGCCGTCAATTCGTGCTGTTGAAGCTGTTTATTTCGGGATTTCGTCATCAGTCCATCTTTCTCGTTTGGGAAAAGAACCTTGCTGGGAAAAGCAAGAACCTGGTTAGCGCAACCAGCCAGAGGACTGCTGAATCGGATCAGCGTTCCGGTGACGGGTTTCGAGAGAAAAGGGGAATGACCGAGTTAGGAATGAAAAGAGCAGAAAGGAATTTGATGGATGCCACACTATCAAAGGAAAGTCAAATCAAAATGTGGGATAGGCTTCCAGCCTGTCGATCTATGCGATCGACGAGACCAGAAACCTATCCTGCGTGTCTAAGCCGCTTGTGCGATGCCGTTGTCAAAGTTCACGACCTGTTTTTCAATCATGCCAAGGATACTGGATGATGTCTTGTGAATCGCTTCCAGTGAATTCTCAAGCAGAATCTGGCTGCCTTCGTGAAGTGCGATATAGTCGGCACTTCGATCGAGACACCTAACCCCGCAAGCTGACGCGACAACAAACGCAACTGCCTCCGCCTCTGTTTCCAGCAGTGGTTTGTTTTCCGAAGTGCAGCGAATCGTTTTGTGCATCAATTCATGAGCCAACTCGTGACTCAGCACTCGGAACAAGCTGATGTCATCGAGATCATCGCTGACGCGAACCTCGCCACCAAGTGAGTAGCCCTGAACCGTCCCCGGCAGTTTGGTCAAATGAACCTTGATCTCCAGGTCACGATAAACATTTAGCAGTGCAGATAAGTTGCGGCCCGGATCACCCAGAATCGGTGCTTCCTCCATCAGTGCATCACCGTCCGTTTGCGAAACGTCAAAGACGTAAACGATTCGGAACCCCATCACCAGTGAATCCTCCTCACGTTCATTGTCGTCCTCTTTGCGTTTCGTAAGCGGAGCGAGTATGGCGATTCCTGATTCACCGGAGCGAACCCATCGCCCTTGCTTCTTCCATGTGTGAAAACCCGCAACCAATGTCGCTTCAGGGCACTGCTTGTAAATCAGCATCACGTTATTAAATGAATAGCGGTGGAATCTCGCCGTGACTTCCAACTGTTTATCCATCACCTCGTATCGTCCCGCTCGAAGTGCTTGGTATAGATCGTCAAGTGAGTTTGTTACTGTGTTCATTGCATCTTGTTTGTTCATTTTATGATTCCTTCATTTTCTCCAAGCCGGCATTCTTGTGAGAGTCTGTTATCAATTGTCGTTAGCCGTGCCGTCGGCTTTCCCATACCTGGGCCACGGCAGGTCAAGGTGGAGCCTTTTTGCGCTTTAGCAAAAAGCAGCAGCGGCTCGGAAAGAGGCGGACGCCGAATGAAGAGTGATGCCGCAGGCATCAAGCGGACCTTGACGCCGTGGCAAAATGAGAAAAGCCGAAGGAAAAGGAAAAAAGTTCCCCGCATTGTCCTGCAAGGGGCTGTCACTGGCTGCCATTATTGCGAACCAATGCCCGATACGAGCAGTTGCTACTTCCTGGTGTCACTTCAACGGAGTAAATTGTGGGGAGTCAATTTGTCCAATTTTAAGCCACACAGCTTTCCAGTTTAGCGAGCAATCAGTCCAAGCGATTCGACCTGGCGCGAAGCGAACCACTGCCGATGCTAGCTAACCGCGTTAGAGCGAGAAAGTTATTGGCATTGTTCAGACTTCCGACTTTTTGTAGCCTTGCAATCATTATGCGTAACCGTGGCCAACAAGTACCCTACGACCCAGAGCGAAAAGTACGCACGACCGAGCATATTATTGCCGACCTTAGTTATAATTTCCTGGAGCATAAGGTTTTGCAACGAGGGCACTGGCTCGACGCACCACAAAACGATTACGGGATTGATGCAACTATGTTTCACCATAATGAACGTGGTGAAATTGAAAATGGCGAAGTTCGCTTTCAGCTCAAGGCATCCAATCAGATTCACATCTCAAAGGATAAGAAGTGGATCTCACAACGAGTCGAGATGTGAGATCTACGTTATTGGTACTTCGAACTCTTTCCCGTAATCCTTATCATATTCGACGCGAAAAAAAATCGTGCATTTTGGCTTCACATCCAAGAAGCTATTGATCGGTCAGCAAAGATGATGGAGTCGGATGCACATTCGATCGTAATGCGAATCCCAAGTAAGAATCGCCTGGATTTACGATCTGTCGACCGTTTTCGTCAGTTATCATTGGACAACACAAACTGACTGCGAATGCAGTTTGAGGAGGCTGAATGAATCCATCAACACCAACTTACCAAGACTTGTTTGTGCTATTGGTGTCCCTTGGTTTTCAGGTGAAACCTCGCGTCAAGACTCCTCGTCAACAAAGAGTCTTTTTGCACACGCATACAGATACCGTTCTTGCGTTTGGCCGGCAGCCCGATGAGGTGATTACGCCAGCGGACATGCTGTCAACCGAAGTTCACTTGCAGGCGAAAGGCATCACGGATCAAACCATCGATTCACTGCTAGCCACAAGTAAGCTTGCCGTCGAATAGGCTACTTCATCTGAATTGAAATCCCCTCCCTGTTTTGCTGAGGCACCAAAACACAGTGACAATCGAAGCGGCATCGATATTTAGTTTAGCCAATTGTTGCTCCAGCTCTTTCATTTGCTTTTGAAGTTCACGTCGTGTCTTTTCTATTTTAGAAAGCTCCAGTATTTCAATAGCGCGTGTTTTGGCCTGTCGATCAACTGCGTCTAAATAATTCGGCTTTCGGGTTGCAAAAAGTTCCTTGAACTGCGTGATAGGAATAACGAATGTCGAGAGAGAAGTTTCGTCTTAGCAGTTCCATAACTACGCAAGTGCTCGATGGACTGTTTTGATTCGCTACCAACGCAGCGAGTCTTCTCTAAGAGAGACATAGCCGTGATCCGTGACGATTACGTGGTCCAACAGGCTGATCCCGAGAATCTCGCCGGCATCTTTGAGTCTTTTAGTGATGTCGTGGTCTTGAGGACTTGGGTCGAGGCTGCCGCTTGGATGATTGTGAGCTAGAATCAAGCTAACCGCGCCGATTAGCACCGCACGTTGAAAAACTTCTCTTGGTGCTACCGGTGCGGAATTGGCACTGCCAATCGAGATGATCGAATAGCTGGCGACGTGGTGTGAACCGTCAAGGTAAAGTGCAACACAGTGCTCGCGGCTGTTATCGGTCATCACCGAACGAACAAATTCGGCAATGTCAGCCGCCTTGGTAATCTTGATGCGGGTTTCTGCGGTCGTCCGGTAATTGACGTTGACTTCACGAATGAAGTGATCTTCGATTTCTGGTGGTTGTTGTAATTCTCGTTTTGTTCTAGCCATAGGCCTCCTTGGAAGTGCATCCGATGTCCGGCATCCATCGAGCTTTCGTTTACGTTTGTATTCGTTAGCCGTGCCGTCGGCTTTCACATACCTGGGCCACGGCAGGTCAAGGTGGAGCCTTTTTGCATCAGCAAAAAGCAGCAGCGGCTCGGAAAGCGGCGGACGCCGATTGAAGAGTGATGCCGCAGGCATCAAGCGGACCTTGACGCCGTGGCAAAATGAGAAAAGCCGAAGGAAAAGAAAAAATGCTCTTTTTTTGCTGACAATCACTGCCAAACAAGACAAGTCACCCCAACCGTAGTTGCACGAAGCAATGTCGCGAATGTACTCTGGAAGAGGAAACGTCGGTTTCCGGTGCTTCTGCGCAACCGACCTACTTTCACTTTCACTGCATTTCCCAGAACCGCTTTATCGTGTCCCGATTCCGAAATCCGCCAATCGTCGAAGCTTGGATCGCTTTCGACTTCAACCCCAAACCCGACAAGGTTTCTTGGGAAGTTGACGCGCATCGTTTTCGCAAGGCTTCAATGGAAGAGTTTCCTCAAGCTCAATTCCTGTTTACTAGCGAGATGGAAGTGGAGGAACGTCGTGATGGCTCGGTGCCAGAGGTTAAGAATCACCAAACAAAACTCGATCTTGTTCGGATGCGGTCGGAGAACAATAAACACGTCCTTCAACTTGGTGACGACCGAATGGCATTCAATCTGCTGGAAGGCGGCAAGGATTATCCCGGCTTCGCCAACTTGCTTGATGAAACGCTGCGGCATTTAGAAACCTATCGATCGATTTACGAGCCATCGGGAACGGAACCAGTTGCGTTTTGGTTCTCGATCATTTAGGTCATCGAATCGTTTTCGCCGCCGATTCCGAGATTCCGCAGTGGCGAGAAATCTACAATCGCCGTCAATACAAGAAACTTACGTGCGATGTCTTGGCAGTGCCGCATCACGGCGGTTTGGTAAACGCAGGCGGAGTGGATTTGGATTGGTTATATGACAAAGCATTGTCAGCGGAGTTTGCAGTTTTGTCGGTGGGGACGCGAAAGAATCCAAAGCATCCGCGTGAAGAAGTAGTTGCCAGACTTCTAACCAGCGGTGCGACGCTCTTGTGTACTCAACTAACCAGTAAGTGCCACGACACACCGTCCATGCTGCATCCAAGCGTTTTGAGACCGCTGTTGCCATTTGGTCGATCAGCGGACAACGCAGTGAAGAACCGACGTGTGTGCATTGGCTGTGCGGGAACGGTTGTCGCCGCGATTGACGCCACAGGATGCCGAATCGAACGCTTGAGAGAGCATCAGTCCGCCGTCGATACCCTTGCCGCGACCTCTGCCGGGCATCCTCTTTGCCGACCACTGCCTCAGACAACCGCACCGTTTGACGCCGAATCAGCTCAAGAAACGACGTCTTAACGGTCACTGGCAATCACCGAGAATCCAGCTCGTGCGACAATTTGGCACCCAAGCCAATGCAACAGAGCGACTGGTAACACAAAGCCCCGAAGACTTTGCCAATTTATTGATTCTATGCGCAGCATAATGGCACCGTCGGCATTGTCACTACGGCCCAATGTTCAATGTTCGCGCCGGCAACTGCCAAATTGATTCGGGATTCAGTGAACTGTTCGAGGTATACTCGTTAGGTTTTCCAGTGTAATATTGGCAAAGCGACAGCGAATTTGGGGTCGCAACTGTGTCGGTCTAGAAAAAAATTCGGGAACCTCAAGATGCGCCTAAAACAATTCTTATCGCAAATGCGACCATCAAATCGTGCAAGACAAATGAAGTCGCTGCCGAGTCGTTTCCGGTGCTTAAGATGTGAGCGGCTTGAAACGCGTTTGGTGCTGGCTTGTCCCGCCGAGCCGTTTACGATTCTTGGCACGAACGGGGACGATACGATCTTGGTCGAGGCGGTGGCGGACTCGAAGACCAATGTGAAGATCACGGTCAACGGAGTGGAGACCGCTTCCTGCCGACCGCTAAGCACGATCACCGTCGAAACGCTCGAAGGCAACGACACGATCACCGTTGCACCGGAGGTTTACTTGCCGACAGTGCTTGATGGTGGACCTGGCAGTGATACGATCAACGGCGGTTCCGGCGACGACATTTTCAAAGTTCGCGACGCTACACTGGACACGATCGATGGCGGGTTAGGTGTCAACAGTGCCTACACCGATTCACTCGACCTGGTCACCGGCATCGACTATCTGAACCCGATGCCCGTCACAGCGGACAATCAGACCAAGCATGTGAAGATACTTGTTCTAAATTTCGAAGCGACTATTCCATCGGAAGGCAATAAGAAACTATGGGAGGTGTTTCCTTGGTGGAACGATCCTCGAGAACTTGCTCAGGAGTACGAAAAGCAAGTCGAACGAGCTTCCGGTGGAGCTATTGAGTTTGACATCGTCCAGTGGCGGGACTTGGATGAGTTGCCAGCCTTCGAGGATGGTTTTCGATACGATCGAGATGACTATGTATCGCATTGGCGTACAAACAGTGGTTGGCACGAGGGACAAGTGGATTTCCCTCGCATTGCAACCGAACAGTCGCTCGTGTCGCTTATCGACAGTGGTGAAGTTGACGAAGTATGGATGATGGGGCTCCCTTACCTTGCTGAATCATGGATGGCTGGTCCAGACGCATTCTTTATTAACGGCCCAATCTATTCGGAAATACCAACGAGTCGAGCCTTTGCGTGCATGGGCTTCAGTTACGAAAGGGGCGTCGACATGATGTGGCACAACACGGGCCATCGCACCGAGAATCACTTAAACCG
The DNA here is from genome assembly GCF_007860185.1 of Novipirellula aureliae. Classification (NCBI taxonomy): domain Bacteria; kingdom Pseudomonadati; phylum Planctomycetota; class Planctomycetia; order Pirellulales; family Pirellulaceae; genus Novipirellula; species Novipirellula aureliae. The sequence goes on from NZ_SJPY01000007.1 coordinate 53,452, forward strand.
AGTTTATGGTGGTTGGAACTTAGCGGACCCAACAAGTAACTGGGATCTCTTCAGCGCAAACTACCAGCAATCCAATGGCGTTGCTGGCGTCGGCAATACGCACTATCCCGCGAATGCAGAATCGGATTATGACACGTTTAATGAGCGTGTGGTGCAAAGTTGGGCAGACGATTTTCTCGACTATCCAAATTTGACTGGAGCCACGATGCCGGTCAATCGTTACACTTGGTCCAAGGGACCGATCCACGAATACGAACTCAGCTATCAAAACTGGTACTTCGCTCACATCCCGCGTGCCGACGGCACTAACCCCGATGGCAAGGTGAACAATTGGTGGAAGTATATCTACGACTTCAACAACTACACACGGGATGGTCAGCCCAAACCACTTTCAGCTTCGGCTACTGCCAATGACGTATACAACGTCGGTGACACAGCTTACACGTTTTCGGTAACGTACTCCGGTGCAATTCCTGTCAATATCGAGACATTGGATGGAAGCGATATTCGCGTGAATGGCCCTGGTGGTTTCAGCCAACTCGCGCAGCTTGTCGCACTTAGCGACAGTTTTAATGATACGCACGTCGTCGCCACCTATCGCATTAATGCTCCTAGCGGTACTTGGAGTATCGATGATCGTGGTCAGTACACGATCCAACTACAAGATGGTCAAGTGCTTAACACGATGGATGAAGCACTGCCGCAGAGCATCGTGGGGAGCTTTGCTGTTCGTGCCGCCAGCCCGGTTGAGCTTGTCAAAGATCCCGACACGTCACTGCTGCTTCACTTCGATGGCAACTTGAACGGTGCCGATGGCGAAACGCCGACCGAAACAGAAGGAAATGCGTTCGGAACTGGCGTGAACGGACAGGGACGCGTCAATGCCGCAGGCGGACTCGTTCGCTTTGAAGAAGCCGGCAATATCGATCCGCTCCGCGGAACGATTGAGATGTGGATCAAGCCCGATTGGAACGGCAGTACCAACCAAGGCACCCACAAACTATTCGATTCAGGGGAATTCTTCAACAATCAAATTCGTTTCGCAGTGGATGGTGCGAATAACCTGATCTTCTATTACGCGGGTGATAATACTCAAACGCCCGCAATCGAAAACAACATCGTCTACGGAACCCATCACTCAGTCACCGATTGGGTTGCTGGTCAGTGGCATCATGTCGCCGCGACATGGGACAGCGACACCAGTGAGTTCCAGTTGTACCTGGATGGCAAGCCAGTCGGATGGAGCTACAGTCCGGTAAATACCGTCCGCATCAACAACCTAACCGGCGATACGATCTCGCTAATGGGAAGCGTCTACGGTGGAAACAACGCTCACGCAACCTTCGATGAATACCGCATCTCGACCCGTGCTAGATCCGCCAGCGAAATTCAAGCCAGCTATCAAGCAGGTCTTGACACTCGGACGCTCACCCTTGGGACTCCGGACGTTGATCTGCCAATTGGTGGCAAACAGCAATTGCTAGTCACATCGCCGGATATCAACGGCGTCGAAAGAGAGATGACCAACTTGGTTCACTGGACGAGCAGCAATCCAAACGTCGTCAGCGTTTCAGCCAGCGGCGAAGTTCTCGCCATGAGTACAGGTTCGTCCACTGTAGCGGCTAAGCTTGATAGTGTGTCGGTTTCAGCAACCGTCAACGTTGCTGCAAGCAGTGATCCGGTTGGCACGTTCACAGTAGCTGATGTGGCTGCGTTCGGAGGAACACAATACGAAATCAGTGTGACCTATAGCGATGAGACGGATGTGGATGTCTCCAGTATTGGCTATGGCGACATGTGGGCAACCAACGATAAAGGCTTCAGCAGATTCCTGGACTTCGTCGGGGTCGACAACAGCACCAATGGACTCGCTCGCACAGCTACCTACGTCTTTACCCCAGTCGGCGGTTACTGGGATTCTTCCGATAATGGAACCTACACCGTCACCCTGATGCCTGGGCAAATTTTCGATACCGGTCGCAATTCGAACCGACTTGCAGTATCCAAAACGTTCCAGGTCAAATTGCCATCCGCAAACGATCCGCCAACGGTCTCAAAGATCCAGCCGGTGGCCAGCGGCAATGGCCGAGGCTCAATGATGCAGGTAAATTTCACTAGCGTGGATGAGTCCGACTCGCACTGGTGTGTTATCGATTGGGGTGATGGTGACGAAGCAGAGACGATTCGGCTTGTCGATACCGAACCGTTTTTCATTGAGCATGTTTATGGAGCTGGTGGTGAGTACACGGTTGTTCTGAAAATGCGTAATGATCAGGGCAGCGAAAGCGATCCACGTTCGATCGCAGTGCGGGTTGCCAATAGCGAATTGCAGAATCCGCTGATGCCGTGGGATGTTAACCGTGACGGTTCCATTCTGGCCTCCGATGCTCTGGCGATCATCAATCAACTGACCGAGTTTCCGAATGGCCAATCGAGTATGCCGGTGACCGCAGAGGATCGTGGCCCTGATTTCCTAGACGCCAACGGCGATGGTGTAGTCTCGGCGGCTGACGCACTCTACGTAATCAATAAATTGAGCGAGCGCCAAAAAGCGGACGCCGAGGTGGCTGAGGGTGAGACGCTCATCGATAGCTTGCTGAGCGATTGGATCCCATTTCCCACCATTGAAATTGAATCGCGAATAGGCCGCACCGAAACGGACCCAATTCTAGCGAACCAGAAGCCTACGCTGCTTGCAAAGCAAAAAACCTATCACGCTGGAGACTTGGCGAGTGTGCCGATCAGTAGCATCGACCACGATCAATCAGCCCGGGAGATTGCGGAAGCACTGGTTAGAGATCGACTACTTAATTCTGTCGTAGACGGAACGCTTGCGGACGAGGCACTGTCGGCTCGACATGGATTGAAAAGGTCATCAATCGGTCGCCTAGATGCGCTAGCGAAATAGGGCCAATCGCGACTCGAGGAAAAAACATCCTCCTTTGTCGAGTACCGAAAATCTATCGTGCCTTTCAGCATCGTATGAACCGCTTCGTTGGTCGCTGCGCAGAAAGCAGAAAGAAAGTGGCGCATTTCTTCATTCGTTCTTCTCACGCTGCGCTATTCGGACTCGATCACATGCGACAGTTTGCCACACATTGTTTGTCAATCTGAAATCGAACGATCCGAATGTTCCAAACGCTTGCGATACGACAATGCTTCGTCTAACCTATTTTAACATCTATGCGGATTCTAACATCAAGTTTAACAGTTTGTCATTTGAAGAAAGCTGACGGTTATGGGCAGGTTATCGACGAGTTTGTACGGCAAGACGGCTACGAAGCGCAAACGTGAAAAACGACGTCTGAGTCTGTTCCAACAGCTTGAACCACGCATGTTGCTGGCGTCCGATTGGACCAATCCATCGCGGCCTTTGGATGTCAACAATGACGCCAAAGTGACGCCCATGGACGCGCTGCTGGTGATCAATGAATTGAATCAAACGGGTGACCAATCACTCGAATTTCGTAGTAACCGCTTGGGCGCGTTCTATGACGTGAACGGCGACGGAAAGATGTCGGCATCCGATGCGTTGAGCGTCATCAATGCGATGACCAGCACGGCAAACGGCGAAGATGTCTATGCGATGCAGTTTGGTGAAGGGGAAACGGAGTCCGCTCCGGCTGGTTTCGTCAGTATCATGTTCGGCAAATTACCCGGCAACGATCGGCAAATCGTTTCACTCACCCCCAGTACCCACAATGCCGACTTCGGCCTGCACGAAATGGGCTTCTTTGCCGTCGATGATGAACAAGGCCACGTTGATGGGATGTTGCCAACCGATCCCGCCTACCCCGACGCCGTCTTTCGTTCTCTGGACCGGCGAGTCGTCTACTCGCACTTGAACACTGCAAAGACGATGGAAACGCCAGTCTACCCAGGTGGCCAGATGGTGGGCGTGTATGTGCTGCAAGGAATGAATCCCAACGGCGATGCGTCATCGCACCTGCGAGTCCGCAGCACCGGTGACTCAAGCATGCGGATTGGTTGGGAAGAATTCGGTTCGTCGTCATGGCCCGCCGTGACGGTCGGCGATCGAGGCTACGACGATGCGATGATCGACATCACCATTGGCGATCCCATCGACGCCAACGCTGCACCGGTCATCACCAACATCCCCAATCAATCGATTGCCGAGTTAACCAAGCTCAGCATTCAAACCATCGCCACCGACATCGACTTGCCCGATGACAAGTTGACCTATTCGCTGGACACCGCGCCCAGCGGAGCGACCATCAACTCCGAAACGGGCGTCTTCACTTGGACGCCGACCGAAGCACAAGGTCCTGGCAGCTTTGAAGTGGTTCTGCGTGCGACCGATCGCGAAGGAGAATTTGATACCGAGCGGTTCACGGTCGTCGTCAATGAGACCAACCAGCCACCCGACTTGGCCGCGATTGCTACGCAAAGCGTCAATGAATTATCGGAGCTAATCGTTCAAGCGATTGCGACGGACCCCGACATCCCGGTCAACACGCTGACGTACGCCATCGCCAACGGCCCCAGCGGAGCGACGATCGACGCCGCGACAGGCCGATTCCGCTGGACGCCGACCGAAGCCGACGGTCCTGGCACGACCAACGTCACGCTACGAGTCAGCGATGGTAAAGGCGGGGCCGACAGCGAAACGTTCACGATCACCGTCGCCGAAGTCAACCGCCCGCCGGTCCTAGCTGCTATCCCAGCTCAAACTATCAACGAGCAAACCGAACTGGTTGTCCAAGCCACCGCAACCGATCTTGACGTCCCAGCCAACACGCTGACCTATTCGCTCGACGTCGCCCCTACCGGTGCGAAGATCGATGCCACCACTGGACGTTTTACTTGGACACCGACCGAAGCGGACGGCCCTGGCACAGCGAACGTCACTGTAAAAGTGTCCGACGGTAGCGGCGGATCCGACACCGAGTCGTTCGTCATCACGGTGGCCGAAGTCAATACAGCACCTGTGTTAGCGAAGCCAGACGATATCGTCAGCGGACGCGGTACTGAAATCAGTTTCCAGGCAACGGCGACCGATGTGGACCTCCCCGCGAACACGTTAACCTACACGCTCGGTACTGACGCCCCGACTGGAGCAACGATCGATCCGGCGACCGGCCAATTCCGCTGGACCCCAGAAGCTTTGTTCGTTACTTCCACCGTACCGATCACTCTGACGGTGACCGATAGCGGCACGCCGGCATTATCGGACTCCAAGACATTCAACGTCAGCATCACGGGGTGTGACTCTGGACTGGATGCTTCATTAAACGACTGGACGGTTTTTGAAAGTGGCGGCAGCGAAACAGGCAAAGGGAACGTCGTTCCCGGAGCCTGTGCCGCAATCATTAGCGAAGGTGATTCGTTTGTCGTCGGCTTAGAACGATCGGTCGTCGTCCCCGAAACACCCTCCGCAATCCAACTGCAATATGAAGCGTTAAGCTTCGACACCGACAGCAGCGGATTCGTCCGCGACGCTTTTGAGATCGCCTATGTTGACCAGGACGGCAACCCGCTGGTCCAAAACTACATTGCTGGCCGAGACGCACTGTTCAACGTCACCGAAGGCGTTGCCCCCGCGCATCGCGCCGGCATCGTCGTCGACGGCAACACGATCACCATCGGCTTGAACGGCTTGCCCGTTGGAACTCAAGGCAAGTTGATTGTCAGACTCGTCAACAACGACGACGACACCAAAACAACCGTCAAGCTAACCAGCTTCAGTATGGTCAGCAGCACGCTGGCAGCGGGTGCTCCCCACGGCGTGGTCAGCAATGCCCAAATGCTTCGATCGACGGCCAACACCGGCAACTTCGTCAACACGATCCAGGATCTCACGCCAACGGGACCTGTTTCAGTGAAAGCAGGCGAGATCTTTGTCCCAAGCGATGGCGGAGAAGCTCAGCCGTTTACTGCGTCCGTGGAATGGATAAAGAGTACGTTCACCACTCGACCGGAATCAGCGCAGGTCATGATGACACCTGCTGTGATCGATCTAAATGGAGACAATGCTCCCGAGATAGTTTTCAGTACTTATCCTGCAGGAGGAGTAACTTGGATGCAAAACGGGGTATTGCGTGCCATCAGCGGCACTGAAGGAACGGAGTTATGGTCCGTCACCGATCCAGAACTTGCAGTCGTCGGTGCTACATCCATTGCGGTCGGTGACATCGACAACGATCAATCCATTGACATTATCGCTGTACACGAATCGCTTCGTCTAATGTGCTTTAATTCCGATGGCAGCCTGAAGTGGATGACGACTGAACCTATCTTGTCGTTAACAGAGGCGAATCAACAATGGGGTGGTCCGTCAATCGCTGACTTAGATGGCGATGGCTTTGCGGAAGTCATCATGGGAGCTGCTGTAATTGCTCACGACGGAATGGTGCGATGGAATCACAATCTCGACGCCACAGGTACAGGGAATAATACATTTGGTTCTCTGTCACTAGTCGTTGATTTGACTGGCGACGGCGTCCCAGAAGTATTGGCGGGCCGCACTGCGTATAAATCGAATGGTGATCTTCTTTGGAATTCATCCATTTCCGATTCCTTTAATGCGATCGGAAACTTCAATGAAGACGCTTTTCCTGAAATTGTTGCTGTCTCTCTCGGGAACGTGTACTTGCTGGACCACTTAGGAGGAATCATTTGGGGACCGGTCGCAATTCCAGGTGGTGGCGAAGGAGGTGCTCCTACGGTTGCCGATTTCGATAATGACGGTGAACCGGAGATCGGGGTGGCTGGAGCGTCACGATACACTGTTTTTGAAACAGACGGACAAGTTCGATGGCAGCAGCCAATTGAAGATGATAGTTCACGTTCAACGGGTTCGTCCGTATTTGATTTCGATGGTGATGGAATCGCGGAAGCCGTTTATGGCGACCAGACGCATCTTCGGATCTATCAAGGGACAGACGGTGAGGTCGTTTACTCACTTCCTAAGAGTTCTTGCACAACATTTGAGTATCCTGTTGTGGTTGATGTGGATGGCGATGGAAAGACCGAAATCGTTGCCGCTGCAAACACTTCCTGCGGATATAGTTCTGAGAATGGGATTTTTGTTTTGGGAAGCGAGAACTGGGTTCCAACCCGTCCGATCTGGAACCAACACTCTTATCACATCACGAACATCAACGACGATGGCTCCATCCCCACAAATGAAGCGAACAGTTGGGAGATCTACAACAACTATCGCCGTAATGAGCAGCCTACGGGAACGCTGTTCGGCAAGCCTCTGATCACCGCCTCAGCAGCCAACTCTCGTTTCACTTCGGGCGAAACCGTTTTGATTTCTGGCAATGCTGTTGCCCAAGGTAAGCGTGCTGATGGAACGGCCAATACGATCGATTGGGTCTCGGTCGATGGCCATCCAGTGGACCAATTTGACGCTGGCGGTGCATTCCTATCTTTGGTGGCGATCCAGTCGGGAAGAAACGATTTTGAGATCATCGCTACCGATGCCGTTGGCCAAACCACGCCAGTCACACTGACCCTATGGGGCGTTGAACCACCTGCGAACGGGATCGACTTTGACACCTTCACCGACACTACCGAAGCGTTCTCGGGTGTCTACGGACGAACGTCGTTTGCCGATGACGATCGGTTACTGTTCGTCGACTTAGCCACTCGCAACGACGGCGTCTTTGAAGCACAAACGCCGTTGTTGGTGGGTGTCAAGAACATCAGCGACCCGACGATATCGGTCGTCGGTTACGATGGATTCTTGCCCGATGGTACACCATACTTTGACTATACCGACCGAGTTCCTGATGGCCGCTTGAAACCGAACCAGTCAAGTGAGTCACCATCGATTTCGTTCCTCAACCCGACTCGAATCCAGTTCGATTATGACTTGATCTTCTTGAGTCAAACCAATCAGCCACCGGCGATCCAAACGCTGCCGAAGATTGAAGCCTATCCCGGCAAAGCCTATACCTACGACGTCAACGCCACCGACCCTGACCAGGATATTTTAACGTACTCGCTACGCACTTCGCCCAGCGGCATGACAATCGACGGCACCACCGGCGTCATCACCTGGCAGCCGACCGAAGCGAACTTGGGCACGGTCCCTGTCTCGGTAGTAGTCAGCGACGGACGAGGCGGAATCGCCGTACAAGACTACGTCATCGCAGTCCAACCCGCCCCACCGAATCGCCCACCGGTGATTACAAGTACGCCAGTGACAATGGCTTATTTGGGCGTTTCAAGCGAAACCCGGATGTTATATCCAACAGGGCACAGCTCAACGGGAGAAATTGGTGTTCCTGGAAGCGTCGATGTGAACTACGAACTACTTGAGGTGGAATCGCCGTCTTTGGTCGTAACAGCCAATCCAACCTGGGTGCCGAATGATTCTGACTCGGCATGGATTTGGCAACAAGAAAACGGAGAACCAACGGGGGTTACGAGAACATTCCGAACGACTCTGGATCTTATAGGTTTTTCGTTTGAAACCATTGCAGTTCAAGGTAAATGGGCAGTCGACAATATCGGGGAAATTCTTCTCAATGGCCAGCCAACCAGCGTCACACTCCCAGTCTATACCACGGACAATTTTACCGGCTTGCACGACTTTACAATTACGGATGGGTTCGTTCCTGGAATAAATACGATTGACTTCGTTGTCCAGGATTATGGATCGATTGCAGGATTTCGTGTCGCTGAAATAGACGTTACGGGCATTGTTCCAGATGGTTCCGTCACTACTCAGGGAAAGCCATATAGATATCAGGTCCAGGCTGTTGACGCCGACAATGATTCCCTAATCTATTCTATTCCGGAACCACCAGAGGGGATGCGGATTGATTCAAAGTCAGGAATAGTCACTTGGCAACCTAGAGCTGACCAAGTCGGAAAGCATCCGGTTACGGTCCAAGTCGACGATGGTCGTGGCGGGATCGCGGAGCAGGAATTTATCATCTGTGTCCTACCCGATCCTACGAATCATCCGCCAGCATTTATCAGTGAACCAAACGTTAGCGTGACGATCACGGATGAGAGCACGGTAACCGATCCCACTACCCATCTTGGTGTCGAGTTTCCCCGCGGGGACATTTCCTTCGCGGATCGAGTGGTCTCCTACGTCCCGGGTACGGATGTTGGCGATCCATACAACGATCCTTTGCGGTCAATTGGAACCCCCGCTGACAGTTGGACATCGCTTGGGGAAGAGGGGGTCCTCGTCGTTGAGTTCGTTGACAATCGACTGGTCGATCAGGACGAAGTCGAAGATGGCCTGGATCTTTGGATTTTTGAAAGAGGAGCCGAAGTCGAGAGCTTTCAGGTCGAGATCAGCCAGGACGGTGCAACTTGGATCGATCTTGGCGCATTCAAAGGACAGCCAACAGGGATTGATATCGGTCCCTTTATCGAACCCGGCGACGAATTCCGATTCGTTCGTTTGACTGACGTGCTACCCGACGAGAGTGGATCACCGTTCGGTGAAGCCGACATTGATGCGATCGGTGCGATCGGTTCGATACAAGCCAAGGGAGAATACCGCTACAAAGCCATCGCCATCGATCCGGACAATGACAAACTCCGCTATTCACTAGTTGACGGCCCACCAGATCTCAGCGTGGACCCGACGAGCGGGATCGTGTCGTGGCTTCCAGACAGTAACGATATTGGCGAACACGACGTTGTTGTGCAGGTTGATGACGGACGCGGGGGAGTCGATACGCAGACGTTTACGATTCATGTATCGAGTGCCGAAGGAACGGGGGAAATCCATGGAACCAAATTCTTAGATGCAAATGGCAACGGTGTTCAGGAAGGACGCAACCTTGCCGGAAACCAGGATTTTGAGTCTGGCGACATTCGTTTTGACACGGACCTGAGAAAGGCGACGAATGAGAGCCTAGTAAGAGAAGGACGGTACCTTATTGGGAAAGACCCATTCGATCATCACAATTCCTGGCCGAGTTTTGGTGACCACACTTCTGGCGACGGGCTGATGATGATCGTCAATGGGGCTACGAATGGGGTCCACACGGTGTGGGGGCAAAAAATCAAAGTCAACGCCAATACGAAATATAACTTTGGGGCCTGGGCCGCAACGACATTTGAAGAGTCACCAAGTCGAATACAGTTCTTTGTCAATGGCGAGATGATCGGCGAAGATCTACCACTCTCGTCTACGCTTGCTGAGTGGCAGTACCTTTCTGCCGAATGGTTCTCCGAGGAAGCTACGACTGTAGACCTAGCGATTAAGAACTATGGAGCAGCCGCCGGTGGAAACGACTTCGTGCTCGACGACATTGAGTTTTCAGTCGACGGCGAAGTAGAGCCGGGTTTGGCCAACTGGGTTGTCTATCTCGACCAGAACCAAAACGGTGTTCGCGATCTTGGCGAGCGGTTTACGGTGACCGATGTAAATGGTGATTATGCCTTTACTGGATTAGCTGCGGATACCTATTACGTTCGCGAGGAGATGCAGGCGGGGTGGGCTCAAACGTATCCGATCGAGTCCGCCAGCGGTGAGAACCTCATCGTCAACGGTGATTTCGAACAAGGAAGCACGACGACAGTGTGGGAAACGCTTGTCATGGGTTCACAACAGTTACCTGGATGGGAGGTCGTCAAGGAGTCCGTCGATGTAGTGAATGAGAGTCACTTCAATTCGTCCACGGGAATTTATTCAATTGACCTAACGGGAGAGGGCGCGGGACTGATTGCCCAGTCATTCCCAACGGTCCCAGGTTCCAAGTATTCAGTTGCTTTTGGTTTGGCAGGGAATACAAACGGTGCTCCTGTGATCAAACACATGCAAGTCAAAGTGGGAGACGTTGTTGAAAAGTTTGAGTTCGACGTCTCGCGTTATACGAGCGAAAACCTGAAATATGAACAGCACGAGCTAACGTTTACGGCAACGTCAGATGTTTCCACGATCGAATTTGAGTCGTTTGACGATGGTGCTCACGGCCCAGCAATTGATTCCATCTCGGTCCGAGAAATAGGACTTCTTGGATACTATGTTGTCAATTTGAATGAAGCGACCATTGTTTCCGACCGTAACTTCGGAAACGTGCAAGTTGACGCGGCCTCTGGCAATCAATCGCCGGTGATTACTTCGCAGTCAGTCAAGACGGCGACGGCTCAGGATACTTATTTGTATTCGGTCGTGGCGACGGACCCTGAAAGTGATCCGATTACTTATTCTCTGCCTTTAGGTCCCGACGGGATGACGGTGCATCCTCGCTTGGGCGTTGTTGCTTGGACTCCAGGTCACGAACAGGTTGGGACGCATTCCGTTGTCGTCCAGGCGATGGATGCGAATGGGAATGTGGCTTCCCAAGCGTTTGAGGTGACCGTTGGAGCGATGAATCATCCGCCGACCATTACGTCCTCTGGCGTGGTCAATGCCGTGGTGGGGCGTGGGTATCAGGCCGCTTTGACGGCTCAAGATGCGGATGGCGATCGCTTGACGTTCTCGCTGGTCGAAGGGCCGGATGGAATGACGGTTGTGCAATCGGATATCACGAACCCGAGCGGGGTGGTGACGGGGTACAAGCACTCGCTAACGTGGACGCCGACGGCGGACCAGGTTGGTAGTCACAACGTCGAAATCGTGGTGCGAGATGGACGTGGCGGGGAAGAGACGCAAGTCTTTGAGTTGACCGTTGCCGCATCGGTCGCCAATCGTGCTCCCACAATCGATTCGTTGCCTCGCACCAGCAGCATCGTTGGCGGGGCGTTTGGCTATCTGCCTGTCGCAAACGATGCCGATGGGGATGCGTTGACTTGGTCCTTGACGACCAAGCCGACTGGCATGACGATCGATCCGGCAACAGGCGTGATCGCTTGGACGCCCGCTGGGAATCAAGTTGGCGAGCATCCAGTGACGCTGGTTGCAAGCGACAGCCACGGTGGTACGGCGACTCAGCAATTCACGCTATCCATTGGTACGCAGCTTGAAAACTCGCTGCCCATGATCACGTCCAATCCGCCGATCGCGGCGTCGCGTGATTCGGGATACCGCTACGATGTCGTGGCGACGGATGCGGATCATGATTTGCTTCGCTATTCGCTTGACGTTGCCCCGCGAGGCATGTCGATCGATCCGGCAGCCGGCATGATTCGCTGGCAACCCGATGCCCAGCAGTTCGGTGAGAATCGGGTGGTCGTTCGCGTCACCGATTCTCTGGGCGGCTCGACCGTGCAAAACTATTCCGTCGATGTTCGCTGTGGCAATCTTGCTCCGGCCATTGTGAGTGTGCCGCCGACGCGAGCACTCACCGAGCGGACTTATTTGTACCCGGTGCGTGCCGACGATCACGAACGCGATACGTTGACGTTCCGGCTAGTGGCGCAGCCCGACGGGATGACGATCAACCCGACGACGGGCGTGATCCGCTGGCAACCGGCCGTGGCTCAAATTGGCGAACATGCCGTGACGGTCGAGGCCGTTGACCCGCTCGGTGCGATCGGCAAGCAGACTTACACGGTCGTCGTCGCTTCGGCTGAAGAACCGGTTGATCCGACCAAGCCCGATGGTCCGAAACTCGGCAATCGTCCACCGTTGATCACGTCGACACCCGATTTCACCGCCGTCGCCGGTGCTCTTTACCAGTACCCTGTCACCGCCACCGATTTGGATGGCGATGCGGTGACATTGAGTCTGACCGGCCCGCCAGCGGGCATGACGATGGATGCGTCGGGCGTGATCCGCTGGACGCCGAGTGGCACGACGACGGGCACTTTCCCGATCACCGTCGTGGCGACCGATGCCGTCGGTGCGATTTCGACACAGACCTACGTGTTGGCGGTCGCGGTCAACACGCCGCCGCAAATCACGTCGACGCCACCTGCGTCGGTCGCGGGCGGTGCTGTCTATCGCTATGCCGTGAAAGCGGTCGACGCCGAGAACGATCCGCTGGTCTACTCGCTCGAAAACGCGCCCGCCGGAATGACGATCGATCGCGTCGGACTGATCCGCTGGCAAACCAGTGCGTCGGAATTGGGGACCAAGACGTTTACCGTTCGAGTCACCGACGACTTTGGGCAAAGTGCGACTCAAGAGGTCACCGTCAACGTGGTCGCCGATAGCGAAGCACCGAAGGTTTCGATCCGGCTGCTGAGTGGACCGACGGTCGATTTGAATAGTAGCTACGTGGTTCAAGTCACCGCGACCGATAACGTCGGCGTCGAGAAACTTTCGTTGAAAGTGGACGGACAGGACAAACCGCTTAGTGCATCGGGGCGAGTCGAATTGAGTGCCGCGGAACTGGGCAGCGTCGAATTGGTCGCCACCGCCACGGACGCCGCCAACAACATGGGTTCGGCCAATGCAACCGTTAGCGTCGTCGATCCCGCGTCGAACAATTACAATCCCGCCGATACGACGCTACCGCCACGCACGGGTGGAACCAATCCGACAGACGTGAATCCGCCGCTGGTAAAAATCTTGACACCTGAGATTGGCAGTAGCGTGACGAACGTGATCGCGGTCACAGGCACCGTCGATGATCCTGAGGATCGTTTGTGGTATTGGCGACTGCAGTATGCTCGCGCCGATTTGGTTTCCACCAGCACGTTCGACTTGTCCGATCCCGATTGGCAGATCATCACACAATCGACCAGTGAAGTGGTCGATGGCGAGTTAGGCAAATTCGATCCCACGTCACTGGCCCGCGACGGCTACATCATCGCCCTGGTCGGCTTTGACAACAACGGGCAAGGCTACATTGACGCGACGTCGGTAGGAGTCGAAGGCGGATTGCAACTCGGCAACTTTCATCTGGAGTTCACCGACTTGACGCTGCCGCTGGCCGGTATCCCGATCACGATCAGCCGCGTCTACGACACGCTCAGTGCCAAGGACGAAGGCGATTTCGGCTACGGATGGAGTCTGGGCGTTCAAGACGCACGAATCGTCGAGATTGGAGCGATCGGTACGGGCGGAATCAACGACGGCGGCAATGGTCAATTTGTTCCTGACAAGACCAAGGTTTACCTGACCAACCCCGACGGCAAACGAGTCGGGTTCACGTATCACGAGGAATATCAGGGTGGTTGTTCGCCGTTCATCGGATGTGCCTTTGGCATGATCAACACACCTTCGTTCATTCCCGATCCCGGCGTCTACGACACGCTGACGATTGACGAGACCAGCGTCTCACGGGGCGGCATCCTCGGCGCGTTTTCCACGGGCATCAACCCCGACCAATACACGCTGACGACGAAAGACGGTACTCAGTACCGCTACGATCAATTCACTGGACTGGAAAAGATCACTGACCTAAACGGCAACACCGTCACGTTCAGCGACACCGGCATCGAGCATTCGTCGGGCGCAAAGATCGACTTCGTCCGCGACAATCGCAACCGGATCACGGAAATTGTCGTCCCGGCAACGGGCACCCAGGAAGCATTAGAACTTCGTTACGAGTACGACACAGCGGGCGACTTGCGGCGTTTCGTCAACCAGAGCGATTTAGCGACCCGTTACGAATACCTGCTCAGCCTGAGCCATTTCTTAGACAAGGTCTACGATTCGTTGGACCGCAAAACGATCGAGGTTCGTTACGAGAACAACAAGTACGTCGGCGTGTTTGATGCTTTGGGCAACGAGATCGGCAAGCAACAGATTGACACGACGAACAACCAGGGGATCATCCGCGACGCCAACGGCAACGCGACGACGTTAAAGTACGACCCTCGCGGCAACGTTTTGGAAGAGACCGACCCGCTGGGCAATACCACGTACCGCGAGTACAACGACCCCCAAAACCCCGATTTAGAAACCCGAATCATCGACCGCCGAGGCATGGTCACCGACCGAGTCTACGACGCCCAAGGCAACGTCACCGAAATCATCGAGCGAGGCAACAAGGACAATCCACTCGCAGAGCCGGTTGTTACTAAGATAACGTACAACTCGCGTGGCGAAGTAACCAGTATTACGAATGCAGCGGGGGTTACCACGTCATTTGAAGTAAGTGATACGGGTAATGTCACAAAGATCATAAACGCGATCGGTGATTTTTCGGGCTTTACTTTTGACGACCAAGGACGACAAGTTGCTTACACTGACTTCAACGGGAACACGACGCAGTTCGAGTACCAGTCGTCGATTTCGCCCTCGAAGGTGATCAACGCCGACGGCACTTACCAAACCTTTGAGTACAACCAATTTGGACTTCCAACGACGACTCAAACCTTCGAAGCAGATGGAACATTAGTTGCGAAGTCACAAACGTTCTACGACAAGTCAGGGCGTGCGATTCGAGATCTGATCGGCGACGAAAACGATCCGCAGAGCCCTGCCACCGAAGTGCGAATGTTCTATGAGGGAAACTTGCTCGATTGGGAAATCGTTGTCAGCCCAGAGTCATTGGATGCATCAGGTAACCTTCTCGAAGATCCGTCGACGCCGATTGACGACCGAAAGAGTTTGATCACCGACTATGTATATGACTCGGGAGGTCGCCTGATTCGCCGCATTGATGCGATGGGAGGTGCGATCAATTTTCGCTATGACGCGGAAGGAAATCGAGTCCTGTTACAAGATCCTGTCGGAAACATCACAACTTGGACCTACGATGCGTTGAATCGTGTCACGGAAGAGCGAGATCCATTCTATTGGGTTGAATACGTTGCTGCAAATGCAGGAGAGTTCGACGGAAAGACTGGAGCTACGTATTTGGATCAAATTCTCGTTGCCAACCAAAAGCCTAGTGGTGCATCGCTTGCGACAAACCAAGGTGCCGCTCACGTTCGTGCTTTCGGGTATGATCCAGAAGGCAATCAGACTGAAGTGATCGATCGAAATAACCGGCGGCGAGAATTCGACTACGACCGCTCAGGCCGACTACTTGAAGAACGCTGGTATGCTGAAAATGACGGCCCATTGGTCGAGACGATTGCGTTTGCCTACGATACCATCGGCAATTTAATATCAACCTCAAATGGTACAACAAAACATGTTTATACCTACGACACGCTTAATCAAGTAACATCCGATGACAACGAAGATAACAATCCTAACACGCCTCACGTTGTCCTGTACTACGAGTACGATTCGGAAGGCAATATCATCAAGACTCATGATAGCGACGGTGTTACTGTTGAGTCGACTTACAATGACCGAAATTTGCTGAAGTCGCGGCAATGGTATGATGCCGACATTTCAAACGGAGAGGCCGCCGACACCGAGAACGCGAGAATCGATCTTCTTTACACCGCCACGGGGCGGGAAAAGCAGATGGTTAGGTACTCTGATTTGTCGGCGATCACGAAAGTCGGTGTTACCGACTATTTCTATGACTCGGTAGGTCGAACGACAACTCTCGGTCACAAAGACGCTTTAGACAAACTCATTTCCAACTATGACTACGAATATGACTTTGCTGGACTATTGAGTACTGAAACTCGGAGTCATCAACTTGACCAGAGTGATCAGGCGATTAACTACGAATATGACCTTAGCGGGCAACTAGTCGATGCCGTTTTCAGTGGTCAACATGACGAGCAGTTTGACTACGATTTAAACGGAAACCGACTTCGCGCAGTCACTGGTGAAAGTGAGACACTGTCAAGTAGTGTGACCGCAAATGAATTGAGTTCTGATGGTGTTTTCGAATACGAATATGACGGCGAAGGAAATCAGAAGTTGAAAACTAGGCTTAGCGATGGCCAAGTGACTGAATATTTCTGGGATCATCGCAACCGGTTGGTGAAGGTTGAAGAGCGGACTTCCGAGGGTGTTGATCTTAGGTCGATTGAATTTGAATACGATTCGTTCGACCAACGAGTTACAAAACTTGTTGACGGCATCGCCGTTCTACGAATTGTTCATGATGGTGCTCAAACCTGGGGTGACTATGACGCCAACGGAGATGCTGAGACCCGCTATTTGTTTACCGACGTCGTGGATCAGATTGTAGCTGCGAGTCGACCAAGTGAAGGTCTTACCTGGTACTACTCGGACAAAATAGGGACGGTGCGAGATCTAATGCAAAGCAGTGGTGAGATCAGCCCACCGATTATCTATGGAGTTTTCGGCACGATCGGTTCTGACCAAATTGGTGCTTCGTGGAACCGCTATGGGTTTGCAGGTCGTGAATATGATTTTGAACTTGATCAGTATTACAACCGATCGAGGAACTACGATCCTTCGTCGGGTGTGTTCACGTCGATGGACGGGATCGGATTCAATTCATCCGACTCCAACCTATATCGCTACGTGTTCAACTCACCAAATCAATTCGTTGATCCAACTGGCAACTTTGCGATGTCATCCTACGCGATATTGACCAATGTGAGCATGAACGACGGAACGATGGCCGGGCTTGGTTTTATTGCTGGATTCAACTACTCGACGTTCTCCTTTGTTGGAAATTTCTTAGCAACCAACAGCATGTCGGAGGCGGCAGATCGTTTGATGAACGAGCTTTCCGTTCTGCTTACTTTCCACTGGGCGCTAAGTACGATCGACACAGCAGGAAGCCTTTTGAATATCCCGACCGGACCGCTCGGAAAGACGGGAGCATACATTGACGGAATTAATCCAGGTGGCGCAGGACTTGCGTTGAAATACCTAAAGTTGGAGGGGAACGCTACGATTTCTGCGTTAGCCGAGACTTACGGGGCGGCAAAGGATGCATATGGTGCGATTGGTGGACCTAGTCGCTTTAAAGAACAGGCTCCAACTTCTGGCGGCGGCTTTATTAATGGTGCTCGTACTTTCTTGGCAATTTTACGGCGAAACTACTAGAGAATCGCTTTGCGGAGGTCACGTTGATCCTCGATTTTCGGCTACGTTGAACGGCGAAGAAAGGAAAGGGATAATGGTGATGCAAAATTGGCGTAAACGAAAGCAACGATCTGCTGTCGCGAGATACCGTCGCCGTTTGACTGGCGTCGAAGCCTTGGAAGATCGCCGAATGTTGTCTTGGCAAAACCCTGTCACTGCGGCAGACGTCAATAACGATGGCCTTGTCTCTGCATCCGATGCTCTGGAAGTCATCAACTACCTGTCTGACGTCGGGTCAGGTCCAGTGCAAAACATCTCGAACATTCCTCCGCCGTATTACGACGTCAACGGCGATGAGGTTGTTTCTGCCTCAGACGCTCTGAGTGTGATCAATTACCTCTACGATCAGAAACTTTTGGTTTCGGATGTACTCACTCCGTTCGATGCAAACGAACAAGACCTTAATGGCCCGACCAGTTGGGCAAGCCAATACGGCAAGACCCCCGAGATCGTCGTTTCGTCCAACGGCAACGTTCTGGATGTACTGGCCCAGGACTACGATCCTGAAACACCTTGGAAAGCGGTTCTGTTCCGCGTCACGCCCACTTCGACCGGCTATGCGGTGAGTCAAATCCACGCTGATCTGCCGATGCTCGACCGGATCATGGGGTTGGCAACCGACGAGGCCGGGAATCGCTACTATGCCACTGGCGTCGACGAAGGCGAGTTGGTCGATCCGGATTATCCGCCGTTGGATACGTTCCGAAATGACATCGTGCGAGTCGTCAAGTTGGACGGCAACGGCAAGATTCTGTTCAACATTGATTTGGACACCGCTCGCCATCAGGCCGATGAGAATGCTCTGATGATCGTCAACCCGATGACTTTCGCGAGTTCACGACTCGCCGTCGGTGGCGGAGAAGTCGCTCTGCTGCATAGCACCAACGGTGATCCCGATCCGAACATTTCTGGCGTTCGTCATCAGATGGCTAGGTCCACACGGCTTGATGCGGACAGTGGTGATGTGACGCGCACCGGTACGATTTGGGTCAGTCACTCCTTGGATCAACGTTTAATTCATGATAGCGAGGAAATGATTGAGATGCATCTTGGCGACGCGTTTCCTCGCTCAATCGTCATCTCCCACGATTACGAATCGGAGTGGGCAGGAATCCAAAGCGAATCGTTTCCACTCTTTCAAATCAAAGGGAGCCTGGGAGAAAACAACACGCGGACAAGGCTTGGGGACATCGTACCGATTGCGGATTCTAACTACAGTCACATGGTGCTGTTTTCGACCGAGAGTACCAGCCGAACCGATGCACTGTCGGGCCAAGGGGGACTGATTAGCGGGTCGCGAAACTTGGCCATCGTCCGATTCAATGGAGACGATGGGGGTATTGACCCAAGCCTTCCCGATCAATTGACGGTAACTTCGAGCGGCAAAATTTACGAGAATCGGCTTCGCTGGCTCACCACCTATGCTACTGATTCTGGTTTACATGCAGAGCGGCCGAAAATGGTGCGTGTGGGTGACGATCGGAATATCGTCTTATGGGAAGAGTGGGAAGTTGCTGATTCGAGTGAAACATTTCGCGGTGTCTACGGCATGGTCATTGATGACAAAGGAGAGATCATAGAATCAGCGACACTGATTTCGCAAGACCACCACTTACATCGCGGGGATGACGCTTTCGTATTGGATGGCCAAGCTGGTTGGATGACCGGAAATGCAACGGATCGCACGCTTGAATTACATCTAGTCGATACAAATCTGAACTACGCGATGCACATACTGAAGTGATGATGTATTCGCGTCGATTAGCGTGATTCGCGGGCAAATTCGCTTTTTTCAGATTTCATGATTGGCTGACTGGTTTGGTTCCGATGTAGTTTGAAAAGCCGGCAAAGTTTAGCGGGCCGGAAGTCCAAAACGGGGACATTGTTCGTCTTTAGAGAGATTTTTCAACAGCGAGTACGATTGCTGAGGACGAGTAGGTTACAATGGAGCCATTAGATTTCCGGTTAAGGAGAAACGATTTGAATACTACGATTGATGCGCCTCTTGAGTGGGTCGAGAGTATTACGATGCTTCGGCTGCCTGAGCAGGCTGACTTGCGACTTCAATGCCTAATGGATCGGAACAACGAAGGGACACTGACTGACCGAGAGCGTGAAGATCTCGCGGCACTCGCGGAATTGAGCGAACAGCTCTCGCTTGTACGCGCCGAAGCTCTGCACCTGCTTGGTCGTAAGCCATAGGAAGATCTCTTGGTTTCAAACGACATTCAACAGCAAGTCATGCTGCGCGCCGGCAACCGTTGTGAGTACTGTCAGATGCATCAGAGTATGCAGGGTGCCACTTTTCATGTTGAGCATATCGTGCCCCGCTCGGCTGGTGGCTCTGACGACATTGGAAACCTCGCATGGGCTTGTCCGAGTTGCAACCTTCACAAAGCGGGTTGTATTGCCGTTGAATTGGTGGGGATGATTGGCCAAATTACACTTTACAATCCACGTCGAGATCGCTGGTCCGACCATTTCCAATGGGAGGACTTCGTTCTTGTTGCTAGGTCGGACATTGGCCGGGCAACGCTCGGCAGGCTTAACCTGAACCATGAACGACGATTGAAAATCCGCCAAGCAGAGCAACTATTTGAGCTTTTTCCGCATGAGGTTTTATGAAGTGGACCTTCACGTAATCTACGGAGTTGGAATCGCTTTGTAGGAGTGCAGTCCTGGACACCGGTTTTCGTGGCAGCAAACAACGTGACCTTTGATGATCGCTTCACGGGTGTCAGCCTTGATCTTCGGTTTTCGTGGCAGCAGAGGATTGGGATCGTATGGTTTTTGAAACGCAGAGTCGCAGAGGACGCAGAGAGAAAGCCGTTCAGAAAAAACTCTGTGTCTCTGCGATAAAACCTCTATTCGGGCATGCTTCGCTGCGTTGTCTTCGTTTGAATGGAATTTGAAAAGCTTCGGGAACACTAATCGATCGCTAATTGACACCAATCAAAACCGGTTGAGGCAGAACCGATCCAGGACCAAGTGTAGACAGGAAGATTGGACGAAAGAAAAATCTGCACGCGGTTTGCCTCACACCATTATCTTCCTGTCGTTCAATTTTCCTGTCGAAAGCTTGCGCGTCGCTGCAAGCCCCGGTGGACGGCTATTCCCCCAGCCAAACATTATTTTATATGCTTCATTTTTGGGGGTCGCTTTGCGGGGATCAAACTGGATCGGGCATGTTCGCTTGGCCTTCTCGAAAAAAGAGCGAGAGAAGCTGCAGTGGAGTCGTCGCCGCTTTGGTTGACAATTTGTCGCATGACCTGTTGTTGTGTGGATAGACGAGTGACGGCTGGCACCTGCACTGGTTAAAATATTACGGATAAGACAATTCATCAAGTTTCTTTCGTCGCGAGCGAGCCAATGTTCACAATCACGGTTTCCAAGTCTTGGTTTGGCCAAAGACGGCGAACATTGCGTGTCGAATCGCTGGAGCAGCGTTGCATGTTGGCGGCGGAGTATGGGTTCGAACAGCCAATGATCGATGTTTCATCGGCTGAACAATTGATGGTTGAACGCATCAATTGGGCGCGGGCCAATCCGAGCGGTGAAGCAAGTCGGTTGGGGATTGGGTTGAATGATGATCTCGACGCAGGAAAGATTTCGACGACTCCTAAACAGCCGCTTGCGCCGGACGCCTCGCTCTCGCGTGCTGCGGAACTGCATTCGCTCGACATGATCTTGCGTGACTATTTTGCCCATGACACACCAGAGGGTGTTTCGCCTTGGACTCGCGCTGCGAATCAAGGTTACACGCGGCCCACGGGTGAGAACATCGCATTCAACTGGACCACGGGCGGCGACTTTGGACTTGTTGTTCAAGAAGCGCACGACATTCTATTTCGTAGCGCCGGGCATCGCGTCAATTTGATGCTCGACCGAGCGGCGGAAGTGGGCATTGGAATCGAACAAAACCCGAATGAGGATCCTGGTTTTCCTGGCTTTGCGTCTGTATTGTCAACCCAAATGTTTGGTTCGACTGGACCGACGCCTGCGATCACGGGAGTGGTCTACAGTGATTCGGTCATCGATGACGACTTCTATTCGATCGGCGAAGGGCAGTCGCAAATTCGGATCGAAGCGACCGATGACGTCGGAAAGACTTACTGGACTTCGACCGGGGACGCGGGTGGCTACGCACTACGCATCCCCAAAGGAACCTACACCATCGTGGCAAGCGATGCAGCGGGCCAGCGACAAACCGATCTAGGGCGTGTTGTTGTAGATTCCGAGAATATTAAATTGGATGTTCTAGACGATGACTGGGATAATAGCCGTCCCGATACGTTTGACGTTTTCGATTGTAACCACGACGGCAATGTGACAGCGGCCGACGCATTATTGATTATCAACAGGCTAGGCACAAAACAGGTGGCCTATGACGCATTACTTGATGTGAACCATGACAACAAAGTGACGGCTGGCGATGCGTTGATGGTGATCAACGAGTTGCAGCAGACGCCGCAAGTGACTCAGCCGCCGGTCGACGCCCCGTTGTCAGAAGCGATGGACGAGGCGGTCAGCGAGGCGGTGCGAAGGTTCTCAGACGGATTCACAGCGATGCCCGACGCAAGTGAAATTGTGATTGAGTCATCGATACCCGTGATTTGGACGAACAGCAAGTTCAATTTGCGTGATGGCGGCGACCCCGTACCCACGGCTGGGTACCAAATCGTGCTTCGTTTCGGAACCGTACTTGGAGAGTATCGTGCTTCGACGACAGGAGGAATACTGAAGGCAGGGAACGTCTATGTGAATGATTACATGGCGGATGGCGACGAGCTTTGTTGTCCGTTTAAAACGTTCAGTGCTGCGTGTGAACAAGCAGTCCGGGATGCGGTCTTCGCAATCTTAGTTGGGCGGATTCATTCGACATCCTAGCCTGCTTTTCGGCGGTGAGTCGAAAGATGGCAGGACGATTTCGAGCAGGAAGCTCGATGGCGTGGGTTCAGATTTCTAAATATTTCTGCCCCTGATTTTCCTGTCAAACCTCACCTGTTACCGACAGGCGGACCAGACTGTGAATTAGCCACGGATCGACACCGATTTGCACGGATCGACAGTTATTCCTCGCCATCCGTTTTGATCCGTGAGTATCCGTGGCTAAATCCCCCTACCGTTCGGCCTTGAGTAGAGTGAGAGTCAAGGGCCATGAACGGCCACGATTCAACCGAGTGACTTCAAACGTCCGTTGCATCATGTTGCATCGGATTTTCCTAGTGTGGGGCGAAACGCCCGGGCGTAATTGATATCGCCCATTGATCCCGTGTTTCATCTTTGGCGATCAGCTTTTTCTTGCAGGGTCGCAATAGAAATGAGCTGAAGCGTCAACGGTTTCGATTGGTCTCACTAGCGGGCAAATGCTGCTACGCATTAATGGCTGTATTGCTGCGCGGAAATTTCGAAATATAGTGCTCGCGATATTCTTAACCTGGGCAACATTTGCCGATTATCCGGACTCGACCCACGTGTATTTTCAGCAGAATCGCTAAAATCCGTTCGGCATCGTGGTGGTTATTGACGATTGAAATAGCGTCGTTCTATCGATTTACTGAATGAGTTGAGTTTTAAGATGGCAAGCAAACTAAATAGGTTCCTCGTGGTCGCCGCCCTGTTATCGGTGACATCGCCATTGGCTGCAGAGAATTATTCTGGGAATCGAAGCTGCGATGCGTTAGCCTGTGATGCGTATAATACCGACGACTGTGCCGACTACAGTTGCGATGAGGCACCTTTTGTGTTCGGAAGACTGTTTGCCAGTGAAGCGGGAGAGTGCTGGAACGATTCCGATTCGGCGT
The DNA here is from genome assembly GCF_007860185.1 of Novipirellula aureliae. Lineage (NCBI taxonomy): Bacteria > Pseudomonadati > Planctomycetota > Planctomycetia > Pirellulales > Pirellulaceae > Novipirellula > Novipirellula aureliae. The sequence continues at coordinate 77,002 of NZ_SJPY01000007.1, forward strand.
TTCGTACTCCTGCGATGATCGGCGACTTTTTCAGTGGCTCCACGGTTGGGTTTCGCGCCAATGCAGTAGTGGACCGGTTGATGGTACTCTCGGATGATCTGGATGTGCCCGGCGTACTGCCGCCGGTTGGATCGCCATTGACAATAACGGAATCAGGCCCCATCGGTGCGTACAGTTCATCACTAACATCGGCGGAGCAGATTCAGGCACTACTGCGTAGTGGGACTCCGTTACCTGCTGCGACGTTGGCTGGAGTGATCAACGAAGACGCAACGCTGACGACCTCGCAAACGATCTCACAGATCCAAGCTCAGTTAGCATCGACAGCACTTCCGTATGATGTGATCGCGCTGCAACCGCCCCCGGGTGCCTACTCGGCAGCAATTGATGGGTTGTTTCAGTCGAGGAACGGGGTTCCTGGATCAACCGAGTACAATGCCAATGCATCGGGAGCGTTGATTCAGGCGGGGGCCGATACGCTTGCGGGCGGCGAAGACCTTGATGCGTACTACTTTTATGACTACGTCGTCCGTTTTAACATGGCGTTGGCAGATGCCAGTAGCGGTGGGGTGGGGCGTCTAAAGATTGCGGAAGGTGGTTCGGTGCTGCCAACCGATCGGATTTTCTTTCGTTACAGCACGATCCACAATGCACTGATGGGCGGTCGCCGAACCAGCTTGAACCGGTTCGTCCCTGGCTTTGAACGAACGTTCTTTGACGGTATGACTTCGTTTGAATTACGTGCTCCGTTCGCCACCGATGCGTTGGCAACCTCAACGCTCGACGGTGACACTGTTACCAACGGCAAGGACTCTCGCTTCGGCAATTTGACGATGTATGCCAAGGTTCTGTTGCATCGTACGGACCGTATTGCGTTCACGGGAGGGTTGGGGATCGTGCTGCCGACGGCTGGTGATACCCGCGTCAATTATGCAGATGGAACATCACTACTGCGAGTCGAAAACGAGTCAGTCCACTTGCAACCCTTCCTGGGAATGCTGTACACGCCCGACGACCGGTTTTTTGCACAAAGCTTCCTGCAATACGATGCCACCGCATCGGGCAATTCGGTCGCGATCAATTCCAGTGGTACGGGACTGCAAGACGCTGGCAAGTTGAGCGATGCCGATAACATCTTCTTCGATGCGAGTGTCGGCTATTGGCTGTACCGCAACGACCGTTCGTCTGGATTGACAGGGATTGTTCCGACTTTGGAAGTTCACCAAACGAACTCCACGACCGACGGCAACGTGATCTCATCGGGACCATTCCAAGTTGGCGACTTTGGTGGTAGCACGAGCATCACCAGCATGGTGGCGGGTACGACTTTGGAGTTCGGTAAACGAACACAACTTACCGCTGGTTACGCCACGCAATTGGGCGGCGGCAGCGACCGACAATACGACGGTGCGTTTCAGTTCTTCTTTAATCACTTGTTGGGACAGTAGCGGAAGTGGGATTGCGGCGAGGCCGTCTTACGGAAATAAGGCAAACAGTTGGTCGACTAAGTCAACGTCAAGAGGATCACTCTCCTCACTGTTTCCCTCCTCGCTTTCAGACTCAATCTGCGGTAACAAAACCGCTTTTGGGGTCTGCATCGCCGGTGCGTGAACCGCCTGCTTTGATTCGAATTCCGGAATCCAAGTCTGATCACGAACGAGACGCTCAACTTCCGCATTTTGCGTTAACAGTAAATCAGATGCAACGAGTTCTCCCGATTCACCGCTTTGGTTTCCAGGTAGCATTTCTGCTAGAGCGTTAATGACTTGCAATGCATCGGAAGGGCTCACCTTTCCGTCACCATTGACATCTAAGTAGCGAGCCAATGCACCGGGGGCACTGGGACTGGCCGCCGATCCGTCGCTGGTGAGCAGTCCATCGCTAGCCGAATAAAGTCGCTCAGTCAATTCGTTGATCACCGCTAATGCATCCGATGCGGTGATGCCACCTTGATTGTTCACATCGAGTGCCTCGACGACGTTCCGCCATGCTCGTGACGTATCGAGTTGGATTGTCGCGCCCGACGAATGGACGGCTTGCCGCATCGACCGCTCGCCCACCATCACGTTAGCACCCATCGACCAACCGGTATCGGTGAATTCGAACTCGTCGTCTGCACCGTTGCCGATGAACTGGATCATTTTCGCTTCGGGCAACAAGCGATTGATGACATCCGAGTTGACGACAAGCCGATCGGAGCCGGTGGTGCCTTGAATGATGACATGATGCAACGAATTGCCGTCGGTACGGAAAAGGATGGTTTCCCCCATTGCAGCAGCGACTTGGTTGTCAATCATTTCCAGTCGCAATTCGCCCGCCGATGGCATGATGATGACCGCATCGCGACTGACACTATTTTCGAGGATGTACTCGCCCGCCCCTGATTCGGCTCGTACGATGACCGTGTATTCGCCGCCGATAGGTGCGGTGAAAGAAACGGTCGATTGCTTGCCGTCGAAGGCAACGCGGTCCACTTCGAGAGCCGTTCCGTCTGGCTTCAATACTTCGATGGCTGGAACCAACGTGTTCGGCATTGAAGCCAGTGGCGAGTTGAACGGTGTCTCGACCGTCAGGGTAACTGGGTCGCTAGCCTCCAATGACAATTGATAGCGATCCGACGTATCGCTTCCGCTGACAACGATATCGTCCATGTAAAAACCTTCACCACTCTCAGGTGTGTCTGAGTAGCGTTCGTAAGTGACGCCTAACTGAACGATGGAGCCAGCGTAAGAAGTCAGGTCAATCTGTTTATCTTTGAATAATCCGTCGGTGTTGGACACCCATCCCAAATATTGATAAGTCAGACCACCATCGGTTGAAATATTGAGATCAACATTGCTACCTAATCCGAGGTCATGCCAATAACGGAAAGATAACGACGCGGAGTCAAAACTCCGCAGATCGATTGGCGACGATAAGACTCGGGCTTCGCGGTCGTTGCCGCCCCCTTCGTCGGTTTCCTCCATGCCGAAGAACAAACTATGCGGGCTGGAGTGTCCCGCATCGCTGCCGCGCCGGCTCGAGACGTGCCACAGTCCCGGCGACTCAGAGTCAATGGTAAAGCCATCAAGCGATGGCTCATCGCCGTCAGAGAAATCGGCCGCAAAAGCTATCCCGCTCAAGAAGCCTTGATGAGGAGAGTCAGAGCTGAGTTGGTTCACAAAACCGTCAGCGGCGTCATTTGGCTCAAGCTCAAGGGAGGATGAATCGAAGACGGCTAAGCTGTAGTTGCCAGGCGTGTCGGAGGTCACGCGGATGGTGTAAGTGCCATGCTGAGTCAACGCGAAATCATAGATTCCAAGGTCCGCATTCTCGACCGGACGATTGTCGAACTTATTCGTAGCGGTCGCAAGAACCGTTTGTCCATCCGTGTTTAGCAGTTCGATTTTCGTTCGGGAAGGATCGAGATAACCGAGTGCTGAAAATACAATATCCACGTGATCCGAATCGGTTGCACTCCAGTCGAATGTATAAGCATCCACATCAGACGTCGTTTGTGGTGGGTCAGCGCTAAACTCGATCACGTCGCCGTTTTGGACCGTTGCTTCGTCGTAACCGACCTGTGCGAAAATATCAGGTCGAGCCTGGACACCGATCGTTGCCGATTTTCCACCATCATTCCACTCGTTCTCAAAATCGACATCTGGGTAAACAAAGCGAGCGAGTATCGGTGCATCGGGTGCAAAAAGCTGTAACTGGAAGTTTCCCGACCCGCTGTCGTTGTAGTACGAGACCTCGTTCCACTGGACAATGAGAGTCTGGAAGCCATCGACCAAAGTTTCTTGAACGAAAACGCTTCCAGCTTCATCACCAGTAACACCCCAAAAAGGCAGCAAGGCGGATTCATAATCCTCGCTGACTGGAAGTGGGTAATTGAACCGATAAAATGTTTCGTCACCTTTTGAAATGCCACCCGTCTCATGGATGAATAAATCGCCAGCCGGAAACAGCGTATTGCCAACCGTGGAGGTAAAAGGGGTTTTGACGCTACTTGTAAAATCCAATAGCGTTCCCGTATCCGAAATATCGACGAATCGCTGCGGTGCGTTTGTTTTGGTGTAGGCAATGCCACTTACGCCAGCGTTACTATGACCTAAGACGGTCCACGGATGCGAAGCGCCGCTGCCGATTTCTCGATCGATCCTAAATGGAGCGGATTCGCTGCTATCGCCAACCATTAACGATTCGCTGGTTCCGCCAAGAGCGAGTTCGATGGCGTACAATGTCGGACCGGCCCCCGTCACTTCAATCGTGTAAGTGCCATCCGCAGGTAAGCGGCTCGACTGTATCATGACCGCACCGTTATCTCCAACGGCTGCGTTAACAACAAACCCGTCTGGCCCGGTCAACCTAGCTGTGATCGTTTCATTGGCCGGTGGTGCGACACTCAATGCTAAGTATTGACCAGCACTGGCACCAAACGTGTACTGATCAGTATCGTCGGCACCGTGTAACCAGCTTTCGGCGTCAGCATGAAACAGCAAACTTCCCGTTGGTTCGATTCGTTTGACGTCAAGCGGAAGCGGAGCGTGGTCGATCGTGAAATCGACATGGTAATCACCACCGGGAACACCGTCGCCGGTGGGAGTACCGGCTGTGTCACTGCCAAGTGGTTCGCCATCAAGAAGTACGCCTGCGATCGTCTGTGTACCAGCGGCCGATGAGATAAAGGACAGCCGATAATCGCCGTCGGTTAGGGTTTGCTCGCTTGAGAGAGTTATTCGACTAACACCATCGCGAGTGGAATGCCCTTTAGACGTGAGCGGAAAAATCTCGGACGACGCTAGGTTTATGAGTTGGACAGCGTTACTGACAAAATCGCCTGCATTCCACGCTCCGCCGGTTTCAAGGGCCCCCTGGAACTCGGCGACAAACACGAGTGGTTGTTGACTGACCGGCTCGAGTCGCTGGTTCTGCGGCAAGGACTCACCAGCGAAGGTAATGCTATTGAGCGTTAGTGGATGGACTTCAAAAGCACCAATATCCGCCGCAGATCCAAATACCCTGGCGAAACCACTGCCTCGCTGATCAAACGGTAGATTGTCAGGATTCAAGCCCGCATTGATCGCAGGACTGCCAGGCATCAGTGGATATGACGATTCTTGCCAACCGTTGTATCCGACGCGGTCGCCCAATAGTGGATCTTGACCAACGAGGTTGTTTCCTGAGTCACCATTGGCGATCCCCACCGCCCCGTTCGCATCTTGAACCAAAGTATGACTTGCGGAAGCAAACGTGCCAAAAACGTCCGCAGCCGATGACGCTGTGTTACTTGCAAACAGGCTGCTGGTCGCATTGAGGGTCGCCAATTCATCGACCCAAACACCACCACCCGACTGTGCCGCTGAGTTGAACGCAACCGTACTGTTGTTAATCGTCAACGAGCCACCATAAGCTGCGATGCCACCTCCGACTGTTTCGGATACGCCGCCGCTTATCGTCGAATTGGAGATGACAATGTCCGTGCCCAAACCATAGATCGCTCCGCCACCTCCACTCGTTCCGGTTGCATCGTTGTAGCTCAGCTCACTATTGTTGATAAACAGGCTTCCGCCACTGCCGTAGATGGCACCACCCTGCAGAGCACTTCCTGCGTAGAAGCTACCCTCGGAAATGCGAACGGTGCTATTTCGAAAAAAGAGTGATCCGCCCAACGATTGGCTGTTGTTTCCGTTAAACCAAACTCCGTTTAATATCAACTCACCATTGGTCAGGCTTCGTATCGCTCCACCTTGGAGTGCGGTTCCGCCATGCAATTCAAATCCCGTTAGGTTGACTTCATCTGCAGTTTCCGCAATGTCAAAAACACGGGCATCGACGCCGGTCAAATTGTTAGCTTGGATGACAAGGCCCCAATCAGCGTTGGGAATCAAGATTGATACACTATCGGTAATTTTCATTTGGCCGAGAGATTCGGCCAAGCGAATATTGGCGTACAAATCGCGTCCGAACATCGATTCGGCAAACGTGATCGTATCGTGCCCCTCGGTCGCGTTGGCTTGCGCGATCGCTTCGCGAAGGCTGAAGTCGCCAGGCCCGAAATCGCTATCGAGTTCATCGATCGTTGTATCAACCACCAAATCGCCGGCTAATAAATGACGCTTCTCTAAGGTTTCGAATCGTAGTCGGTGATTTAGCTTGCGATTACGAACTCTGCTGTGCCCGCGTTTATTGTTTCTTGACCGATTGGATCGAGAGGGAATGGATGTCATTTCGGAGCGTTCACAGTGCAGGAAGGAGGGGGGTCTGGAATGCTCAATCTAGTCGTTGACGATTGCCGGGCAACGGGCAAAGGGGTGGCCCTGAGGAATTTGCAAGGAAAAGGGAGAGGTGCGACAAAAGGCCACACGATTTGGGAGGGAAACGCTGCGCAGATTCTGAGATATTCGACCATATTAATTTCCGTCTTAGACACTTAAAACGAACCGATGGCAGCGAGTCACGGGGAAGATAATCGCGTTTAGCAACGGCGCTCTGCATCTCTTCACCGTTAAAGGGACGTCGGAATAGGGAGTACAAAACGATCGAACAAGTCGGCGGTATTCCTGCATATTGTGCTGCTTCTTGATCCAGTCAATAGATTGCTTGATCGCCGATTTAAAGGCGATCCACCTCGCGTTCATTGTTTTGAGGGATGCTGATTTTCGTTGCATCTAAGCAAATGTTCTGATAGATACGGAAGGTTATGAATATCAATGAACGGACCTTTGGCATTTTGATCGCTTATATAATTCCAGGGTGGGTTTTGTTGATGGGGGCCAGTTACTCTTCCATCACAGCATCCGCTTGGACGAGCGTCTCAGTAAAAACGAGCCCAACGGTTGCCGGGTTCCTCTTTGCAACGCTCGCGTCGATTGGTCTCGGAGTTTTTATCAGCACCATTCGCTGGATGCTGATCGACCCGCTCATGTATCTGTTGGGCGTGAGTCAAGAGAAACTGGTCTTCAATCGCCTTAATGAATCTTTTGACGCAGTAAGGGCCTTGATCGACAGCCACTATCGCTACTACCAATTCCATGCAAACCTAAGTGTCTCGTTGCCGGTCGCGCTTCTGCTTCGTTGGAATAACGAAACGGTCGATGCCAGTGAGTTCTTAGGCGCTGGCGTCGTTTTGATCATCTTGCTTTTCGGAGCCAGAGATTCCTTTAACAAATACCAAGTCAGGTGTCGCGAGGTACTCAGTTGAAACTTACCAAAAACTAACTCTTCCGAGAGAGTTGACGTTCAAAACCTCGTAAAAAACTAATCAAATCCGTTCCCATTGCTTCGCAGATGGTCCGAAGCTGAATCACGTCTATCCGGATTTCGCAGCGTTCCATCTTGCTGACTAGCGATTGAGACTCATCGATTCTTTGGGCGAGTTCCACCTGGGTAACGCCGGACGCCTCGCGTCTTTGACGGAGGTAGGAAACGAGCGCCCGGTACTCAGTTGTAGTAATTGACTTTTCCATCAGTTCCTTGCCGTGAAAAGTCGGCAAGCGTATAGTCGGACTAGGAATAGTCCAAGTGCGACTATTCTGTTTTTCGTTCCTTTTTTGAAGAGGTATAGATGATGACGAACGGAATGAGCCATACCAAGGACAAGGACAAGGACAAGGACAAGGACAAGCCGTCTTCACCACAGGAAGCGGGCAAGCACCAGCAGGTAGTTTGCAGTGAATCAGACAAGAAGTCAGAAAAGAATTAGGGAACCCAAGTAATGGAGCAAGGAGATTGAAGGGGGAGTTCGCGGAAGCGAAACTTTCCAGTTGATGGCGGTTTATAATTCAGCCACTTTGGCGGACGTGGCTGATTGTTACCGCCCCCGCTCTGATTTTACCCCGCTCCTTTCTATCGAGGCTGCGCGCAGAGCAGGTGGCAATAGGGGCGATCTTCATTTGTCATTTGACACCATTCAAACATCCTATGATTCGTTCCTACTTCGGTCTTAGCCAAGACCCGCTCGCCCTGGGCGACATCCAACTTCTATCGCATCAACAAAAGACCCACGATACACTTCGCGTGCGCAGCCGACCAGGCGGCCTCTGCCTGGTCGTCGGAAGACTCGAGGAGCGGCAAATCGGTAGTCAACGAATCGTTGCGGCGATTGCCCAACAAAGAATACTTGGTCGCTGCGGTAGCGTGGACACTTCACACTTACACCAACAACGAAAAAAATCCTCTTCGTTCAGACCGTCCAGATCTTGGAAGGTTGGCTGGAACAATACCGACGCGACCTTGGCGTGTCAGAACCGCTGACGTTGAAGGCGGTGTTTGAGATGATGACAAAAACGGACCAAATAGGTGAGGCAAGATCAAGACCGTTTGTCCTAAAGCCTTGGCTGATCGTTCTCTGGTGCTTGGCTGGACTGGCGAGCGAAGAGAGTCGGGGGATCATCCGTTTTCAGCAAATTCAAATTGATGTTTTGCGTGAAATCATCGGCAGAGACAAACGAATCATCCTGAGTGACCGGCAGCGAGTTCGGCTGGCAGAAGCAGGAAAGGAGCTGGGGCGTAAGAAAATCGGGGAATTCTGCAGCCTTTTTACGCCGGACACCATTCTTCGCTGGTATCGCGAATTGATTGCAAACCATCACACGTATTCCACTGGCTCTCCTGGGCGACCTAAGCTCAGTGAAGAGATCATTGGCTTGGTCGTGATGATCGCCAAGCAGAATCCTTCTTGGGGCTACGATCGGATCCAAGGGGAATTGAAGAAACTCGGACACACCGTCAGTGACACTTCGGTCGCAAACATCTTGCATGAGCACGGACTCGATCCATCACCCCATCGTGAAAACCACGGCACGACCTGGTCCGAGTTTTTGCAAGCTCACTGGGAATGCTTAGCAGCGACTGATTTTACGACCGTCGATGTTTGGACACCCAGTGGTCTCAAAACGATCTACCTGTTATTTGTGATTGAACTCAAATCACGCTGCGTCCAGTTTGTCGGTAGCACCGAACATCCGAATGAAAAGTGGATGCTCGAAGCAGTTGAGCGAACCACGAAAAAAGACGGTCTCCTCGGCGGCGAAGGTCATTCGACACTATTGATCATGGACAACGATTCAAAGTTCACGGCAAAATTTAAAGAGAAGCTCCGAGACAACGGCGTGAAACCGGTCCTGACTGCGGTCCGAGCACCGAACATGAACGCTTTTCAAGAGCGGTTTATCTTGAGCTATAAATCGGAGATGGCCAACCGAATGATCTTCTTTGGCAAGCAAATGCTCGATCATGCAACGAAGGAATACTTGGCGCACTACCACGAGGAACGTCCCCATCAAGGTTTGGACAACGAGTTGATCCTTCCGTTTGAGAAGCCACCTGATCCTAAAGGCGAGCTTGAAGTCACGAAGCGACTCGGTGGGCTGCTCAAGTCGTATCGGCGCAGAACTGTCGCATAGCGAATAATTCGTCGCAAATATCTACCACCCGTTTGTCAAAGATCAAGCCATTGATTTGCCGCTGCGCCAAAGCCAGTTATTCGCGGCTTTTCACGATGCCATCGCGAATCCTCTCGAATACCTCCTCTGAGATATCGGCCGAATTGAACAAGATTCCATCGCGAATGACCGTTCCGCCGAGTCGTCGGAGTTTTTTGACCGGACGGTGTGGGAAACTACCTATTCAGCCATTTCGGTGTCCGACACCTTTGATCGCTCTCAGAGATTTTTGACAGGACGCGGTAACATTCAAAGACCATCCAAAAACAAAACCTTCAGCCATCCAGGATACACCCGCCGAACGACAGCTACATTAATAGTCACCGCCTCATCAAATTTCGTCCCCCCGAATACACCCTTGACCATTACAACGATATTCCCGGTTTCGGGAAGAGCGTCCTGCAGCACAAGGTTACAGCCTAACACTTCACGGCCGAACAGCTTTCGAAGACTTAATTCCTTCTTGATTTCAGTTTCGTCACTCACGACATCGATGGTAGTTCCATCTTCATATCGTACTACAACGTGAGTTATGTGAGCGACTGGATCGCGCTCACTGTTCTTGGGAAGCGAACTTAAAACAACGTTCAGTCCAAATGGCGGTAATGGCTCGCTAAACGACAGAACGTACGGCACACCGTATATAACACGCTCATTCCCGGTAACAAATGCATGAAAGAAGACTGGTGTATCATCCGCAAGAAAGGATTCTTCCTGTTCATTGCTTTGACGACCAGTGGATTTTACTTGACCCTCGACAAATAGACCGAGTGTCAGAAACCAAAAAACCAGCAATCCCGCGCATAACACAATTGCTCTTCTGCGCTTGGTCGGCTTGACAGTGTCCAATTGTTACCTCCGAGGCGAAGGACCACTGTAAGTACCCGGTACCAAAGTCGGAAACTTACAAGGGTCGCATGGGTCTTCGTCCGGTGGGTCCGACTCTCCCCACGTTGGTCGCAGGTCAAAGTATTTCTGCATGTTCTCACCGGAACAACCTTCAATTATATGACCAGCACCAAAGAACCCTCCGTCGTCCCAGCAGCCATCAAGACTCGCAGCCAGTTCGACGGCTGCAACATCGTCCAAATAATGGGCGAGAGGGAAGGATCCAGGAGCACTTGAATCGACAGTGCCATGCGTTGGCGCACCCGAAATCAACGAACCATTTGCATCATATACACATTGGTTCGATGCATCATTTCTTGATCGTGATCGCATCGAATAAACACCATTTGGGTGATAGCGACCTTCATTGCTACCCATTGGACCTGGGGAGTGCCAATCCGTTGGGTCCGGATTTGCAAAGAACTCTCGTGGAAGACGGCTATTTGTCTTCAAAGTTAGAACACAAATTTTGCTTGGGCATTTGGGAAGCCCTATCCACCAATCACCGCGTAAGCTCTCGTCCTTAACCCAATCATCGAACTTATCCTGGTTAGATGGCAAATCGCCATCATCGTGCGGCGAACCGTAACCAGGCGGCGGATTTCTGCCTAGATTCCACTCAAGACCGTGAGGGTCAATCCACTTCACCGGTTGCGAACCAACGTATTCGTAAATGTTATTGCTGCCACCCTCATACCCGATGGGGTCTCTGGAGCAAGACTGTTTTGGAGAAAGCGTAGGTGTAAACGATATCATCGTAGAGGCAATCTCTTCACGATTGACGGTCACGTAGACGTTGCTGCAACTGGGCTATCCGCGTCGTAAGTGCAATTGTCTCACACTTGGTTAGCTCCTCATCAGTACTGACCGCGTCCCCCAGCAGCAATTCAAGCGTCTGAATCGTGCCAGCAAGCTTTCCCTGCTCCATTCCCTGCTCCATTCCTTGCTCAATCCCTTGCTCAATCCCTTGCTCTAACCCCTCTTCGCGGCCCTCTTCTCTCGCACCTGAGATCGCCCATTCGTAGTCCCGCTGGGCTTTTTCTCTTTGATCGTACATACTCTTATCCCTCGTTTTGGCGGAAATGGTTTCGATCGTTGTGATCGCCGTGTTAAATTCGATGCCTGCAAGAAGTTGTTTTAATTCTTCAGCCTCGTAATCTTGAGCCTTTGACAGCAAGAAAGCCCATTGCTCCAGTTTGCTCGCTTTTGAGATCGTCTTCTCGTCTAAATTATACTTGGTCATCTCGACCGTGTGAACTTCGATCGCATTGTCAAGCTCTCGGCCGCTTTCCTTATCAAGCATTTGAAAACGGTGGTGAGCTTGCACAATGTCGCGGAAAAGAACACGATTTAGCAGACAAATCGATATCGATCGATTCGAGAGAGCATAGTTGCCTCCCACCGTCAACTGATCGACGTACATTCTACAAGCGTAATGGACAAGTCGCTCAATCAGTCCCGCATAAACGGAAACCTGCATTTCGACGTTAAGCCATTTGCCCGCCGAGTCACGGCACCGCACATCGAGAACCACGAGCTTGCTGTCGGAAAATTCTTGATAACTGAATGGATTCAGAATCTCCACCGCTTCAATTGGTCGCTCAAAATCCAAGATCGCATTGAGCAATCCAATCAACGCGATGTCGTTCTCCGGAGATCCAAAGATTTTCTTGAAGGCAAAGTCAACGGTGGGCTTAATTCTTAGAGGCATCCGTCACCGTGGGGCTAAAACAAAAAGCTGAGTATAACAGAGTTTCGTTGGGTTGGTGGCTATCACGATCCGTCTTCTCGGCTCCGCTGCCGGACGCCCGGTCTCCGCTCGGGCACTCCGCTGCGGACTCCATGCTCGCCGCTACGACCGGGCTACGGACGACACCGATCGTTCCTCGCTTCGTATCGTCCTCCGCCGTGCAAGCTCCTGTTGCCGCATCTTCCATCATCGGCGGACATCCTATCCTCCGTGCCTTCGGCGAATCGTGTTTACTAAGCTGCACGGAAGAACTCTCACTTCGCTTACGCTTGTTCGCTATTCGCTTGCGCTCAAGCTCGCTTGTCGGCTCGAAGATGCATGGTCACGGCATCCGGCCGAAAGCTTGTGGTGGGCATCCTGCCCACCAACGAAAAACGGCAGCCCTTTGGCTACCGTTTCAATGTCGCTTCGCTCCGGTGCAGTTAGTCGTTTCCTTCAGGAACTACCCCCGTCCCATTTGATCCTCCTCCTGGGCAAGCAAATTCGTGTTTGGGATAGAAGGAGAACGTAAGCACCAATCCGTGATGATGAAAATTCTACCCCGTCGCCCAATTTCGACCTATAGCAATCCAAAATGGACTAAACTATTACGGGTTTGGGGAGTGCCACCGGATCACTGCACCGGATCACGCTGGCTCTTCACAAAGGAATTCAGACATCTTTTTCCGAATCCGTATTGACCAAAAGTAAGACCGTCGCTGCCCCCGGCGAAGGGTACCTTCACCTGTATTCTGATCCGAAAAGGAAACCGTTTTTGACGAGACAAAATGTCTAGGCTAAGGAATTTTGGAAGGCAATTTTCAGATTGTCCAGTGCGGAATCGGATTTGTCTGATTGGACCACCGCATTGACTTGCAATTCACTCGTTCCAATCATTTCCACATTGATCCCTAGATCGGTTAATTGCTTGAACAAAACGGTAGCCACATGGGTATGACTTCTAAGACCGATGCCGCTAACTGTGATTTTCGAAATCCCTTTGCCTTGCTGGACATCTCGCATCCCATGTTTTTTACAAATGGCAGTCGCCGTTTCGATACTTTTGCCCAGATCCGATTCGTTCACGGTAAAACTGACGCTCGTCGATCCATCGACTCCGTCATAGCCTTGCACGATCATATCGACAAAGATCTCCGCCTTGCCGATTGTTTCGAACACATCGGCCGCGATTCCTGGTTTATCGGGAACACCGCGAAGAGTGACCCGCGCCTGCTTTTTCGTTAGCGAAATACCCGTCAAGGTTAGTGCCTCGAGTGCATCGTCCTGCAAACGGCTAACCAGCGTTTCGATATCTGCGTTCTCGGTTCGCGCTTCACGAATTTCGTTCCACGATTTCGCATCCGTAGGTTTTTCGTGGAGCTTAAACACTTCATGGACGGCTCGGAGTGCATCGGATGCCTGGGATCGTGGCACGATCGTGGAGATTTTGATCTCGCTAGTCGTGATCATTTGGATGTTGACGTTTGCATCGGCGAGAGCCCGAAACATGGTTGACGCGACATTGGTTTGCTGGGCCATATTGACGCCGACAACGGAAACCTTCGAGACGTCGTCATCGAAGGTGACCGCATGGGCACCGATGAGCGGCAAAATATTCTCGATCGCTTTGATGGTCGCCTTTAAATCATCATGTCGAACGGTGAAAGAGACATCCGCTTTTCCTTGGTCACCGACGTTTTGAACGACCATGTCGACAGCAATCTTCTTGTCGGCGATCGCTGAGAAGATTTGCAAACTTTTCCCCGGCACATCGGGAACGCCCAAGACCGTGACTCGCGATTCGCTTGGCGTCATCGCTGCCCCGCACACGGGTGCCGTTTGTGATTCCGTCTCCGCGACAATCATGGTCCCTTCGGTATCGGAGAAACTACTGCGGACATGAATGGGCACGTTGAACTTCTTCGCGAATTCGATACTTCGGTTGTGCATCACGCCCGAGCCGAGACTAGCGAGTTCGAGCATTTCGTCGTAGCTAATCACCTCCACACGTCGTGCTTCGGGAAGCAGGCGAGGGTCGGTCGTATAGACTCCATCGACATCGGTATAGATCTCACACGCATCGGCACCCAAAACGGATGCAAGTGCGACGGCGGTGGTATCGCTGCCACCGCGACCCAGCGTGGTAATGTTCAAATCATCGTCAATGCCTTGAAACCCAGCCGCGACAACGATATTGCCTTCATCGAGCAAACGCTCAATTCGCTCGGTCGAGATCGATTGAATCCGAGCCTTGCTGAAGCTGTCGTCGGTCTTCATCCCGATTTGACCGCCCGTCAAGCTGATCGCCTTCGAGCCAAGATCTTCGATTGCCATAGCGACAAGCGCGACACTGACCTGTTCGCCAGTGCTAAGCAGCATATCCATTTCGCGTGCCGGCGGATTCTCGCTGATGTCGCCCGCTAGCTTCAACAACAAGTCGGTATTCTTGCCCATCGCACTGACGACCATCACGACACGGTGACCTTGCTTCTGAGCGCGAATCGCCTTGCGGGCCGCTGCACGAATCTTCTCGACATCCGCTACGCTGGTGCCGCCAAATTTTTGTACGATTAAAGACATTGGAAAGACGGGATTGGATAAAGAGTTGAGTGGTTTTGAAATTTAATGTTCTGATTCAATAAAATGACCGATCAAATCCCAGCCGTTAGCGAAGTTGAGGCCGGAGTTTTCCGCCGCTTTTTCATCATAGCTAGTTTCTGAATCAGGATCGATTCCCGTCCCTGAGATTAACCATGGGACCATGGCGTGCGTGTGTTTCTTGGTACGACAATAGGTTGGATGATCGGGCGTGATCAAGATACGATAGTCCCCTTTTGCGGACAACGCTTTGATGAGCGGGTCGACAATTTGTTTGTCAATTTGCTCGATCGCTTCAATCTTCGCATCGTGACGTCCTTCATGTGACGCTTCGTCGGGGGCTTCAACATGGACGCACACCAAATCATAAGTTTGCAACGCTTTGATCGCCGCACGCCCCTTGGCGGCGTAATCGGTATCGAGATACCCGGTCGCTCCTTCGACATCGATGCGTGGCCAACCAACGAGCGCCGCGATGCCTCGCAGTAAATCGACCGCCGTAATCATGACGCCTCTGACGCCATGCAGCGATTCAAAGGAGGGCAGTTTTGGTGCATCCCCCAGTCCCCATAGCCAAACGCTCGTGACCGGTCGTTTGCCGGCCGCCACACGTCGTTTGTTAACCGGATGGTCAGCAAAAACGTCTGCGGAACGGTTCATCAAACGGACCAGCCAATCACTGCCAGGACCTCGCGGGAAATCGTTGCTGACTGGCAGATCGGTTAGGTCGTGTGGAGCCGTGCTGCGAGTGTCCTTGGAAAACGGAGCTGCAATCGATTCGCTACCGCGAAAAATAAGAAGGTTTCGATAACTGACCCCAGGAACAAAGTTCAATCTCGATTCGATTGGATCTTCGCTGCGGAGTTCTGCTTGCAGCGATTCGAGTAGCTCGGTTGCTTCTTCGGTCGTCACATGATCGGCGGTGAAGTCAACCATCGTTTGCTCTTCGATCGTGACGAGGTTACAGCGAACGGCCCAATCACCAGGCTCGAGCGTGATACCCTGTGCAGCGGCTTCCAAGGGTGCTCGTCCGGTAAAGTAGCGGTCCGGGTCGTATCCGAGCAAGCATAGATTCGCAACTTCGCTGCCAGCGGGAAGGTGGTCTGGAGTGTTGTTTGCGAGCCCTAATTTGCCATTTTTCGCCAATTCGTCCATCGCCGGAACATTGGCGACTTCAAGCGGCGTGCGACCACCAAGAGCTTCAATCGGCTCGTCGGCACAACCGTCGGGGATGACGATGACATATTTCATAGCGAATCAGACTTAGGAAGAAGTTCAGGGTACTCGATTTCGAAAAGGAGCAGTTTGATTCAGTCTTCGTAAGTACGAAAGGGGGGTACCCGCTATCTGACTCTGCACTGAAAGCGAATCGTCACACTTTCGCCGACTTTCAATTCGTCGGTAAGCTTCCACTGCAACGTCAACGAATCGCCATCGTTCGACTCGGACGCGAATATGGCTCCGCCGCTGCAGGTTTGACTTCCATCGATGTATTCGAGTCGGGTCGTCAGGTTATCCGTAAGCGTCACGTCATGGACCGCGGAATCGCCGATATTTTCAACTCGAATGGCAAATGTGACCCGCTCGCCCGGTTGTGCATGTTTTCGATCGGCCAGCTTGACGATCTGCAAACGTCCTGCGTCGGGAAAATCGTAAACCGTTAGCTCTTCAACCCGTTGATCACGTGTCAAAGTGGGAGCTTTCAGGTCTTCGATCGCCACCTCGACCGATTCATCGATTGTCCACGAAACCGCTGCGGACGCCGCTTCTTGAAGCAACGCCAATTGGTTCTCTTGGAGCTGGTTAAGCTCAAGCGCCGACAGACCAACCAAGACCGCCAAAACGTCCTCGGCAACGACCGGCTGGAGTACATTCTCGACGCGGACACCACGGTTACGATCCCGCATGGCGTCGACGCGGTGAGCCACTTCCGCACGAGCCAATTCGGTTGTGTCACTGACGGTCAAATTCGGTTGCTCGTACTGAACCCGATTCGGGCCGACGGGCCGATCGACTCCGGCCAAACCGATGGTGCGGCCTCCCGATCGTGCGCCTGTGATTTTTCGAACCGAAGCGAATCGTGGTGCATAAAGACAAGTTGGATTGCTTTCTTGAATGTCAATATCGCCTGCTTCGGTCGTGTAATGGACGACGGTGTCTTGCAGATTTAATCCCGCCAAACGCTCATTGCGTTTCAAAAAAACTTGGGGAGCTTGGTCGCCCCCGTTGCAAATAAATTCGTTGGGGTCGATCCCATAAACGTTAGGGTTGACTGGAAGGGGGGCGGCATAGCCGTGCGGAGTGGTTGGGCAAGCGGTTTGGCTGCATGCCTCACAAGGGGGACCACAGCCATCACCAACCGAAAACGTTTCGGATTCACAGCCAACATCACCACCGGTACTGCTGATGTCACCGCATGACGCCGAGTAGCCAACCGTCGTTTCGTCGACTGGCTCGATGCAACCGACTTGAGCGATGGGATCGCTTGATGAAACAGCTTCGCTTCCTGAGCCGTAGGCGCTAGCCTCGGGTGCCATTGTCTGCTGATCGGTATTCTCGGAACCCGCGGCCAGCGCCGTCGGCTCACGATAATTGCTAGCCACCGGCTGCGTCTTTTGCATAGGCATTTGACAGCCAGTAGCCATCACGAGCAAAAAACAAGCGGCTAGAGTAATCTTCATTTGAGTGATCGTCATCATTGCACCGCTACGGGATGGTAGATTGGAGCCCAAAGGGGGTAGCCGAAGAAGAACTGAGGCATCAATGCGTCAGCGGTTGGTGGGGCAACCGACCCGATTCGCACGATCGCAACCGGACGTCCAAATCGATCGCCAACCTCCAGTGCATCTTGGTATTCGGCCAGATCAATGGTTCGTGAGGTCGTCGGTGTTTCGGCAATTGGCGCGGCAGTATCGGGGTCTTCCAAATAGATCACACGCGTAACGAGCTGCCCATCGAGTGCCGCTTCGAAATCGTCTTGATCCAAATTGACTGGAATCGGAAAGGAAGTCGCAAGTCCGGGTGGTGGATAGATACGATCGATCAATTCAATCGTTGGATACAACTCCGCACCCTCGGCACCTGGGATCCCCGTAATGCGGAAACGATAAACACCACCCACCATCAAGCCTGCTTGCAATGACGGGTCAGGTTGACCAAACAGGTTGACACTTTCGGGCATCGAAAATCCGACGCCCTTAGGTCCAGAAAAGGCAACGGGTTGAAAGTATCCCTGAACCGCGCCCGGCCCCAATAGTCGTGATTGTCCGACAATGCCGGGTGGCATGGCGTCGGTCAAGACGCGGTGCTGTCCGCTCGAGCTCAAGAAGCTGCTCGGTTCAGCCGCGTTGGATACGGTGGAAATCGCGAAGCTAGGGATAGCCAGCAACACGCCAGCGATGGCGGTTACAAGAATCCGCAGCGGAGATCTTGAACGACGTGTCATGGAAGCATTCGCTGGTTGAAAAGTCAACAAAAATTGAGCAATTTGCAAAAGAAACGCGACGTTTGTTATTAGCAACCGTCGCGTTTCGCTATCTATCGTTTTGGCACGTTTACGGTTGGCTATTCGAATCGACCTGCTGAGAAGCGTGCTGGTAGATACCGCGTCCGTAAGGAACACCAGGGTTGATGTTCTGTTCGGTGATGTTGATGCGGCTAACCGGATTCGGATAACTGTATCCAGGTTGCATACGTACGCCGATCTTGACTTTGTCCACAGGTTGTGGAATGTGCATCGGGGTGTGGTTACGAATGACGTGCTTTTTGAGACCCGCAGGGTGTCCGAGTGGAATGTGTGGTGGTCCCGCCAACCCAATCGGCGTGCCGGAGATCGGCATTCCGTATTGAGGAGCGTTCATACCAGCGACCATGCCAGGAAGTCCCATGGGCTGCGAAGCATATTGTCCGCCTCCGCTGCCATCGGGGCAACCACAACCTTCGGTCATTGCTGCGGCAAACGGTGCGGGCAAACCAGCGATCGGGGCCCCCATCATGCCGCCCATCGACCCCATGTTTCCGCCAATTCCACCGGCTCCGGTCATTTCGATATCCTTGTCCCCTAAGCGGATGATCGCAAGAATCGATCCACGTCGATCGGCTTCCACGATAGGGTCGATACCTGGATCGAGACGCGTGCTAACGAGCGTGTCGATACCGGCCAAAGCAGGCCCTTGGAAATCGGGATCGGGAAGGTAAATGACTTTGGTGACAAAGTTGCCAGTCAAAACTTGGTCGAAATCTTCAGGTGTGAATTGAAGCGGAACCGAATTGTGGGCCAGGTAGGCTCCGGTTCGAGGACTTGCATACGCCAATTCTACCGTTGGGTACAGTTCGACGCCTTCACGCGACGGGATATTGGTCAGCTTCAAGCGATACAAACCACCTTGCGGGAAGTTTTGGCGAGCCGGAACGACAAGCGGTTCGCTGTCGAACATGCCTGCACCGGTCGCATCATAGCGAACGTGCATTCCATCAGGCGATCCCAGAGTGACTTGGACCGTTGAAGGGACGCTTGGCATCATCGGCATCATCGAAGCAACGCCGCCACCGGCGGGAATGTTCGAATACTGGCCACCGCCGATGCCGAGCAGACCACCGTCGCCGCATGAACCGGAATTGCATCCGCTACATTCGGGACCGCAGCTTGCTAGCTGGATGTCGCTGCTGTTACCGTTTGCCGCCATTGGCATGGGGCCGAGCGGAGCACTCCGCATCACGTCGGGTCCTGCAGCACCGATCGCGCCCTCGGGCATGGGACCACTGCCCCTATCGAATCCACCGGCTCCCATCATAGGCATTCCCCCGCCCATGTTTGGCATGGCCCCCATGCCGGGTGCCATTTGTTGTGGTCCTAAAACGCCTGGTCCCGGACCGCCGACACCTGGACCGGGTTCCAGCAAACGCTGATCCGGTGGCAAGTTGTGGCGAACCGGCACGCACCCGGAGGCGAGCACCGCCGTGGCCGCCAATAGCGACAAATGAGTGACGATCCGTTTCATCTTTCCCCCCGTTCCTTGGGTGTGATGTACCGTGTGGTCTGTCCCCCGCGAAACGCGAAAGCCAAGCTGCGGCGACACCTTCTTAAATTGTTTCAGTAACTATGATCGATCTGGGTGGACGCGCTGCCAAAACAATCGTTACGATTCGTTCGGTATGCGGCCAGACCTTTCTTCGTTATGGGTCATCGGCACAATTCACGCCACATCTTTGGAAAAATCGGCACAACCCGACTATGAAGATCGATCGCTACAATCTTTCTCACCCGACTCCGATGATGCGAGCTCGTTTCACGGCAGTCTGTTTCACACGGAAGCGTTCCGCTGGGAAAGTTTTTTTCGCGTTTTTCACGCTGTTTTTGAGCATTTCCATCGTTCCTAGTCTTGCCCAGTCGACCGACCCTGGCTCGCATTCGCCCACCGGAACGACGGAGCAGAGTGCAAAACAAAATCAGAAAAATTTTTCCGAAGATTCAACGAGATCCCATCAAGCAGCGACGAAATTACTGCGACGAATCGTTTTTCAGCTCGCCGCTGGTCCTGCCTTCGAATCAAAAGTCCGTGAGCGTGTATGGACGACGGGTCGAGAGGTCGTCGGCGTGGGTACCTACGAGCAATCCGGGAACAAGACCGGGCAATTTCACCTCCAAATGACGATGCACGATGGTGATGACAAACACACACTCGAGCAAATTAGTGATGGGCGATTGGCCTGGACACGAACCCAAATTGCTGGCGAAGTCAGCTTGCGACGTGTCGACGTAAGTCGGCTTGACGAGTGGTCGAACTCGCCTGACAGCGAAAACGAACTGGCGCTACGGCTGCGCGTCGGTGGATGGATCGAAATGCTAGAATCCCTCGAACAAAACCGCCAATTGCATGTCGATAGTGCAACGATGAACGAACAATCGGTCTGGGTGATCACCGCAACCATGAGCAAAGAGCAAACCGAGGAACTAATGCGTACCAGCGGACGCACGCAGTGGCCCGTTCTTTATCCAGCAAAAATTCGTGTTGCCATTTCTAAAACGGGTAGTAAGGAAACAGGATTTGGAAAATTCTTGCCGGTACGATTTGAATACTGGAGTCAACCGATGGCTGACCCCGCGGAACCCAAAACCGATCAACCGCCTGAGATGACCGAGCGAATGATTTCACTGATCGAGCTGTATGCGATACGAGAGATCTCGCCACCTCCGATCGAGCGGTTTCGCTTTGAGAATCGCGACGCCGAAGTCAATTTCACGAACGAAACCAGCCGCTATTTAAAACAATTTGGTGTCGAAGTCGCCGACACCGGTTCACGGTTGTTTTAGTCAAACGAGGTACAGGAGCGTTGTTGCCTTCGAACCGATTTTGAAAAGGCAAAAAAAAGGGCTCCACCGAAGAATCGATGGGTTGATTCATCAATCCCAAGTACCGAAGAGTAGGTTTTTCAGGCACCGCAGGGCAAAAAGGGAATGCCTTCGGTGCATCGGCAATCGGACGTTCAAAAGTAAACCTCGGCAAAACAAGCCGCTTTATCGAGACCAAGCGAGACATGCTTCCCGCCCTGACCCAGTTATCCTAAGTACGTTGCTCGTCAGCCGAGCTTACCTCGAATGGCGTGGGCTTAAGCAATTTTGGGGCGTGAAACATCCTTTCGTCGAGCTTGTCTCGGCGGAGCAAACAAGTGGCGGCTACAAACCGCATGCCCGAAAGAAATTCGCCCCACCCCCACGAATCGCCTCGGGGCGATTCGTGGGGGTGGGGCGAGCGTGGAATTTTGCGTTCATGGTAGCTGCCACCTGTTGCTCCGCCCGGACAAGCCGGACGGAAGCAGAAAAACCCCCCCACTGTGAAACTCACTCCGTTTTTCTTCAGTCCACGCCATGCGGGCTTACCTCGTTTGGAAAGGGAAAAGGTGACGAAAGGGAAAAGGTGACGGGGGGATTTTTTTGCCGGAGGATTTTTTGCCAAGCACAGCCTATTTCCTCGGTATGTCATTCTTTCGTGGACGGCCAACGGGGCGCATCGTGTACCACAGACCATGTTTTTCGGCCACTTCATCTACCCATACCTCATCTCCAAATGGTCGGCCACGATTTACACACGTTCGCATAACATCAAGTTCAATCCCTGTCAGCGGTGCATTCACGCGATCAATCCAATTCGCAAGTCGAGGAATAGGCCAAGGTGAAAGAATGGAGGGTTCCGGTTCGCTCGACTGCCTCCAGCGGTATAGCGAGCCGAACTGCCAATCCTCCGCGGAGGCAACCATTGACGCACGCAAAGGATTCCGCTCGACATAACGACATACGGCATAAAAGTGTCCATCACTTTGAACTGGAAAGCTTTTGAACCGAGATTGGTAGAGATGCCCGTAACCATGTTTCTTATAGTGACCATGGTAGCGCAGCGTATGTGTGGCTGACACCCACCGCAAGAGTCGCCCCATCGCACCGTCCTTACTAGGACGCACGACAAGATGCCAATGATTAGTCATCAAAGTAAATGCAAATAGTTTTACCGGGTATTTCTGCAAACCTTCGTGAAGAATGCGAATAAATGCTTCGAAATCTGCTGGTTTGTTGAAGATCGGTTGGCGATTGTTGCCGCGATTGAGTGCATGGTAAATGACGCCGGCTTCGTCTGACCGTTTTTGACGTGGCATTTTGAACAATCCTTTCATCAAACTAAATTGACAAGAAACATGTTATCAGCGTCTCTGCCCAACAAATTCCCCCCCGTCACCTTTTCCGCGAGTCCGTCACCTTTTCCGCGAGTCACCCGACGGAGGCACGTATGGGTTTTCTGGGTTTGAAGATTTGCCGACGGCAACGAAGGGACGCCGTTTGGGGAGTAGCTTGTCGCGTGATATGAATACGGTGCAAGCGAACGGCATGAGGTATGCAATCGTACGTGCCGCTTGCGTGGTGCTCATCGAAAAGCCGAGCACCAGTTTGCCGGCGAAGAAAACACTGATCGTGAAGATTGAAAAAATGTAGACGAGTCGGACAACCCATACATTGCGGCGAACCAGACCGTAGGCGAGTGAGGGAAAGACGATAAACCGAGATGCCATAACCAGCAGCGAATCATCCTGCCCGTCAGCTATGTCTCGATAAGTTGTTCCCAGTAACAAGAAAAGCAAAATCGCGGCAAGCACGTCTAAATATCGCTGAAGAAACATCTTTCTAGAATCTCACTTCAGATGCGATATAAATGGGACGATCAATTGTTCGGGATGGTGTTTCTTATACGCTGCGTTGTAGCGAATTGCAAAGTCTTCCATATCTTCAACCCATACACTCGGGCCGTATAGAGACTTGATTCTTGCGAGTACTAGTAGACCATCTGAGGTCACAAGCGAGTACTTTAATGTCAGCGTTTGCAGTTCTGAGAAGCGAGAGATTTCTTTGATTCCATCGTCTGTAATCCCCGAGCCATATAAATTAATTTTACGCAAAGCGCAGTTTGCGTCCCATGCCCGAAACCCAATGCCGGTCAATCCGCGATGATTGCCTAAATTAAGCTGCTCCAAGCGGTGTAGACGAGAAAGCTGTTCGAGGTCAGAGTCGCTAAATTCCATTTCTATCCTATCTGGATCCTCTTTAATTGCATCTATAAATATTTGGTCTCCAACAAACGGCACTAGGATATCAAGTCGTGTGAGCTTCTCCATTTTTGAGATCAGGAGCCTAGCATCTTTTGTCATTCTGCAATCTGTCATGTGCAGACTATATATTGGCAATTTGCTGAATGGTTCGAAATCGTCTGCATCGAGAGAAAGCCCTACAAGGTCGATCGTCTGACATTTGCCCAATGCACTAATTCTGTCTAAAGAATAGTGCAAAGATTTATTTTTTCGAATAGTAATGCCTGTAATTCTTCCGTTAGCCAAATCTAATTCGAGCGACTTGTTCTTGTCCGCATATCTAACTAGTTCGTTAGTGGAACTGCCACAACCTCCGATGAACACAGCAACAAAAAACAATGAAATCAGACGCCGGATGAAGTTGGATCTATTCATAATTGCCAACTCGCGTGCTACTGAAGCCGGTTTTTGTCCGAACCGCCTCATAGAACTCTTTCGTTCTTTCGACGTCATGGTAAAACTGATAGGAATGAGTTGTTCTGTCATTTGGCGTCACGATTTCTTCATCGACCCATCGTGAGAGGACAATGTCCACGTTATCTGCACCAAACCATTCCACGAATATATTCCCCACGGTTGATGTATCGGCCATTGCGGTGAAGGCCATTAGTTCGTACGCATGCAGGCCTATTCCGGTGGGATCGTCTTGGGGATGCATGGTGTTGGTCAACTCGTACCACTCTTCGCGTGGCACGCCAAGAAGTAATGGATTGCCCGTATGGATGAGGCGATAGTATCGATTACGGGTGCTGCCATCTGGGAGCAGAGACTGCTCGACAACGTATCGAAAACGCCAAACATCGTCAGGGGGCAATAAGTAACCCGCTGTATTGTCAACGAAGGGGTCTGCGAAAAAGTTGATGGCTGTTGCATAATCTTCGAGCTTCCCGTTATAGGAAGACGAGTCAATTCCGAAACGAGGTACCTCTGGCGTTGCTTTCGCCAGCGACTGTTTTGAAACATTGTTTAGCCTCCAAAGCTGGTTGGTGGCTATGTCATCGGGATTATAAAAATTGATCCATTTACCGGCTGATGCGTGAGTACCAGCCATGTAGAACGAACCTGCGTTGTCGTCAGTCGCTTCACCATCGGACCAATAACGATACAAGTCTTGATGGGATGGGTTGGCAATGTTGTTCAGTGTTACATCCACCGACAGGTCGTCGTTTTTGTAGGCTAATAAGTGTGCGTCAGTATTTGATTCACCGTAGATACCCGCTGAAACGGCGGCCTGCATTGCCACGTAACTAGTAACCAGTTCTCCTCCGTATTCTACGGCATGTATACGAAGTGCTTCCGCAGCGACGACGTTACCTTGGCTATGCGCTAGCAAATGCGTGTCCCCCTCGCTTAACTCGTCAGCGATGAAGTTTCGCAACGCACGGCCTGAACGCCATGCTTGAAATTCGCTGGGGTTGAACGTGAGATCTCGAACACCCTCAGTACTTCCCTCTCCATCATAAAAGTTTGGCCAACTAAATGAAACCGCATGACCATCGAATCCTTGCCAATACAACCGCTTAAAGGCGGTGTTAGCAAAGGAGATTTTCGCATCAGGATCCATATTCCAGCCGTGAACCAACACGACGGATTCGTTCCCATTCAGGAACGGTTGGTCTCGAACGGACGAAAGCGAATCCGCGTTCGCGTCCGCGAACTCCAGGATATCAACTTTTTTGCGTAGATCCGTAGCACCACTGACAGCATCAATCGAATAGGTACTGTAAAAGCTTTGGAAATCGCGTAGTGTTAAATCGATGATCTGTTCACGCGTAATCTCTTGCCCATCGGGATAGACCACGGTGGTTCGAAACACTAGCTGGGGAGTGTTGGTCGTCGATTGATCTCCGAAAGCTACTCCATGGGCTTCAAACAAAAAGCGATTAGTCCCATCATCTTCAACCGGTATGGAAACGGGAAGGGAGCGTATGTCTGCAACCCGCGAATTCCAGTTTGAATCTTCAACCTGCAGATCAGCAAAATGGCGGCTTTCAAGAAACTCTAACATATTCAGACTATTGCTCGCTCGATGAAATAGATTTAGTGAAGTAACTCCAGCATTTGATAAATATGCATCATACTTCACGATCAAATCCGAGGATGGCATGACTGCCTTCGACCGTTGACGTAGAAGGGGCGAAATGTAAACGTCGAAGGGCGTAAAATCTTCAAGATCACGAGTTGTCTTGATTATTGTATCGGCATTGTCAGGAGCAATGGGTTCAACGTCGGTATCTTGCTCAGCATAGACACCTTCCTGATCATTGTTGTACCAGAACGTCAGCTGGCGGTCGTAGCTGTTATCGGTGTCAATTTTACCATCTCGATTGCCATCGACGCCTGCTCCAGTTTCAACAACGGTGTAGTGTGCTTCGTCATGGAGAATTGCAGGTGGAGTTCCTGTTCTTGGTACGGCGGTCACTTTGATGCTGTCCATCGAAAAGCCGGAACTGTTGTTGATTCCTTCGATCCAAATTGGCAGCGAGTATTGGACGCTAAAGGGGGTTAGCCGATGTTCTTCGCCAGGGAGTATTCGGCTCCAAACGGAGTCGGGGCCCACTGATTCCATGCCGGACCAAAAACCATCAGACCATATCTGAATTTTACTCGGATCGAAGTCGAATTCCACCTCGTAGCGATCCATCATCCAAGGCTCAAGTCTTACACCTCCAATCGTAAGGTCATCATAATAGTCGGGATCGAGCAGGTTGATTTGTCCCAATTGCGACGCCATCCAATCGGGTGCATAACGCCGCAATCCGGGCTCAGAGGGCTCAACCCCGTTGTCATCGGGATGCGGAATTTTTTTGGAGAAATCGCTGTTACGCCAAATGATCGCACCAGGATCTTCCTCCCAAATTTCACCAAGGACATCCATTTCGATGTCAACACTAGCGACGGTGACCCTTACAGTATCTTCGGCTTTGGATTCTTGCAGGGTCATGCCGGATGGCAGATTGCGTGGCACGTAACTGGCTTTGATCTCGACATCAAGGAAGCTATCGCTGGCAGCGATGCCTTCAAGATAGATCGTATGTTCCGTCGTTACGTCCAATTCGGTCGCATTGGAGACAACCTCTTCGTTTTTATTTCGATCCTTCCAAATTCGGACCTTGGTGGCGTCGAAGCTTAATAGAATACCGCCCGCGAATCGATCGAATCCCGATGGAACCAAGTCATGAAGTTTGAGTGGAACAAAGTCGTCATCCCCTCCGGCGATATTTGGATCTTCGAAATCAAGAATGCCGTCGGCATCATCATCGTCTCGGTTCAGGTTGACGATACCGCCTGGGTCTTGTTCGTCTTTGTCAGGGACTTCTGCACCGCTTTGGTCGATTAGATCCAAGTCAATGTAAACCGAATGGACTTTTACTGTCCTGCTGTCCTCGTCGGAACCGAGATATGAATCACCGTCTTTGTCGTGCCATACGGTAACGGTGAAGTCTCGAAAATCATCTTCTCGATCATCGGGCGTACCGTTATCGTGAACTTGAAGGGCGAGTTTCGAGAGCGTGTTGTCGCTCATGCAGTCGCCATCGTAGACGAGATGGCCGTCGCTTCGCATGACGTTCATGCGGAAGTTCTTGCCCGTTCCGTTGGCCCCGAACGTGATTGGGTCAAACCTGGCCTCCATGTCGATATAGGCGATGCCCTCGGCATTCTCAATGGCGTAAAGTTCCTCAATGGCGGCATCCACGGTCGTTACGCTGCTCAGCGGCTCATCGTGGCGAGAGACTGTTAAGTCGAGCAGCGTCGGGCCAGCAAATATCCTCGCAGTGGCGTACTGGTTGGGCGGAAGCTCATTGACCCAGCCTGTTGTGAACTGCAGGTAGTTCACGGTCTCGACGAAATCGACGGCAAAGAGTCCCGACCATCCGCCCGGCGGCATGTACACATGAGTGAAATTCCAGTCATTTGACACCTTACCTCCGTTGAAGATGGTCTCAGGGTACTGGTTGGTCACGACGTCGCCGGTGGCAAGATCCCCGAAATCGATAGCAACGTTGCCCGATGCTGTGTCGAAGTCGAAATCGTCATAATGAAGCCCTGCTGAGTCCGGCGTCGAGACTTCCAGTCGTGAGATATTCTGATACTGACTCAAATCGACAAGCTCGATCCTCCAGCTGTGGTCGGGATCGACCTTAACTGTATTCGTTCCGGAATAGAGCGGTTCCGAATAAACGGTGTTGTGTTTGAGAATTGCAACCGATGCGTTTCGATAGATGCCACTAGAGGTGACGGCAACTCTGCATGTCCTTTCTCCGCCATCGTTGGGTGCGGAGTATAAACCATCGGATGAGACTTCTCCGCAAGTATTGCCCCAAACCTCCCATTCGATCGTGGGTTGCGGGTCTAACACGTTGCTGAACTGATCGACCCCCGTAGCGGTGAACTGGCGAGTCTTGCCTATCATCACAGCAGCCTTGCGAGGGATGATCACAAAATCGGTGAGGGTTTGCGCGACCGTCAACTGCACGCCGCCGTCGGGATCAGACGCGGGCGCGGCCATGTCGCCAAGTACCTGCGCGGATGGATTCGGTTCGCTGGTTACACTCAGACCATTGGCATCGGTGATTCGAACGCCAAAGGAATAATCGCCTTTGCCGGTGAACGTTACGGTCGTGGCGGAGGCGGCGGTCGATTCGTTAATACTGAAGCTGACGCCACCATCGGCCGGGGCCGAGACGACGTACCAGGAATAGACAAGTTCGCTTGTGCCGCCATCGTCATCAGCAACGACACTCAGGGTTGTGCTTGTGCCAGTGACGTTGCTTGCCGCAGCCCATGGGGCAGTGACGATCGTCGGCGCGGTATTTTCCGTCTGGACAAAGGTTGTGCTGGAATAGGGAGAGGTACCGGCGGCGTTGGCAGCAGCGACGCGGAACTGGTAGCTCGTTCCTCCACCGGCTAGCCCCGTTGCCTCGTAAGTTGTTTGAGTGGCGGGAACGGTGGCGAGGAGTTCCCAGGTGTCGGCTCCCTCGCCCCGCCACTCGATCAAGTAGTCATTGGCCGTGGGGGCGGCGGTCCAAGCCAGATCAACTTGAGTGGCCGAGGATACCGTGGCGGTAAAGCCGGTGGGAGTCACTGGCCAGCCAAGCGTGGTGACCGACACCTCGTTTGACGCGAGCGAGTAACCTCCTGGACTCCAGGCTCGCACTCGGAATGAGTAACCGATGGACGGTTCGAAGGTGCCGTGGATCGATTGACTTGTTGTGTCGGCATCAACATTCAGCACGTTCTGCCAAAATCCATTGACCCATTGCTGGATGTGGTAGACCGATTCGCCAGTGGAATGGTCTTGCCACTCGAGATCGATCTGAGAACCGCTTATGGCTGTTGCAGCCAGTCCGCTGGGTGCCGTGGGCAACGTAGCGGCACCACTCTGGATCTTGGCCGAGTCGCCGAGAGCGTTTGTTGCATGGATGCGATAGAAGTAGAAGACGCTTTCCATCAACCCCGTATCGCTATAAGCCGTTGTATCGGCGGGGAGCGTCGCCTGGACCGTCCAGTTGGTGCCGTCTAAGCTTCGCTCGACTTGGTAGCTAAGTTCGTCAGTTGCATTATCGGTCCACGCCAGATTGATTTGCGATTCGGAGCTGGCAACGGCAAGAAAATCGCTGGGGCCAACGGGCCAATCTGGGGTCGCGACCGTCAATTCATTGGACGGCAAAGACGAAGCGGTCTCATGATAGGCTTTGACTCGGAAGTAGTAGACGCCTGCAGGTTCATACGCGCCGCTGATCACCATATTCGTCGTGTTGGCAGCGACCGTGCCGATTTCCAACCACTCAGCATCGACGAGTTGCTCGATCACATAGCCAGTTTCGGTCGCCGAGTTGTCCAGCCATTGCAGGGTCAGTCCGTCACCGCTTACCGAATTTGCTGAGAGTGCGGAAGGGGCGGCTGGCCACGTTTGGTCACTGCCGGCAGCGGCCCCCGAGTCGCCTGCCGCGTTAACAGCCATCACGCGGTAGTGCCGGAGCGTGCCTTCAGCCAAGCTGGTGTCGCTGTAGCTGGTGGCGTTAGCTGGAAGTGCTATGAGCATCGACCAGTTGCTGCCATCCTCGCTCCACTGCACCCGATAACTGGTTTCATTTGTTGCGTTGTCCATCCATGTCAGGTCAATCTGCGTATCCGACGTCGCTGTAACCGTGAGATCGCTGGGCGTTTCAGGCCAATCGGCTGAGGAGGCCGAGACCGTGACCGTATTGGAAGGGAGGGAATATTGATAGCCCTGGAGGTGCCCGGTCGAAAACGCGCGCGTTCGAAAATGATATTCGACCGAAGGAGCGAATAATCCGGCGATCGCCTCGCTCGTCGCGTCCGCGGCAGTGGCCAGGATCTGCTGCCAACTTCCATCGATCAGCTGTTCAATGGAAAAGCCAAGCTCAGCGGAGGAGTTGTCGGTCCAATTCAGATCAGCCCCGTTTCCGTCGAACGAGGAAATCATGAAACTCGTGGGCGCGGCTGGCAGCGTTTCCGTATAGGTCAGATTGCTGCGGGCCGACACAAAACGATCAATCGTGGCCTGCACCCGATAATAAAAGACCGAAGCTTCAGCCAGCCCACTATCGCTATAGGTTGTCTGGTCGGCGTCGAGTGCGGCAACCGTGGCCCAACCCGCGGTGTCATCGCGTCGCTGGATGATGTATCCGGTCTCGTTGTTGGCGTTGTCGATCCAGTGCAGCTCAATCTGACTCTCCGAAACGGGCGTGGCGATGAGTTCGGCAGGGGCGTTTGGCGGCGATGGAGTGGTCACGTCGATTTGGTTGGATGGATTGGAGTACTCGTCCAATGAGGGGCTGTATGTACGAATGCGGAAGCTGTATTGAGTCGAGGCCGCAAAGGCCCGACTAATCGTGGCGGTCGTTAGCGTTCCTGGCACCGAGCCAATTGTTTTCCAATCGGAGTTGACTAGAAGTTCGACTCGGGATTCGACTTCGCCCACCGAGTTCGCTTGCCATTCGAGGACGACTTCGGTGGGAGTAATCGATGTCAGTATTAGGTCGGTCGGGGGCGCAACGAGTGTCCTGGCGCTACTGACATTCGTGTAGTTGGAATCCCCTTCGACATTCGTTGCCTGGACGCGGTAGTAGTGAAGCGTGCTGTCTATCAGCGGTGTGTGACGATAACTAGCCACGTCGGCTCCGACCGTTGCTAGGTCGATCCATGTGTTTCCATCAAGGCTCCACTCGATCTTGAAGCCCGTCTCGTCGGTGGCATTGTCGGTCCAAGACAAGTCGACCTGCCTATCGGAAATAGCCGTCGCGATCAGTCCACTGGGCTTCTCGGGCCACGCGGTCGTCACGTTGACCACGCTCGAATAGAGCGAACCGAGATAGTTCGGCCAACCGGCATAGGCGCGAACGCGGAAGCTGTAGTCGGTGGACGGCTTGAACTCGCGCTCGATCGTACCGGTTGTGGAATCACCCGCGAAGGACTGCTGTATCCAACTCCCGTCGACAAGTGTCTCGACGTAGTAGTTGGATTCGATGGCGGAATTGTCTTGCCACGTCAGTACGGCCTCGGGGCCGTTGATGGACGTCAAGACCAAGTTTGTTGGGGCCGTGGGCAGGGTTCTGGCGGAACTAGCGCTCGAGTAGTGCGAATCGCCATACGTATTGGTGGCCTGGACCCGGTAATGTCGCAGGGTGCCTTCAGTAAGACTTGCATCGCTATACGTCGTCACATCGGCATCGACGGTCGTGAGCGGTGACCACGTGCTGCCGTTCGTACTCCACTGGATGTTGAAGGATGCTTCGTCGGACGAGTTATCGGTCCAGGTCAAGTCAATCTGGGTATCGGAAATGGCCGTCGCGGTCAATCCACTGGGCGCCTCGGGCCAAGCGGCCGTTGATACGTCAACTACATTCGAGTAGTCCGAAGAGAGATAGTTCGGCCAACCGGCATAGGCGCGAACGCGGAAGCTGTAGTCGGTGGACGACTCGAACTCGCGCTCGATCGTACCGGTTGTGGAATCACCCGCGAAGGACTGCTGTATCCAACTCCCGTCGACAAGTGTCTCGATGTAGTAGTTGGACTCGAAGGTGGAGTTGTCTTGCCACGTCAGTACGGCCTCGGGGCCGTTGATGGACGTCAAGACCAAGTTTGTTGGGGCCGTGGGCAGGGTTCTGGCGGAACTAGCGCTCGAGTAGTGCGAATCGCCATACGTATTGGTGGCCTGGACCCGGTAATGTCGCAGGGTGCCTTCAGTAAGACTTGCATCTCTATACGTCGTCACATCGGCGTCGACGGTCGTGAGCGGTGACCACGTGCTGCCGTCCGTGCTCCACTGGATGTTGAAGGATGCTTCGTCGATCGAGTTATCGGTCCAGGTCAAGTCAATCTGGGTATCCGAAATGGCCGTAGCGGTCAATCCACTGGGCGTCTCGGGCCAAGCGGACGTTGATACGTCAACTACATTCGAGTAGTCCGAAGAGAGATAGTTCGGCCAACCGGCATAGGCGCGAACGCGGAAGCTGTAGTTGGTGGACGGTTCGAACTCGCGCTCGATCGTACCGGTTGTGGAATCACCCGCGAAGGACTGCTGTATCCAACTCCCGTCGACAAGTGTCTCGACGTAGTAGTTGGACTCGATGGTGGAGTTGTCTTGCCACGTCAGTACGGCCTCGGGGCCGTTGATGGACGTCAAGGCCAAGTTCGTTGGGGCCGTGGGCAGGGTTCTGGCGGAACTAGCGCTCGAGTAGTGCGAATCGCCATACGTATTGGTGGCCTGGACGCGGTAGTAGCGACGGGTGCCTTCGGTGAGACTTGCATCTCTATACGTCGTCACATCGGCGTCGACGGTCGTGAGCGGTGACCACGTGCTGCCGTCCGTGCTCCACTGGATGTTGAAGGATGCTTCGTCGGTCGAGTTATCGGTCCAGGTCAAGTCAATCTGGGTATCGGAAATGGCCGTAGCGGTCAGTCCACTGGGCGCTTCGGGCCAAGCGTCCGTTGTCACATCGACCACATTCGAGTCGTTCGAGTAAAGATAGCTCGGCCAACCGGCATAGGCGCGAACGCGGAAGCTGTAGTTGGTGGACGGCTCGAATTCGCGATAGATCGTACCGGTTGTGGAATCACCCGCGAAGGACTGCGGAATCCAACTTCCGTCGACCAGTGTCTCGACGTAGTAGTTGGATTCGATGGCGGAATTGTCTTGCCACGTCAGTACGGCCTCAGGGCCGTTGATGGAGGTCAAGGCCAAGTTCGTTGGGGCCATGGGCAGGGTTCTGGCAGAACGAACGCTCGAATAGTAGGAATTGCCGAGCGTATTGGTGGCCTGGACGCGGTAGTAGCGACGGGTGCCTTCCGTGAGACCTGCATCGCTATACGTCGTCGCATCGGCGTCGACGGTCGTGAGCGGTGCCCACGTGCTGCCGTCCTCGCTCCACTCAATGTTGAAGGATGCTTCGTCGGTCGAGTTATCGGTCCAAGTCAAATCAATCTGGGTATCGGAAATGGCCGTGGCGGTCAGGCCACTGGGCGCTTCGGGCCAAGCGTCCGTTGTCACATCGACCACATTCGAGTCGTTCGAGTAAAGATAGTTCGGCCAACCGGCATAGACGCGAACGCGGAAGCTGTAATTGGTGGAAGGCTCGAATTCGCGTTGGACCGTAGAAGTTGTTGAGTTGGCTGCAAACGAACGCGGCATCCAACTTCCGTCGACAAGTGTCTCGACGTAGTAGTTGGATTCGATGGCGGAATTGTCTTGCCAAGTCAGCACGGCATCGAGGCCGTTGATGGACGTCAAGGCCAAGTTCGTTGGGGCCATGGGCAGGGTTCTGGCAGAACTAATATTGGTATAATCCGAATCGCCATACGTGTTGGTGGCCTGGACACGGTAGTGCCGCAGGGTGCCTTCCGTGAGACTTGCATCGCTATACGTCGTCACATCGGCGTCGACGGTCGTGAGCGGTGCCCACGTGCTGCCGTTCGTACTCCACTCAATGTTGAAGGTTGTCTCGTCGGTCGAGTTATCGATCCAAGTCAAGTCAATCTGATTATCGGAAATGGCCGTGGCGGTCAGGCCACTGGGCGCCGGGGGCCAGGCGACCGTTGATACGTTGACTACATTCGAGTAGTCCGAAGAGAGATAGTTCGGCCAACCGGCATAGGCGCGAACGCGGAAGCTGTAGTTGGTGGAAGGCTCGAATTCGCGTTGGACCGTAGAAGTTGTTGAGTTGGCTGCAAACGAACGCGGCACCCAACTTCCGTCGACAAGTGTCTCGACGTAGTAGTTGGATTCGATGGCGGAATTGTCTTGCCAAGTCAGCACGGCATCGAGGCCGTTGATGGACGTCAAGGCCAAATTCGTTGGGGCCATGGGCAGGGTTGTGGCGGAACGGCTGTTGGTATGATCCGAATCGCCATACGTGTTGGTGGCCTGGACACGGTAATGTCGCAGGGTGCCTTCCGTAAGACTTGCATCGCTATACGTCGTCACATTGGCGTCGACGGTCGTGAGCGGTGCCCACGTGCTGCCGTTCGTACTCCACTCAATGTTGAAGGCTGTCTCGTTGTTGGCGTTGTCGATCCAAGTCAAGTCAATCTGATTATCGGAAATGGCCGTGGCGTTCAGTTCACTGGGAGCCTCGGGCCAAGCGGCGATTGTCACCGATACTTCTGGAGAATAGTTCGGCAAATTGTCGACCGCATACGGTCCGACTCGGAAGCTGTAAGTCGTGTTCCCTTGGAACGGACCCGTGGCCGAGTAGCTTTCCGTATCAGCAGCAAGGTTCGACGCGATCGGCGTCCAGCTTTCACCACCGTCAGACGACTGCTCAACCGTGTAATTCGATTCTTTTGTCGATCGATCATTCCAGCTCAAGTCGATCTGCGTCGCTCCTACAAATGTCGCGGTCAAACCATCGGCTGACTTGGGGAGCGTCCACTGATTCACCGATGTACTTGCAATTTGGTCTCCGATGGTGTTCGTTGCGAGCAGTCGGTAGTAATAGGGCTGTACCTCCTCTAGCTCGGTGTCGGTGAATGTGTTTGTGTCGTCTTCGAACGTTGCGATGTCCAACCACTGGCCAACCGCATCACGGCGTTGCAGCACCAACGGAATGGGTTCATCCACGATTTGCCACTGAAGTCGTATCGACTCGTCGGTAGCTTCGACTACGAACGGTCCTGACGGAAAAATCTGCCATGCGGCGTTGTCAACGATAGTGATGATGGCATGAGCATCGACGTCTGAGATTAAGTAGCGTGTGTCCTGTTCCAGAAGCTCAACTTCGATCGTTTTATCAGGCTCGTACAGACGGTCATCCACTGGAGTTAGCGTCAACTCGCTAGTGAACTCACCTGCTGGGATGCTCAGAACGAACTCATTTGACGTGGAGCCACCGATACGTTGAATGGGGATGCGGTCGTAGTCTTCAACCTCCGTTGCGGATCCAACAATCGAAAAGTAGACGTCGAGAGCATAAGTCCGATCGCTTTGGCCAGAGCGGGTGAAAGTAAAAGTTCCAGTCGTGGGCCCCGCTTCGGTCGCGATCGCATCGGTTGCCTCAACGCTTACCTCCCAGGCGTCGTTGTCGATGATCTCAATCGTCGCGTTTGACTGGGAACCGATGGTGTAGGTCGTTCCCCCAAGCGGGACGATCTCTACGATAACTTCCTCGTCCGATTCGAGGATCGCATCGTTGACCGGTGTGATTGTCAGACTCGTCTGAGTCTGACCGGGACTAATCCAGATCGGATAGATGTACCGTTCGTTCTCAGCGTCATAGACCTTGTTCGTCAAGCTGGCGTAGTCCCTGCCAATGGTCGCTGAGCCGGACAGGGCAACATAGAATTGTAGGTTGTGCGACAGGTCACTCTGTCCAGAGCGAGTGAACGTGTACGTACCGGTCGTCTGGTCCATTTCGGTCGCGATTGCATCGGTTGCCTCAACGCTCACGACCCAGGCATCATTGTCGGCGATTTGAATGGTCGCGGCGTTTGCAGCATCGTTGATCCGAAGTAGCGACGAACCGGCGGTGATCGAGGTCAGGTTTAGCGTGATCGTTTCATTGGCTTCGACTTCAGCATCGTCGATCGGCGCGATCGTGATATTGGCAGTGGTTTGACCGGCGGGGATCGTGATCGAGCCCATGGGGGAGCCGGTGAAATCGGTCCCGGCAGTGGCCGATCCGCTGATCGTGTAGGCGACCACGGTATCGGTTGGCAGACTTTGAGACAGAGTCAACGTGAAGGAACCGGCGTCGGTGTCTTCTTCTGCAGCGTTGGCCCCGGATGCGACGGACAATGTATGAAAATCGTTATCGTGGATCGGAATTGTGGCATTTCGTCCCCAAAGCGGAATGATCAATTTTGTATCCCCAATACTTGATTGAATACTCCTTAAAACGATACCGATCGTTTCAGAACCCTCGACGATGGTGTCATCGACGGGCGCCATCATCACCTGCTGTGTCGTCTGACCAGCAGGGATCGTGACGGTGGCGGGTCGTGAAACGAGATCCAATTCACTATGCGTGCCTGTATAACTGACGACCACGGTGGTATCGACGGATGATGGGTTGGTCATCCGTAGTTCGACCACACCGCTTTGAACGCCTTCTTCCTTGGCTAAACGCACTGGGACGACGCCGATACGGGTCGAATCGTTGTCCATCGTCACAACTGTCGCACTGGCTTGTGCTGGGTCAACCACAACGGGAGTACCCGAGGTCGAACCGCCAAGTGTAACAATGACGGTTTCGGCAGCTTCGACAACGTTGTCGTCGATGATCGAAACAGGAATGATCGCAGAGCTTTGACCTGCGTTAAAAAGGACTTCCCCCGAGAGGGCGACATAATCTGTGCCGCTCATTGCCGTGCCTGCTACCGAATAACCGATTCGCGTTTGAGTCGTTACCGGTTCAGAAAGAGTCACGGTGAATTGGCCGTCTCGAGCAAACTCCGTCGCGCTGGTGGTTGCTTCCACGGCAGCAATGGGTGATGTCTGCGTCGGCAAAACCGTCAGCATGTTGCTGGCAAGTGGTTTCGCAAGGAAAAAATCGGCGTCGGCCGATGGCAAATCGAGTGTTACCGCGGTGGTATCCGAGGCAACCAGTGTTGCATCGACAGGCGGCAAAATACTCACATCACCAGCAAGCATGTATCGCGGTTCGAGCAATTGTGCCCGTAGCCGACGCCGCCGATTCCTCCCCCCACGATCGTTGGAACGCTTCTTATCCGCTCGTCTGGAAACGAGCTCTTCGATCCTAGAACCTTGCTGACGCTTCATGACACGACCCTCAACCTAGGCAGTAGTCAATCAATGGCGCAACTCACTAAATGACTATAAGGCGAATCGAAGCATCGTTCTGTATCGCTAAGGGATCTCCGCGTCACCTTGTAAACGGGTTGAATCGTAGGATATCGCTTGACAGTTCGGAAAAGCAAGCAAAATCCCGAGAATTTTTCAAATTAGTCACCACCGGAGCAACTCATGGCCTGATTTTTTTTTGCCTCGTCCTTGGGCAGAGAGCCGATAGAGAGAACGAAACAGGCTTCAGGGAACCCGAAATTCCTTTTGAGCCTGCTCTACTTTCTTGTGCAAGTGGCAATCTTTTAAGTGATCGTTTACGATTCCCATGGCCTGCATGAACGCGAAACAGATCGTGGGGCCGACGAAGGTCCAGCCTCGCTTTTTCAAATCGTTGCTCATCGCGGTTGATTCGGGAGAGATTGCGACGATCTCACTACGAGATTTTCGGACAACCCTCTCCTTTGTTTGATATCGCCAAAAAAAACTCGCCAATGATCCGAATTCGTCCGTCAACTCTTGGGCGATCCGAGCGTTACGGATTACCGATTCGATTTTGCCTCGGTGTCGAACGATGGCTTGGTTTCCGAGCAGACGTGTTACGTCTGTACGTTTGAATTTGGCAACGCGGTCAAATTCAAAATCACAAAACGCCTCGCGAAACGCTTCGCGTTTTTTAAGAATCGTGATCCAGCTTAAACCGGCTTGAAATCCCTCGAGACAAATCTTTTCAAACAATCGTTGGTCGTCCGAGACGGGAAATCCCCATTCGGTATCGTGATATTCGATGTACAAGGGATCGTCGCCGCACCACCAGCATCGTTTGGTCGCGTCATCGCCTTGGATGATCGAGGGCAATTCAATGGAATTCATATTGGATTGGAATTTTTGGTTTACGGCTATCGGTTTCGCTTGCCGATGACGGCTTCACTGGCATTCGTTATAGTGCATGGGTTCCACAATTTACGGCCAACTGACAAAGAAACCGAAAACCGATGACTTTTGACTCTGATGCTTCGCCCGATCGGCCTGATCCGGCTGAAAATAATCCGGCTCTCCGGGCACGGGTTCCCGATCATGTTGCCGATGGATGCTTCAGCACGGGCGCGATCGTGATGACGGGTCCAAGCGAATACATTGTCGACTTTCTGCAAACGATTGGTAGACCTCACAAGGTCGCATCGCGAGTCGTCATTCCTCATCCGGTCATGCCCCAGTTCATTGACGCGTTACAAACGAACTTGGAACTGTACCGAAATCGATTTGGCGATCCGCCTTCGCCGCCTGTCCCGCAACCGGGAAATGAACAACGTCGCCCAACGCCGCAAGAAATCTATGACGATCTTAAGTTGCCCGACGATGTGCTTAGCGGCGTGTACGCCAACGGAGTCATGATCGGGCACGGAGCGAGCGAATTTGGGCTCGATTTTTTAACGAGTTTTTTCCCACAGTCGGCTGTCAGTGCACGCGTCTTTGTTGCCGCGGGTCAAATCCCACGCTTGCTCGAATCGTTGAAAGGTGCCGTCCGTCAATTGGAACAACGCCGACAAGGTGGCCATGGTCAACAAGGAACGACACCGTCGCTTGAATCGCCGCACCCTAGCGCACCTCCACCTGAAAGCGCACCACCCTTGCTAGAACCACGCAAGGAAGAAGACGATTCCGACAAGCCCGAAGATGAAGACAAACCACCGCAGGATTAAGGATTCCGAACCTCAGACGCCTTCCGCGCGGAGGGCAGAGCGATCATTTGATTCGATGAACCAAAATTCTCACGACTTACGCCTGATGAGCCGTTTGCCCAAAGCGGACCTTCCGACCGAGGAGCCATTGATCCTGGCTAGCCAATCGCCTCGGCGAGCCCAATTATTGACCGCAGCTGGCTATGAGTTCAGAACTCAGCGGGCTAGCGATGAGGCGGAATGCGGGATCTGCTCTCGCGAAACCGCGCCCGAGCTCGTTGCCCGTTACGCCTATCGTAAAGCAGCCGATATCGTTAGTAAGAATGCGATTGGGCTTGTCCTGGCGGCCGATACGGTGGCGGCCTGTTATGGAGAAATTCTCGGTAAGCCATACGATGTCGAACATGCTGAATCGATGCTTCGCCGGCTGAGCGGACGAAAACATGATGTCTACACCGGGATCTGCGTTTGGTCGATTGCTACGCGGCGCTGCGTTGTCGAAGTGGTCCGTACGAAACTCTTCATGCAACCACTCAGCGAGACGATGCTTCGTGACTATCTCCATTCGATGCTGTGGGATGGAAAAGCCGGTGCGTTCGGTTATCAAGATGGAAACGATTGGCTAGAAGTCCTCGAATCGGGTAGTGAATCAAACGTCGTTGGCTTGCCGATGGAACGACTGAGCGAAATCTTCTCGGACTTCGATAATCTATCGGTTGCGGTTCAATAGAATTGCGTCGGGCAACGCTTCGCGGGGGTCAGGCAACGCTTCGCGGGGGTCAACTTTGATCTTCGGTTTTCAGTCCTAGTAGCTCTTCGATTTTCTGGCATTCGTTTCTCAGTAACTTGAAACCGCTAATCGACGCTAATGAACGCTAATCAAGCATGGACGTCCTGGTTCGAATGATCTTATTAGCGTCGATTAGCGTGCATTAGCAATTTGTCTTTGCCGCCCGCGTTTTAGAGTGGTAGGAAGATCGGAAGAAAGGAAGCAAATGGCCCCAACCTTTGTCGTAGGATTGAATCCCGAATCCCGAGTCTGACCCAAATTCTTCCCTTTTTCCTGAAAACCGAAAATCAATTCTGCCTCCCGCGAAGCGTTCTTCACATCGATGCCCGCTATCGCTCGGCCGCCGACAGGACCCGTCGATCGAAATTTATTTTCACTGTCACTGGAAAATCGATCAGATGTACCGCTGCGCTGACGACGCCGAAGGCCAGTGCGAGTAGGAGTAGGAGTACGAGTAGGAGTGCGAGTAGGAGTGCGAGTAGGAGTAGGAGTAGGAGTAGGAGTAGGAGTACGGGTAGGAAATACGGGTAGGAAGCACGAGTAGGAAGTGCGGGGGCAGGGGCGGCTGGCACGGTTGTGCACGAAGAAATAGAACCTGCGCCGTGCACCAAGGCGAAAACTCGCGGCGAATGAACATCAGCCGCCGAGAAGAGGGATCGACTGGGACTCTTGTTGCAGGCGCATCCCCGCTAGCTTATGTTACGGTTAGATCATTTAGCGTAAACACGCGGTCTTGTTAGGAAGTCCCGTCTTGAAATCGAACTCCGTCCGTTTGACTCACCTTCAACTCGCATCCCTGCTCGAAGAGATTGCAAGTGCGATGCAGACGGACATTCCTGTTTCGGATGCACTCCGACGACTTCAAGGCAATCGTTTAGGTCGCGTTGGCAAGGTGGCAGGATCGATCGCCGAACGTTTGGAGGCGGGTCAGAACCTTCAATCGGCGTTTGACAGCATCGGCGGCGCGATGAGCGTTCAAATATCAGCTGGCTTTTTCGCTGCGCAGAAAGCCAACCAACCGGAACTTTTGAAGCGTTTGGCGAATCATCTGCGTCGCCGTGACCAATACACTCGCAGCCTACGTTTGGCTTGGTTCTATCCAATCCTGCTCGTATTTGTCGCTTTCCTTATTACCGTTCGCTACTTGGCCCCGATGGTTTTGGCGAACTTGGACGGTGGCATCCTATGGCCTTCATGGGTTGTCACCACTAGCCAGTATTTTGTGACTTCCTGGGAGTGGCCACTCTGCGGTTTGGTGTTGCTACTTTTTCTCGTTAGCCTCTGGTTTTGCTTGAAGGGGCGATTCCCCCGCTCGATCCGAATGCAATTGTTTTGCAGCACGTTGGCGGACGAGCTGGAACATGATGTGCCGGATAAAGCTGCGATTGAATCGGCAGCCTGTCTTTCTGGTGATCCCGAGTTGATGGCGATCGAAGATCCAACGTTGGCTGCACCACCGATACAGCGAATTCTATCGGAGATCCGTTTGCCGACGGATGACATTTCCACCGTTGATCGGAATCGACTTGTCATACCGGTGCTCGGCTTGGTCGCATCGAAACATGCCGAGCGAGCCCATCGGCAAGTTTATTTTTACTCTCGTTGGCTGCCGCGCTTCGCAATGGCCGTTCTGGGAGGCGGTTTCATTTTTGGCTATGTCTGGTTTGTCATCGGCCCCGTCTATCGCCAGGTAATCCATTGGTAAGCCAAACAACAACGCAAATCGGCAAACTCGATCCCGTTGCCCAGCGTTTGATCGCTACGGGTGATCGATCGAGTGAATGGCAGTCTCACCAATTGATTGATTGGCTGCGTATGCAAGCCCACCGCCACTCGATGATTCGCCAAGTCTTTTGGTCAACGTTCGGAGCTTGGCTGTTGGTCACGGCGGCATCCGTGATTTCATGTCTGATTGCAATTCAGTTGTCAATTGATCTAAAAAACATGTCTGACGAAACGGGTTTGAGTAGCGACAATGCTGATTGGTGGCGTTGGATCGCATTTCCAGCCGCAACGGTAATCATTGCTTGTTTCTTCCTCATCGGAGGTATCGTTGGAGCGATCTTTGGCGTGTTTCCCGGCTACCGCTCGACTCGATCGGCAATCGATTGGGCTTGTGCCTCCGATGCGGTCAGCCGTTTACTGCAAACCGGGTGCACCTATCCCGAAGCATTCGCGACAACTGCTAGGGCGATGAAGACGCGGCGAATCCGAAACTGGTTAGAACGCAGTGCGAATCGCGTCGAGCAGGGTGGAAGCGTTTTGGAAAAGAATAGCCAAGCACGAAAAGACACCGCGATGCTAGAAGCTTTGGTTGGCCCCACAGTGAAAGAACCGGCTTACCAATGGGGTTTGGCATCCGAGCATTTTCTTCATGTCGCCGAAAGTCGACTCACCCTGATTCGCCAAACCGCCCCCCTTTTGTCGACGCTTGTTAGCGGTGTTTTGTTGTGGTTTACCCTCAACCTATCGCTTGGTTGGCTTTGGGCGATGGTCGCCGACCTGATATCGGGGCTAACATGAAAAAAGTAATCGTTGCGATTCTGTATATGTTGCTCGTCTTGGTGGCGGTTGCGATTGCCCCCTCCATCCTGACGTTCATCATTACGATCCTGTTTGTTTTCATCTTTAATGACCTGCGATCAAGGCGTTTTCACCATTTTGTTCGCACGATGAATGCGGCGATCCGTGTCGTCGTCGGCCAAGGAGATGGACTTGAAAAAGTGATTGCAGCGTTTTCGCGGTCGGGACCACTCAAGTGGCAATGTTACGAATATTTACAGCGACTAAAAGCTGGCCAAGAACCGATTCAAGCCGCTGCCGTCTCTGGAGTTCCGCTGGAGTTGTCAACGGCGATTGCGATTCGTCTGCCGCAGCAGGAACAGGAAACGGTTGAGCAACGGAAGCTTGGCGTGGCTCCTAAGCGAACGATCCGATCCAGCGATCGGTTCGCCCCCGATCCAACGATGGTGCCTGTTTACGGCCAATTTATCTATCTCATTCTCACCTCACTTTTTCTGGTTTTTGTGATTCGGTTTCAGATGCTTTTTATCGTGCCAACGATTGAAATGATGTTAGAGGAATTTGATGTCGCTACTGGATCGTCGGTTGCGTCGCCACCTGCAATGGGTTTGGAAACGCTTTTGCTTGGTCTGCTGTTGTGCATTTTCTTGGCAACGGTGTTGCTCACGCGCGGGCGGATGGCGCGGATGGTGTTGCCCAACTGGCTCCCGGCGACCCCGCGTGAGGCGCAGACGAAATCGGACCTCCTCACCGGACTTGCCGAAGCGATTGAGATGGGATTGCCATTGGAGAAAGCATTGTCCGTTGGCCATGCCTTGGCGACCAATTCCTATCAACGACGTGATCTTCGCGAGTTGATCATGCAGACGGAGAAGGGTGTGCCGCCAGCGGTTGCGATGCAAAATAGCGGCTGGGTCAATGACCGCGAGGCCAATTGGTTGGCGGGAGCGAATCCGCCCCGTTTCGCAGAGCTGCTTCGCACGTTCGCTGACCAAAAAGTTCGTGATGCGAATGAAAACGCTCACTGGTTCATGGAGATATTTTTTCCAGCGGCGATTCTGCTGCTAGGAGCCGTCGTGATGACTTACGCTTTTGGATTTTTCAACGCCTTGACTGCAATGATCAAAGAAATGGCTTGGTCGTATCGGTAAGCAGGCAAGGCGTAAACCTGAAGGGGCGAAGTGAACCTTTCCTAGGAGAGAAACAATCATGAGAAACAGACGAGGAAGTTTGATTCTAGAAGCAGCGATCTCGGCGTTGCTGATGGTAACAGCAACCGTTGCCCTATTAAAATTGGCCAAGACCTCTTCTCAGCTAAGTCGAAGCTCCGATCAACGAGTTGCGTTGCAGCTAGCAACGGACAATGCAGCCGAGCGAATGAGCGTCATCCCATTTGACGAAATCGCTGGACAAACCGACAAAGTTGCCAAAACCGTTTCCGAAACGAGCGACTGCCAATGCGAGATAACATCGTATCCGTTCGAAGTCGGGGATCGCAATGGAATCCACCTGATCATGACAACCCGAATTTCCGACCGCATCTCGCGAACCCAGCATCGCTGGATATTGGACCGGCGGGAATTGGACCGGCGGGTGCTGGACCGATCCGAGCCAGAAACCCCAGAGGATACGGATGAATAAGTATCGAGGTTTAAGCGGTCGCCCCCGTTCGGGAATGACGATATTGGAAACGATGGCGGTCATGTCAATGTTTTTAATGTTCGCGATGATGGCGACTGGGATCCTGCGAGCGGTCACACAATTAGGAACGCGAACGGGTGAAGCAAGCCAAGTTCGCCGCAACGTGGTGCGGCTAGCGGATCGAATCCGGGCAGACGCTAGAATCGCTGATAAGATTGTCGCCGAAGCGGGAACGTTCCCCATGCAGATTCATTCAGGGGATGATCGCATGGACTATGAATGGGATCCACTCGCAACCGCGCTGCGCCGGTCGAAATTCCGATCGGGCAAACGGATCGAAGTGGATTCATACTCGTTACCTCCTAAAGAGTCATCGGGGCAGTCTTACGAAATCAAGATCGATGATCAAATTCTATCGATAGGTTTTCCGAGCGAAGA
The DNA here is from genome assembly GCF_007860185.1 of Novipirellula aureliae. Lineage (NCBI taxonomy): Bacteria > Pseudomonadati > Planctomycetota > Planctomycetia > Pirellulales > Pirellulaceae > Novipirellula > Novipirellula aureliae. The sequence goes on from NZ_SJPY01000007.1 coordinate 120,617, forward strand.
GCGAACCGCACGCTGGGTCATTGAATCGCCGATTGGTTCAGCCAGAAACTAGCGTTTTGTCACAACGAAGAATGAGGGCAAGGATCTTTCGTGGCAGTGACTTCCAGCGCAGCTTACGGGGCAAGATGCCCCAGCCACTCTTTTGCCAAGCCGAAAATCAAACGCTGACAAAGCCCTCGATCCGCTCTTCATGCCGCCCAACCGATCCGACCGGTCGGTATCCGGCCAACACCATCTGCGTCAACACCCTCGCCCCAGGCAAGCGTGAAACAATAGGCGGGTTATGACGAAAAGGCGGGATTTGTCCGGGTAGTCTGGCGATTCTTGATTTTTGCCGTATCTTTTCCTAGTCCAGTCGAGGGGCAACCGGTAAACTAGTTATCACCTACTTCGTGTTGGGTTTTAGGGACCCAAACCGTCTCGGCTGAACGTGCTTTGTCGAGTCGAAGTTGTTGTCTCCCGCAGTGAACCGTGTCGAAATTCACATTTGGACGTGGACGACTACGACTTAGTAGGTAAAAATACAGAACAGGCAATTTGAGCGCTGTGATCTCCCATTTCCCTCTCGTGACTTATCGAAGCTATGAATCTAACGACTGATCGTGGCCCGGCGTTTTCGCAGCCTCCATCTTATGGGGCTTCGGAGTTTTCCATGGCAGAACCTGCTGCCGGCTCGAGTTCGCCCGACCTAGTGGCTGCCCTGTGGCGATATCGCTGGGCAGTCGTGCTCGCTGGAATCGCTGGTGCGGTACTCGGCTTTTTGATCTTTTTGAAGTTGCCTGAAACGTTCGAATCCGCCACTCGATTGATGGTCGAATCGGATCAACCCGCGATTTTAGACTCCGCGACCGGTGATTTGGTCGGTGGTGTCCCGAGCATTGAGATACTGGAGTCCCAGCTATTCAGTGACCGAGTGGTCTCGATGGCATTTCAAGATCCACGAATGGTCCCGTTCCACGAGCAATTCCTGGGGAATCCAGGTGAGTTCATCAAGATGTCTCGCGAATCGCTGGAGTTGGAGTCCGAAATCACGGACGTCCGATCCGCTCAATCGTTGGTAGCCGTTTTGCGGTTCCAGCACACCGATCCTGAATTAGCCGAAGCGGCCGTCAAATCGTTTAGTGACGCGTTGCAGAAATTCTTTAATGAACGGCACCGAAGTTCGCGAGGCGACTTATTGCGTCTGATCTCGGTCGCGATCGAGCAGTTGCATCCAAAAATGTCCGAATTGGAACGCCAATACCGCGATTTCCGCCGTGATGCACCTTTGGTATGGAACACCGACGGCTCCGCGATCAACCCACACCGCGAACGACAATTGTTCCTGGTCGGTCGCCGCAGTGAGATGGTCGAGCAAATGCGACAAAAGGCAATCTTGTTGGCGTCCGTCGAATCGATTGCCAAACAGACCGAAGACCCACGTATTGCCCTCAACGTGATTGGCCAACTTTTCAACATTCGACTCGCCTTGCCTTATGACTCCGATAAAATCGCACAACATCTAGAGAGCGAAGATGATCAGTTGATGCAATTGCAAATTGACCAGCAGTTGATTCCTCTAATGATCGAACGCAACAAGATGGTCAGCGAGTTTGGGGCCGAGCATCCGACCGTCCGCCAGTTGGACAAAGAATTGTCGATGATGAAAGAAGAACTTGGCCGTATCGTCCGCGAACAGGTTGCTCGAATCATGACGATTCGCGAGGAGAATGCGATCGAGATTTCGGACCCGAAAGTCGAGGCCCGTTCCGCAATCGATGCGATTCTGATGGCGTCGAAAGCCGAGGTTCAATTGGTTGAAGACCAGATTGGACAACTGGAAAAACAGATTGAAGAAGAAAAGCAAGAAGCGATTAAGCTGGCGAAGTTCGAGCAAGATGACGCGGGGATGCTCCGAGAAATCGAACGCAACCATGAATTGATGAGCCAATTGGAAGAGCAAATGGCTCGTGTTTCACTGACCGAAGAGGGGGGTGGAACCCGCGTCATCGAACTGACCGCGCCTTCCATGGCTTACTTGATTAGCCCGATTATCTACAAGTGCCTCGGTATCGGCGTTTTCCTAGGTTTGGCGATGGGCTCCGGTTTGGCAATCCTTCTTGAGAAAAATGCCAATACATTCCGAGACCCTGAAGAGATCCAGGAGTTGTTGGGAGCACCGGTTCTGACCCATGTGCCCTTCTTCAAAGCCCGTCCAAAACGGATCAAACAGGGCGAAGAGGATCCATACAAGGATCTCGACACGTCGTTGGCGGTGCTCCACCATCCATCCTCGGTTGCTGCCGAAGCGGTCCGGTCAATGCGAACCGCACTGTTCTTTGATCTGGCAGGAATCCAAGGGGGTAAAGTGGTCCAAGTCACGAGCCCATTACCAGGTGATGGTAAGACCACCGTCGCAGGTAACTTGGCCGTCTCGATCGCGCAAAGCGGGAAACGAGTCCTCGCGATCGATTGTGACCTTCGCCGTCCACAATTGACCGATAATTTCGCGATGCAAGATCAGTTGGGATTGACCAACGTTCTCAATGGCGAATGTGATCCAAGTGACGCCAGTCACCAAACGCCTGTTGCAACGCTGCGGATCATGCCGAGTGGCCCCATCCCGGCGAACCCCGCCGAAGCTTTGACGTTACCCGAAATGGGCGAATTGCTTGAAATGCTTCGGGAACAATACGACTATGTTGTCGTCGATACACCCCCCTTGTTGGTCGTAACCGACCCTAGCATTACTGCCAGCATGGTTGATGGAGTGGTCCTCACGATTCGTGTGCGTCGGAAGAGCAAGCCAAATGCGAGAGAATCCGTAAATATTCTGCGGACGGTCGGTGCTCGAATACTGGGCATTGCAATCAACAATTCGGACGAATCCGGATCGAGCGATGGCTACAAGGGTTATGGGTACTATCGTTACGGCAGATACACAAACCGCTACCATCGTCGCAAGAAAGGAACTTACTATCGTCGAAACGGCAGGTCCAGTGCCGAGCCCATCGTTATCGAAGGACGGCAGTTTGGAGCACCTCGCGGCCCAGTCGCTGCAAAGGTCTCTCGCGGCGATGAATAAGAGTTTGACTCTGTTTCTCGAATCAGCTCGATGACGGATAGTCGTCTGATTCGCAGACATTTCACCTTGGGGGGGGTCTTGTCAAAGATCCATTGGGAGGAAACCATGAACGACGAACCTTCATTGGCACGATCCACCCTAACAGACATTTCCTACGAATTAACATTCATTAGTGACTTGGAGACGGAACCATACACTTTGTTGACCTTCCCTTGAATCTGAATGACTTCGATGCCTAGCACGCTATCTGACTCCGCGACCACCGCCGACGTGGATTCCTCACATAGTTTCAAAAAACTGTTTTCGCCCTGGGTATGGTTTTGGGGAGCTTTTGCACTCGTTTCTTTGCCGATGCTCGTTCCCTACTTTATTGGGATGTGGCGACTGGAGCACTACCAGTACTTTCCGTTTGTCTTTATTGTCGTCGGTGCGTTGGCCTATTCGCGGATTGACCGTGAAACGCCGATTCGAGGGCCACAATCATTGTCGCTATGGATTGTCTTGTTGGCTGCCGCTGGCTTGATCTGCTCCAGTTTGGTCTTTAGCTCGACTTGGTTCGCAGCCGTCGGTTTTGTGTTGATAGGAATTGCCTTTTTTGGCTCACAGGCGGGAACGGTCGACGAAACGCTGCTTGCGTTATCGGTCCCGCTGCTGATGCTGGTTCGATTGCCGGTCGGCTTAGACCAGATATTGATCAAGCAGTTGCAGGGCGTGACGACTCAATTAGCCAGTGTTTTGCTCGATGTGATCGGTGTGACGCACGCGGTTCAGGGCAATATCATTCAACTGGCTGGGCGTGAGCTGTTGGTGGCCGAAGCTTGCAGTGGTGTTCAGTCGGTATTCACGCTTGCGTTCCTGGCAAGTGTGATTATCGCCTACTTCCGACGGCGATTGTGGTTGCTGCCATTTTATGTGTTCATCTCACTCCTATTAGCGATTTTTGGAAACGTGATTCGAGTCACAACGGTCGCGGTTGCAGAGTATTTTTGGGGAATGGATCTAGCCAATGGCCTGGCCCACGACATGATTGGCTACATTGCCTTAGCGATCGCTGGCCTCTTATTGCTGTCGTTTGACCAACTTGTCATCACCATATTGCATCCCGCATCGGACTTTGGCGACGACATGTCGACCAACCCGTTTCTTCGCGTTTGGGATTACTTCGTTTCGGATTCCGATGCCCGCGTCGAATATTCGCGTGGTGCTTATTCGCAAGAGGCGGTTGGCTTGGAAACCCGGGATACCGAACAGGGGGTCTTTAGCTCCAAGAAACTTGAACCCTTCTTGCGAAACCGTGTTGTATGGGCATCGATGTTGGGCATCGCAGCCGTCTTGACCATTGGTGCAACGATTCGCGCTTCGAACGCCGCGATTGAAACGCCGATGGCTAGTTTGGTGAAGGATTTTATGATCTACGAACCGACCAGCCAATTGCTCGATGGTGAAGTAGGTGCGTTGAATTTCGTAGACCATCGGATTAGCCGGGGTGGATCCGATCCCAAACTCGGAAAAAACTCAGACGTTTGGACGTATGAATTTGACAACAACGAGGGCCAATTCGTCATTAGCCAAACCTATACCGGGTGGCATGAGTTGTGCGTATGCTACGAGAACATGGAGTGGAAGCTGATCGATCGGGAGGTTTGCGCTCCTTTGTCGACCGATGACGCTGACTTCATCGTCTCAGCGGTATCCGATCAAACCGCCGCTCCGATGGAGGCTGAACCGAATGCTGACGAATCGTATGTAACCGGCAAATTCAAACAAGAAAATGGAACGTACGGTTATTTGATTTTTGGTGCTGTCTTCAAGGATGGCACGATCTGCCCAGCTCCATCCAATTTGGGTGCCTATGGAGCACGGTTTCTCAGCCGGTTGGAACTCTATGGCGTCGTTGATCGACAAGAGCTTGTGATGGTCCAACTTTGGTTTGTTTCCCCACGAAAATTAGAACCCGAGCTCTTGGACAAACTGAAGATTGGTTTTGAAAAATCCAGACAGCATGTCGCCGACGCGATGGCCAGCAAAGCATCGGGTTCCTCGACCGCAATGTTGGAAGCGAGCAGGCAAACGGACAGCGAGCAGCTTGTTCTGAGCGAGCCGATGGCTGCAAAACCTTAGAGGATTCCGCTGAGGCTTCCAGCCTCAGTGCGAGACCGAGTGTGGCCAATAGCCACGGTCACAGAAACCAGCGCATAACAAAATCGCGGAGCGGTCCTCCTAATTTCCTTCCATCGATCGCTTTCCTCTTATTTCAAGCGAAGCAATCACTAGTTCCCTACGAGTAAGACGATGACATCTTTACGCTACCTCAACCCGCTCCAATGGGGCCGTTGGTTTGCTCAATTCGTACATGCTTGGGCAGTATCGATCCCCTGGGACAGCGCCCCCAAAGCGATTCCAGCATTACTGTTACTTCTCGTTCTGCTTGTGACGGGCGTGATTGCTTATTCCGACGGTAATCGTTGGCGCAGTAATCTGATGGGCAAACAATTCCGAACAGCTTGGGAAGCAGATGATTTCGAGACGGCTGAACTCATTCTGCGTCGTCAAATCAAAGATCGTCCCGATGATACTCAGTTGATGTTTCGGCTTGGACTGGCAATGCAAGAACAGGACAAGAAAGAGCAGACGACCGAATTGATGCGTCGGCTTGTGGCTTTACGAAAGCATGAACCCGCCGCGCGTTGGTTGCTGCAAAACGAGTACGTTGGCGGCAGTTGGAACGAGCTTGAAGTTTCCGCGCAAGACGAGCTAGGCGCCTTGTTGACGCTGTTGCACGAAGAAAATCCGAAAGACTTCAGCGTCAAAAGGTTGTATGCAGACTATTTGATTGCAACACACAAGGAAGAAGCGGCGATTCCAGTCCTTGCACAATTAGCGGCCGTTCAACCAATGCAAGGTTTGCGTGCTGCTGCAATCGCAAAGAACGCAGGGCAAGAAGGCGTCTCATCGCGATTGGCCGAACAAACACTGTCGGCGGTAAACAAGTTATACGAGGAAGAACCGACGAACGCCCGTATCGGTTTAGCAGCCGCCCAAAACCTATTGTTTCTCAATCGCCACAAGGAGTGCGTTGATACATTGTCGCTCGCTCTGAAACGTGCCAAGACACCCGAGGACGCACAAATGCTTCGCATCGCATTGGGCGACGCAATTGTTGCTTGGGTGACCTACATCGAAGAGAATCCAAACGCATCAAGAGATGACGATGACGGGCTAAAGTCGCTGCAGATGCTGCAGATGGCCCTACAGTTCGCTCCAAACAATCCTCGTGTTCTCACCCTCGTCGTCGATCGTGTGCTGAAAGCAGCGACGCAGGATAGCGAAGAAATAAATTTGATCCGAGAAGCGTTGGTTAAAGGCACATCACCAGGGATTGCGCACTTTATTCGAGGCACGGCCGCATTAGTGAATGGTGACAACGAGACGGCAGAGCGGCACTTGTCATTAGCCGTCGAAATGCTGCCACGCAGCGGAGCGATTTTGAACAACTTAGCTGTTGCCATGGCCACTCGCGAAGACGCCGATATGGAGAGAGCTTTAAAAATCTCGAACTCAGCGATCGAAAACACACCGAACGCGTCGCCCCACTTTTTCGAGACTCGTGGCCAAATCCTGGTCAAACTTGAACGCTACGATGAAGCAATTCCCGATTTAGAACGCGCCTTGGCGGTTGACACTCTAGCCGCCAATGCTCACGCTGCCCTTGCCAAATGCTACGACTCCATCGGTGAGAAAGAGATTGCTGAGCAGCACCGAGAAGCTGCCGAAGAAAGAAAAGCAGCTACGAAATAAGAGAAGCAACGAAACAAGAGCATAGGTCGCTTGGGCTAATTCAATGCGAGAGCAAACCATCGAACTGCGAGTTCGATACGACGAAGCCGACCCGATGGGGTTCGTTCATCACTCCAATTACTTGCGTTACTTTGAAATCGGACGCACGGAGTTGTTACGATCCGCGGGCGGATGCTATCGCGACATGGAGGCCGCTGGTCAATTGGTCGTGGTGGTCCGTGTCGATTGTCGTTACCGCAAACCAGCGATGTATGACGACTTGATCCAAGTCACGACACGAATTGACAAGGTGACGGCTGCGAAAATCATCCATCATTACAAGATCACGCGAGGCACCGATTCGATTGTCGATGCGATCGTCACGTTGGCGGTTGTCGACCGCAGCGGACGTTTGCAGCGCGTCCCCGAATCGCTCATTGACCTTTATGGTGAGACAGGCAACTGAAAGATCGGTTTGCTTGGCATCAGGTTCTACCGTAGGCTGTTACGAATTAGACCGTAGGCCGTTACGAAGGGCGGCAAAAACAACAGCCATAGATAGACATAGATATACGAGTGGTTTGACAGATTCAATGAATGAGGAAACCGCTCACTCCTATTGAAATGCCTAGGATTTTTTGCGGTCCAGGCCTGCTCAGCAATTTTCTACTTTCTCGGTCCTCCTGACCGCTGGTGACGCGTGATGACGCGTGTACAATGACACGGATTGCTATAGAAAATCCCATCTCGCCAAGCAAAAGAGGCAAGCATAATGAAGAAAATTGAAGCCATTGTCCGTCACTTTAAACTAGAAGACGTGAAAAACGCTTTAACCGACCAAGGCATTCACGGCATGACAGTAAGCGAAGTTCGCGGGTTTGGACGCCAGAAAGGCCATACCGAGATCTATCGTGGTACGGAATATGCGATCGATTTTGTGCCCAAAGTCAAGATTGAAGTGATTTGTGCGGACGATAATCTGCAGACGGTCATCGACACGATTTTGCAAACGGCTCAGACGGGCCAAATCGGTGACGGCAAGATTTTCGTGACGAACTTAGAAGATTCGATTCGCATTCGAACGGGCGAGCGTGGCGAAGACGCCATCTAGAATGTCCCAAAGCACCTTTCTTCGCGATGTCGTCCTCCGTTGCCGTGATCGGCTTTCGGATGGTCGCGCAAAAGCAAAGGCGCAGCATGATTCGGGGTCTCAAGGCATTCTGGTTTCGGCGCGTTTGGCCGACCTGTACGACGATATTGTCTTGGATGTTTGGAACGACGCGACCGAAGAATTCGCGAACGATAGTGCGATTGGCGGGATCGCGCTTGTCGCCCACGGCGGTTTTGGTCGTCGAGACCTCGCCCCCTATTCCGACGCCGATTTGATGCTCTTGACCACCCGGCAATCGGAACCATTGGCAAACAAGGTTGCTGCAAGTCTGACTCGAAATCTGGTCGATTCCGGTATCCAAACGGGATTCTCCATTCGGCTACCCAAGGAAGCATGTTCGCTAGCTTGGGCCGATCCGGTCATCTATTCCTCACTAACCGAATCGCGTTTGCTTGCCGGTAGCTTGCAGCTTTACAGCGTTTACTTTCATGCCCTTCGCCGCGGAGCGATGCGACGCGAAAAGCGTGTGATCGCGGATGTGATCGCTGCAAGAAGGGAAGAACGCAAAAAATGGGGCGACACCAACTACCTGCTTCGGCCCAATGTGAAACGATCGCGTGGTGGGTTACGAGACATTCAACTCATCCGCTGGATTGGGTTTGCTCTTTATGGAGAAACGGACCTGGAAAGGCTCGTAAAATTAGGTGGTCTTCCCGAGGAAGATTATCGGGTTCTCAGGCGGGCAGCGGAATTTCTTTTGAGGGTTCGCAACGAAATTCATTTTCGTGAAAAAAAGAGCCAAGACGTTCTTGATCGTACCATGCAATTGGATATTGCCAAAGCGTGGGGCTACCCCGGCGAAGAGGGTAAGTTGCCCGTCGAGCAGTTCATGCAGGACTATTTCGACAATACGCGAAACGTCCGCTATGCGTCTGGATTCTTTGCCGACGATGCGCGTACTCAACCGATGCTCCACCACGTACTCGAGCGTTCCCTGTCTCGAAAAATCTCGGAAAACATCCGAATGGGACGCAATCATATTTGGGTTCCAACCAAAGCGCTCGCCAAGTTTTCTTCGAGTCTTCCTGATGTCCTTCGCTTGATGTTCTTGGCGAATCAGCATCGGCGACGGATTTCTCATCAAACGTGGCAAGCGATTCGGTTGGCGATGCAGGAACGGCCTCAGTCGCTTCCGGACGCCGAATCGATTGGCGCGTTTCTATCGCTATTGTCCCAACCCGGTCATTTAGCGGAATTGCTTCGCCGGTTACACGAACTGAGAATCATCGAACAATTCATTCCCGCCTTCAAACGGACGCGTGGGTTACTTCAATTCAATGCCTACCATAAGTACACCGTCGATATCCATTGTATCCGTGCGGTGGAAGCAGCAACGGACCTGAATGATGACCCGTCGCCAATGGGGAATCGATACCGACGCTTGAATGACAAGGGACTACTGCACCTCGCCCTGCTGATTCACGATATCGGCAAAGGCTACGATGAAGACCATTGCGTCGTTGGCGCTCGCATCGCGTTGGAGACCGCCAAGCGACTCGGACTCGATCCCGCCTCGACCGAAACATTGCATTGGCTGGTTCTCAAGCACTTGATCGTCAACGTTGCTGCGTTCAGGCATGACCTGAGCGATCCTCAAATTGTCTTGGCGTTTGCGGCCGAAGTGGGATCGATTCGTCGCTTAGAGCTATTGATCGTTCATGCAGTTGCCGATTTGCAAGCGGTTGGACCGGATGTTCTAACGGATTGGAAAAGTAGCCTTATCGAAGACTTGTATCGGCGGACTCGGCGTTATTTTGATACGGGCAATTTGCCGGGTAGTGAAGACGATCCTGAGATTGAAAAAATACAATCGAGCGTGTATGAACGCCTCAAGGCGAAAAATGCTCCGGCGTCTTGCTTTGACTTGCTTAACAACATGCCTTTGTCATTGATGACGCGTAGTGAGCCCGAGCAGTTATCAGAACAACTTCGTTTGATTGCTGAGAAACTAGACAATCATCCTGGATCGATTTGTCTGGCGCAATACGACCCCTCTTTATCTGCGGTGCGCTATACCGTGGTTCGCAAAGAACCGAAACAATCGATCGGTACATTTGCACGTGCGACGGGAGCGTTTACGACAGCAGGTTTATCCATTTTGCGGGCCCAAATTGAAACCGTGGGGGATGAAATTGCTTGGGATGATTTTTGGGTGAACGATCCCGACCATCCCGATTGCCCCCCCACGAGCCGAATTATGGAGATTTGCCAAAGGGTCTGCGACTTGCTCGATTCTCCCGATCAGCCGATGCCTTCGCAGAAACGAAAATGGTCGAACAAGGTATTCGAAAGCCAAGAGGTCAACGTTTTGCCGACCAAGGTCACCTTTGACAACGACACGGTTGACCGATTCACAATTGTCTCGTTCTTTGCCTATGACGAAGTGGGCTTGCTCTATCGTGTCGCATCAGCATTTGTCGCATCCGAGGTTGTGTTGCACTTTGCCAAGATCGATACGCACTTGGACCAAGTAGCCGACGTGTTCTACATCTCCGATCGGGAAGGCAATAAAATCCTGGATGATGAGCGCAAAGCGAGTATCGAGCGAGCTTTGTTGTCTGCGACACAATGACTTGGTTGGTCAGTGCCCAATTAAAATTCGTTGACGCGGTCCTGGTACGGGGTCGCAGATTTTACCAGACAACCGACTGCTGACGCACACCCCTCACACCCTCCACCGGTCCCACATCCACTTCCATTCTCTGTACCGCAGTCGGGGCCACATCCGTCGCGTAGCAGTTTGGCAAAATGCTTGGTTCGGACGATCGATTCGTAGCGTTCGGTAACGTCGCGGGTGATCCGTTCGGCTACCGGATCCACGTTTCCAAGAAAGTGCATGACCAACGTCTCACCATCAAAAACCTGGTCCACTTCTAAGAGGACCGCAGACGATCCTGCCTCGGCCAGGGCCGCTTGGCAGGCTTCGACCGCATCGCGTTTGTGTCGCTCGAGACGCCGCAAGAGAAGCTCGTCCTGGTGGGTCGTCTTTCGCAGGATTTGGACCGTCGTCGCGGCTTCTCTCGATCGGCAGGGTGACACAATTTGGGCCAGCTCGATTCCTCGATAGGTACGAGCAATCACCCGATCATTGCGGCAAAATGCCGCATCGGCTTGGGCGACAAAAAGGTCCCCTAGCGATCCAATTCGTACAAAGTAGAGTCCCATGAAAAAAATCAATCGAAAGACGGCTTGCTGATTTGGCTGGTTAAGTCCACTATGGTATCGCAATTTGGATGTCTCGTGACGGGGCATCGCGAGCTAATCCGAGCTAAATTGCAAAGAATTTCGCTTCGAAACGATCCTGTGCCACTCGAAGCTATCTCCGAAAATGTCCAACGACCCGAGCCACAAGGCAGATAAACATGACGCTGACAGCGCCTCAAATCGGAATCGACACCTATCAAAAACTCGCCAACAATGTCCTCAACGGGCAATCGATCACACGCGAAGAAGCGTTGCTGATTCTCGATGCACCCGATGAACACGTTCCCGCAATCTTAGCCGCTGGCTTTGAAATTCGAAAACATCACTTCGGCCGCACCGTTCAACTGAATTTTCTGATGAGCGCCAAGAGCGGCCTTTGCCCCGAAGATTGCCATTACTGCAGCCAATCGAAAGTCTCCGAAGCTCCGGTTCCAAAATACAACATGCTCAAGCGGGACGACTTGATGAAGGCCGCCGAGCAAGCGGCTGAACAGGGAGCAAAGACCTACTGCTTGGTCATTTCCGCACGTGGCCCCAATGAACGTGAAATGGCGGCGGTCGAGGCGATCGTTCCCGAGATCAAGGAAAAGTATGGACTCGATATCTGTGCTTGCTTGGGACTCCTCAACAAAGAGCAAGCCGATCGCTTGAAGGCATGCGGAGTGAACCGCGTGAATCACAACTTAAATACGAGCGAAACGCATTATGCCGAAGTCTGTACGACCCATACCTACGCCGACCGTGTGCAAACGCTCAAGCATGTTCGTGCAGCGGGCATGGAAATGTGCAGCGGTGGAATTATCGGTATGGATGAACGATCGGAAGATGTCGTTTCAATGGCCTTCGATCTGCGAGAGCTAGGCGTCCAATCGATCCCACTGAACTTTCTCGAATCGATCGATGGCACCCCGTTTGAAGGCAAAGCCGCATTGACGCCGAACAAGTGCTTGAAAGCACTCGCCATGTTCCGATTCGTTGCTCCAGACCGTGAATTGCGAATCTCGGGTGGACGCGAGGTCCATCTGAGATCACTTCAACCACTCGGCTTGTACGTTGCCAATAGCATGTTCATCGGTGACTACTTGACGACCAAAGGGCAAGCCCCTGATGCGGATCGTCAAATGATCGAGGACCTCGGATTCGAAGTCACGATCAGCACGGACTAGAGATTCGTTAGAGGCGGTTGTTGGATGGCAAACACCCTTCGACGGATCATGCATAGCATTTTGACCTGTTCGGGAGTTAGCGGAGCACGGTTCGCAGCACTTTTCATCGCTGCGTCGAACCTGGCTTCGCTAAGCAGTAGACTGGCGGGCTGATCGACAGCCGCGTTCGATGCAATGAGGTGCAGCATCTTCTTGCCAGCTCGGTTGATTTGGTTGGCATCACACAATTCGGCCAAAAGGCTTTTCGGGCAATACTGCCGCCGCTTGTTCTCAATGTAGAAACGATAGCCTCCGATGCCCACCCCGATTAGCACAGCGACCGCGATCATCCAAAGGTAAGACGGCGCTACGCTGGTAGCGTTTTCTCGGAATTGCATGCTGATTTCAGCCATCCGTGTTTCCGCAACGATTGTGAATGCAAAGATCATAGTTTAGGCATGAAGGTTTAAGCATGAAGTGAAGGAACAGTAGAAGCTACTTTTGCAGGGTGGTTAAGCGTTTTTCGATCGCTTCGATTGCTGCGTCTCGAACGGGACACGGTGGCAGATTCGCCATTTCATTGAGTAGCTGAAGCGACACACGGCTCTCCGCATTCGCCATGACTTGACATGCCAAGACGCGAGCGTCTTGATGATCTTCGCGAGCAATTCGCTCGAAGGCATCACCTAACAAGTCGACGGTGGCCAAAGCATCTGCAGCCGAGATGGCTGCCAATCGTTTCTTTAACACGGGATGACGAAGCCCGTCACGAATTTTTCCAATCGCATCTCCGTCGACCATCATCACGATGCGTCCCATCGCTCGGCGGTGATCGACTGGTAAGCCTTGCAAACGCTCAAGCATCGGTTGGGCGTGCAAAGGTTCAAGGACGCGGCGAACCGCTCGTGCTAATCCCGTATTACTTCGATCAAGGAGATGGATCAAACGTTCAAGTAGGTCACTATCTGGATCGGAATCAATGGAAGCTCGATCTCCCGATGAGAGAATAATTGCCGCTCGCAGCCAAGTTTTTGCGGAAGGAACAGCGCAGCGATTGAGACCAGCGATCACCGCTGCGTCACATCCAGGACCGCCGAGTTCGACCGCCGCGACGAGCAAACGCAGGTATCCCAGCAGGTTCGTATGCGTTCGGTTGTAAACGTGAACCGCTGCCGCACGATGATCGGGACTGACTCGATCCATCAATGCCGCTCCGCCAACGCAGCAACGGGGCATTCCCATTTCTTGCAAATTTCTGAGCACGATCGACGCGGGATCCCGGCCAATCGTTCGCAGCAGCGCATCACGATAGATTTCGTCATCACGCTGAGCCATGATTTTAAAAATATAGGATGGAACATTCCGCTTGCGGATAAATCCCGTTAGCAATTCAACGATCGCAACTCGCTCGGTCGTTTGCAGCCTTTCGCCAATCAACTTGGCACTGGTAGATTTTGCTGATATCAGGTCTCTCAACTCAGCATCGTCCCAGGTACATAGAGTCAAGAACGCATCGACCAATTCGGCGTTTCGGTGCTTATCGTACCGCTTACATGAATCGGCAAGCGCCGCGACCAAGGCTGGGCGAATCTTTGAATTCATGCGTCCCACTCGCGCTTCGCGTCCGAGTTGATGGACCAATTCCAGTAGCGTTTTACTGGCGGATTCGCGAATAAGTTCCGATGGATGCGTTTCAATAATCGGAACCAATAAGTGAACGACCGAATGGAGCCCTAGCGACTCGGTCGCTGAAATGGCCAAAGGCAAGTCCTTTCCCCGCCCCTTGAGCGCCCGCTCAACGGCCGGTTCCAACCATTGCTTTCGCTTGCGGAGGATCCTGCGACAATCCAAATCCAACGAATCCCAGGCCGCCAACACAGCCTCGCAACAGCGTTTTTCTTGACGCTCGAGCAATGCACCCATTACGGATACGCGAATGACAGCATCCGAATCCGTTATCATCGATAGGAGCAAGTCCACCGCGGCCGTGTTGCTCGACTGAGCCAGACATTGGAAAGAGGGCGAAAGAACTTGCATGAAGCCGTTCCAAAAAGAACAGAGAAAACAGACACTTATTTGAAAGGACGAGGAAAACTTAGCTCACATACGAACACAATTCCGAGCTTGCTTTTCGGATTCCGGAGCCGATGCCATACGTCCCCCCCCTGAAAACCAGCACAACCGGACTCATTCGCACAATGCGAATGCTTTTTCACCACTTGATTTTAAACTTGGCAACACAGTGGCTGGGGCATCTTGCCACCGTAAGCTGCGGCTGGAAGCCACTGCCACGAAAAACACAGTGGCTGGGGCATCTTGCCCCAGCAAGCTGCGGCTGGAAGCCACTGCCACGAAAAACACAGTGGCTGGGGCATCTTGACCCAGCAAGCTGCGGCTGGAAGCCACTGCCACGAAAAACACAGTGGCTGGGGCATCTTGACCCAGCAAGCTGCGGCTGGAAGCCACTGCCACGAAAAACACAGTGGCTGGGGCATCTTGCCCCAGCAAGCTGCGGCTGGAAGCCACTGCCACGAAAACACAGTGGCTGGGGCATCTTGCCCCAGCAAGCTGCGGCTGGAAGCCACTGCCACGAAAACACAGTGGCTGGGGCATCTTGCCCCAGCAAGCTGCGGCTGGAAGCCACTGCCACGAAAAACACAGTGGCTGGGGCATCTTGCCCCAGCAAGCTGCGGCTGGAAGCCACAGCCACGAAAGATGCTTACCCTCGTTCTCCGTTGTGACAAAACACGAGTGCTCGGTCGAACAGATGCTCGCCGCTTTCAAAAGATTCTTAACGTCGTTAAGCTAATGCCCAGCGGCTAATCCTAACATCGAATTTCGTTGAAGCACTCGCATAGAGCGTAAGTTTTTTGATGTTGCGTTTTGGCTTCGACGGCACGATGGGCATCGACTGCGGGGAGGCTTCAGAACTCCGAGGGAAGCAGCCCCGGGGTTACGGTGAACGTTTCGCTGTTCATCCTAATTGGAATGACAGGAACATCAGGCCGAAACCTGTCACCCCTCTCGGCACTTGGAACACTGGCTTGTTTCGTTCGTCGAACGATTGCTTTGGGGCTCGTGCTGACATCGCTACGCAACTATTGACCACCTTATCCCTTCACCCAAGTTATCCGTGTCCATGCCTACTGAAGAACAAATTCTTGTCATTCCTGAATCATTCATTCTGTCGATCGGGACGATTGATGGCTTTGAATCGGATGTTGACCGATTCCTGAAGCCTATATTGGCCAGCGACCAATTGTCGTTCCGGCCGCGATCGGCAATGGAAATCGATCCGGGGTTCAAACAGTTGATTCCGTATGTCCTATTGGAGTGGACCGATCCCAATGGGATGATCAAGCTATTCACGTATACTCGTGGAGGTGGCGGGGGAGAAAAACGGCTACACGCCAAACGCAGCGTCGGTATCGGCGGTCATATCAGCGACGAGGATGCCGCCATGGGTGCCGACGCCTACACAACCGGAATGCACCGCGAAATTGCTGAAGAGATCCAGCTCAAATCTTCGTACCACGAAACCACCGAAGGATTGCTTTATGATCCATCGAACGATGTCGGCAAGGTTCATCTCGGCGTGGTCCATCGCTTCGTACTCTCGACACCTGACGTCAAGAGTAATGAAGCCGACTTAGCCGATGGCGGTTTCGTTAGCATTGACGAACTCAGAGCCGACATGGAACGTCTTGAAACGTGGAGTCAAATCGCCATCCAAGCTTTGTACCGATAGAAATCGTCAAAAGTCTTGGCGACGTTTGTCGCTCTGCTCTCCGAACGGAGCGACACGGTGGTGAAGTCGTCTTGCGGCCTCCATTACTTCCGGGTGGTTGACCCCTTGGCGGCAACTTCCGATGTAGGAACGACGCCGAGAAAGCTCATCAAGTCGCTAATTTCTTGAGTGCTCAACTCGTCGAGTAACCCGGTCGGCATAATACTCGAGTTGCTTGGCAACACTTGATCGACTTGCCGTTCTTCGGCTCGAGCGACTCGATTGTTGCTGTCACGGATAAGCACGGTGCCATCTGCATCGGTCGTCACGATTCCGATGTAAGAGCTTCCATCAAGCATCTTTACTTTCTTGCTTGAGAATTTCTCAGGCACCAGATGTCCGGGATACAAGATCGATTCGACGATCTCACGTTTGGTATAACGCCGCCCAATCGCGGTCAAATTTGGGCCAATTGAATTGCCTTCGCGTCCACTGCGGTGGCACTGGCTACAGTTTGCTTTGTTAAAGATCGCAAGACCATTGGTCGGATCCCCTTGGCGACCACGATCACTTTCCAGGTAGGCAACCAAGTGGTCCAAGTCCCAGCGAGATTCGTCGGTGTTGGGAAGATCCGCAACCGGGCGATCGGGATAGGTTTTCGCGTACCACTTTTGCCAAGGAGCCATCGATATTTTGGCATCACTCGGTCGCTGCAGACCGGTCCAATGCTCAAGCAATTGTTCAACACCTTCAAACGACTTGCCGTTTGCTTCGGCGCGGAGACCTAGCAGAATCAGCTGCCGAATCGCCATCGGATCATCCGTTGCAATGGAAACCGTCTTGAGGGCCTTCACCACCTCGTCGGCTGCATCACCCTCAAGAATGTTTAGGCTGCGAACTAAATAATCCCAATTCTCGCCGTCGGGTTGCTGCGCCAAAGCCATTGCAATAATCTGCCGACGTTCTGGTTCACTTCGCCAACCCGATCGCAAGTATTCGGCGGACGTCTTCTCGGTCGATGTCGACAACATAGCCGTGATACCTGTTCGGAGTCGCCGTTCCACGTCGCTATTGGTTGGGTCGTCGACGAGTTTTTCGTCCAACTCAATCAACAACGCTGCGGTATCAGCATCGACAGGACGAGGTAACTTGTAGATGGCAGCCAAGGCAGCATTTCGCCAAACGGACCCTTGCTCCAAAATCGCTCGCACATCGTCATCGGACAATGACTTCGCAAAATCGCGAGTCACATCGGCCAAGTACAACGGTAACGCACCTTCGGCAGACGCATTCGCCGTGTTCTCGTAATACTTCAAAATTCGGAAACGCTGTTCCGCGTTCCAGTCGTTTTCAAAAAATTGCAAACACATCGCCACCAGAGACCGGTCAGCAACCGATGCATCGGACTCAATGAAGTCGAGTGCCCGATCGGCGAGTTGGTTGGCTTGCAAGTAGGCTGCCAAACGAATCAATTGATGGTTCATCCGGTTTTCACCTGCAGGAAACTCTTCGGCGATTTGAGACGCCAAAGGTTTGACCTTGGCGGGATCAATCTTGCCACGATGCAAAGCGACTTGGCAAACGCGAAGCGTATCGACAAAGTCAGCGTCGCTCAAAAAGTCGGTCATCATTTCACTGGTTTTCGCCAGCACCAACATCGCGTTAGCTTCGGTGGGGTCGGCATTCATCAACGCCAACATGCCTTGTAAAGCAATTCGCGTGTCGTTGGTTCGTAGCACCTCATCACGCCAAAGGTGCAGATGCATCCGCTCGAGGACTCGTCGAGCAGTAAACGACAAGATCCGATCGTCGGATGAGAGCAGTTCCAATACTGGATCGACGCTATCGGGAACATTGCCACTGCGTAACATTGCTTCGCATACCGCCCGCTGAACCTTGGGGTCTTGGTCAGTCAACATCTCGGTCAACCGTTGCGCGGTATTGGGACCTGGGTGAATCCCCATCGCGATTGCGGCTCTCGCTCGCACGGCCTCGTTCGCAGCACGGCTAAGCTCATGCAGCAATTCCTCGCTAGGAACCGGTCCAAACAATTCCATTAAGTCGAGTGCGCGGGTACGGTAATGAGGCGGGTTATCGTCACTATACGCAACGCCGGCAACCAATTGTCCCCATTGATCGCCAAGTTCTCGTTTAATCGATGCCACCTCTTGCCGTGTCCAAGCCGAACCGACTTGTGGTTGGCGAACGGCTGCCGCGATACCGGTGCCGAGATTTTTCATTCGATCGGGGATCTCGCCCTTGTAAACGACCCGGTAAACGCCGCCCGAGGTACCGCGGCCACCGGTACTAAAGTACAACGCTCCATCGGGGCCGACTTCCATATCCGTGACATTCAGTGGTTGTCCCTTTAAAAACACTTCACTGTCGGCAATGAATCCGGCACCACGTTCTTTTAGCCGTACATTCAAGATACGGCCATTTGCCCAATCGGCAAAGAACATGGTGTTTTGGTAGCGGACCGGAAACATGTAATGGTCATAGCAAGCCGCTCCCGTTGGACTACCACGACCGGTGTCGAGCAAGTTCGGCAATCGATCGAAATAGTGTTCGGGCCACTTCGACCATCCACCACGCCACCCAAACTCAGCACCTTCCGTAACGTCAAAGATGGCGGTCGGACGATACCATGGCGTGCCGATATCCGATTCCATATCGGAATCGTGGATCATCAATCGGCCCGACGAATGAAACGCCAAATCGTAAGCATTGCGAATACCACCTGCGACCCGCTCGACGACGGATCCATCGATGTCGGTACGGATGATCGTACCGCCTGGTGCTTTGGCATTCGCTTCTTGACCCGTTGGATCGTCGTATCGAGGCAGTAGGTCGCCCTCATAAAAATCGCGGTAGGTTTCCGCTGGACCGCTCTTGCCCATCGCTTCGACTTGGTTGCCCAAGACGACGTAGATCATGCCATCGGGACCGAGCGTTAAACCGTGGGGACCATACTCACCTGCATTCCCTTTGAACTTCACGATCGCTTTGACTTTTTCGAGCGATCCGTTACGGTCGTTATCCGATAGACGATACAAGGCCAACCCTTCGGGGCCTTCACCCGTCACAAAGACCTCGCCATTGAGCGCCAAAATTCCTTGGCATGATTTAACCTTATCACAATACGTCTTGACTTTCTCAGGAACGCCATCTTCGTCGCGATCAAAGACCAGAAGTAGTGGCCCGTTCTCTTGCGACAAGATGATATGCCCAAATTCGTTGAACGCCATTGCTATCACAGAGCCAATCTGCTCGTCTTTCAAGACACGTTGGACACCGAATCCCTTTTGGATTTGGAATCGTTCGCGTTGGTCCGTCTGCGTTGCCACTTCCACATTCTCGTCAACATCCCAAGGAGCGGTATCGCCCAACACACCAAACGATGACGCAGTGCCCCACAAATGATCGTTGTAGAGCGACGTTTGCCACATCGAATCCTCTTCATTGCTTACTTTCCAAGAGGGATCGCTGCTGAAGGTGTACCATTGGTCGCTGCCGTCGGGTAACACCGAGACACGGGCTACCAAGGCGGCTTTGTTGCCGTGGGTATTGCGAACGCGAACGGCGACGGTGTTTCGTCCAATTGCCAAATAATCGGTAATGTCGTAATCGTCCATTTGCCGCGATGATTGACCCGACCCAATTTGGTTTCCGTTGACATACAGTTCGTATTCATCGTCGGCGGCAATTTCGATATGCCCTTCCGCGCGAACTTTTAGGTTAAGCGGCTTTCGAAAGAAGCACGTTTCGCCAACGGGGATTTCAGTCTGAGGCGTTGTATTGGCTCCCCAAATCCATTGGGCTTCATCCGCCGAGACGGCTGAAACCAGAGGACCGAAAAGCAAGCCGAGAAACGCCAGCGTTAAACATTTGATCGACGTCGATCGCATGTTGGTACACAGCAACAGAGATAAAGAAGGGGCATTGAAGCCGCCGCAAGGATAGCCTTCCATGGCAAATTCATCGGTTTTTACGAGGGACGGTCGGGTAACATCTACCGAAAACAGTTGGCAGGGTAGAAGGGTTTAATTCTCAACGCAATAGCGATTTTTTATTCATTTCAGCAGCTCAGCAGCCCGGACGCACCCTCAAAAAGCTCCGCGACACGCTGCTTCCGATACGGATGTCTGGGCAGGTTCGCGTTGACGATGAATCGCACCTTCAACCCTACCGCCAAGCCAACCCTACCGCCAAGCCAATCCTACCGCCAAGCTCAAATCACTGCTGGTGATGCCCCCTGAAAACGAAGTCGTGGAGTTCAAGCCTGCGAAGAATCCATCGTTTTTTTCCGCCACGAATTACACGAATTACACGAATCCGTTTTCTATCATTCGCGTCATTTCGTGCGATTCGTGCGATTCGTGCGATTCGTGGCCAAAACGTTTGTTGATGAATGGAATAAAAACAACAGAATCTGCTATTTTCTGGCTTCGCGAAATTTTTTGGCTTCGCGAAATCGAAATATCGTCCGCCAGCACAGCTATCCGCCTGACTTGCAACTTTTGGCAACGGAAACGGTTCGGAAGCAAGCTGAAACGATTGCGGATGAACGGCAGACACCTTGATAACCCCGAAATGATAATCCCGAAATTTAACGAGCCGAGAAAGCGATGAACGCTATTTTGCACTTCCGCCGATCGGCTTGTTTTCGAAGTGTTTTCCTGATTAAATGGCCTTCTGAGCCACCCCCGCAGCACTCCGAAATCAACAAACGTGCATGAATCAATCGACTCGAGATGACGAATCGCCCTCCATCACACCGGTCCGTGTGGCCGACTACCGATGCGGTGGCTCCGAGCCACTGATGTTGATCGCGGGGCCTTGTGTGCTGCAAACCCAGGAATTGGCGTTTGAAATCGCCGACCTGCTAACCAAAATCAACGAGCGAAAAGACGTAAACGTTGTCTTTAAAGCATCGTTCGA
Organism: Novipirellula aureliae; assembly: GCF_007860185.1. Lineage (NCBI taxonomy): Bacteria > Pseudomonadati > Planctomycetota > Planctomycetia > Pirellulales > Pirellulaceae > Novipirellula > Novipirellula aureliae. The sequence goes on from NZ_SJPY01000007.1 coordinate 141,646, forward strand.
CAAGGCGAATCGCACCAGTGTTGATGCTCGCCGCGGTCCAGGCATCGACGAGGGGCTGCGACTATTGGAACAGGTTCACCGTCACAGTGGTTTGCCGGTTACTACCGACGTGCATTTGCCGGAGCATTGCGACCCTGTGTCGCAGGTCTGTTCACTGCTTCAAATTCCCGCTTTTTTGGCTCGGCAAACCGATTTGGTTGTCGCTGCCGCAAAAACGGGCAAGCCAGTGAATATAAAGAAAGGACAATTCATGGCTCCCGAAGACATGCGATTTGTCGTCGAGAAGGCTCGAGCCAGTGGTGATGGCGGCGTGATGCTTTGCGAACGCGGGACGTTTTTTGGCTACGGACGTCTAGTCAATGACATGCAGTCGCTTCCAATCATGCGTTCTTTTGGCGTTCCGGTCGTGTTCGATGCGACCCATAGCGTCCAGCGACCGGGTGGGCTCGGCGGTGCGACAGGCGGAAATCGCGAAATGGTTGAACCATTGGCCCGCGCTGCCGTATCAATGGGTACCGATGCGCTGTTTTTCGAAACTCACCCCGATCCCGACACTTCTCCAAGTGATGGGGCCAACATGATTCCGCTGGCGGCCTTCGAATCGATGATCGACAAGCTGTTGCAGCTACACGCGACGGTCCGATCACTTGGGTGAGTGACACGGCCTGCGCTGTGAATCTCGCTGGAGAGCTACTCGGGATAGGATCTTTAACAAGATCCACTACGGATACGTGGATGGGATCTTTAGATAAGATCCACTACGGATACGTGGATGGGATCTTTGACAAGATCCACTACGGATACGTGGATGGGATCTTTGATAAGATCCACTACGGATGCGTGGATAGGATCTTTGACAAGATCCACTACGGATACGTGGATGGGATCTTTGACAAGATCCACTACGGATACGTGGATTGGATCTTTAACAAGATCCACTACGGATACGTGGATGGGATCTTTGATAAGATCCACTACGGATACGTGGATGGGATCTTTGACAAGATCCACTACGGATACGTGCAGGAAATTACGAATACCGGCGTTCACGCTTTTTATTCTCACAGACTTACGATGGCTTCCACTCCTACCGCTACCTCATGTTCCTCCAATCGGTTAACGCTGATTACTAGCGTTCTGCTGACGAGTTTACTGCTTTTTGGCACACTGGTTTTCTCCGGGTGTGGCAAGAACGAGGATATTATTGGCCAGATCGAGGCCGACCGACAAGCTCGGCTGCAATCGCAGTCCAAGCAGGATCACCTTGGCCAAGTTCATCGGATGCTGACTCGTTTGATCGAACTAAACCCGGACGAAGCGAGTCGTCAAATCACCTACCACCTCAATCGCTGGCTCGAACAAAATCCGCTGCCCGAATTCGATCGATCGTCCTCCGGCAAACCCGCTATCCTCAAGACGGTCAACGAATATATCACGCCCGACGAGATCGATCGGGTCCTATTCAACAAGCGTTTTATACGCTCCGACGTCGATCATCTGCGAGACGCCTACCTGTTTCGTACGATTTTGCAATGGATCGATCGACCATCGAGCGACGATCCGTTGCTAGCCGATTGGTTGGCGGATCAAACGGAAACGCTCGGAGAAGCCAATGCGACTCGATTACGTACTGCGACTCGGCTGTTCGATTGGACGATTCGAAACATCGCCCTTGAACCAGCATTCGCGTCAGCCGACGGTCGGATTTCAGCCCCAACATTTCCACTGGGAATGGTATTCCAAGGTCCCGGCTATCGGCAGACCGACTTTCAAACCGTGTGGCGAGGAATCGGTGATGGACTGCAGCGTGCTGGTGTCTTTACCCAGCTTTGCAACCAAGCCGGTATCGTTTCGGCTGTTCTTTCTCTGCAAATCGCCGACACCGGTGAACTTCGTCCTTGGGCCGTCGGTGTCTTGATTGGCGAGGACGTCTATCTGTTTGAGCCCAACTTGGGAATTTTTGTCCCGGGGCCCGATCAAATTGGAATTGCGACTTTGGCGCAAGCTAGGTCGGACGCCTCGGTCATGCGGCGGCTCAATATCCCAGGGTTCTTTGACTATCCGCTCAGCAAGCAGGATGTTCAGCAAAACACGGCGATGCTTAATATCACCCCAGTCGCGTTGAGCCCTCGCATGAAGCTCTTGCAATCCCGTTTAGCCGGAGAGCGACGAATGAATCTATTCACGGACGTCGATGCCGCGAGCAAACAACTTGATGCAGCAGTGGGGATTGCGGGCGTGCGTCTTTGGCCGGTCCCGATCTTGGCGGATGTCTACCAAGAAGCGTTAGCCAAAGCGGCTGAGCGAGATCCGATGCTGTCGGTTTGGCGCGATTCCTCTTGGGCGATTCTTGAAAGCGAAGCCGACTCGAGCAAAGAATTTGCTCTGGCTCGTTGGCGGCATTTACATGGCCAGTTTGACAATGATGAATCCAAAGACATGAAAGGCGCTCGCCCACTCTATCTGGCCCAAAGAGCACCCGAATTCGAAATTGAAGATTTGCGGATTGACGTCGACCTGCAGAAACAATATGGGGTCCGCCGGCAACTGGGCGTTGCACCCGAAGTCTACGATGCTCAGCTACAATTTGCGCAGCAAATGATGCAGTTCGGCAAACGGACCGCAACCTATTGGGTAAGCTTGATCCAGTACGACGATGCTCGCTATGACAACGCCGTCACTTGGCTAAGAAAACGTGTGCTCGATGAAGGCCAATTGTCGCACTGGGTGCCGTCGGCCCAATACAACCTCGGTCGTTCGCTCGAACAACTCGGTGACGAGGAAGAGGCGATCGAGCTCTACAAGACCTCAGGCAATCTTCAAGAACATGGCAACCGAATCCGCGCCCGCTTGCTGTCGCGATCGCCGTAATCCGATCGGATGATCCTCAACCCGTCGTGGATCCTGTTCAAGATCCTCACTGAACGGATCTTGAACAAGATCTCCATCAACCGCCGAAAGGGCGACTGGGTTCATCCGCCTGGCTTCAACGTTGGCAACGCTGCTTTGATCGCGATCGTAAAGACCATCAGCCCGAGAACCCCGATCAGCCCGAGAACCCCGATCAGCCCGAGAGCCCCGATCAGCCCGAGAGCCCCGATACCAACGGTGACTCTCCATTCCAGTTGGCTCGGTAAGTACTCAACGATTGCATGCAGCGTGCTGGGATTGCATGCAGCGTGCTGGGATTGCATGCAGCGTGCTGGGATTTCGCTCCGTGACGGCAAACCGATTGCCATCGAGAACATCGGTACGGGTTGTGGTGTTTGTCGACATGTTTGCCCGGCTCCGGAAAACGCTATCCTCCTGATGCCGATGTTCAACCGAGCCTAGGCATATTCATTGCGGCGTCTACAACGAGCGTTTAAATCTCGCTACACTAGAGCACGCCCCCTGGCACTGATTTCAGACTTTTTCCTCCCTCTCTCAAGGTATTGTAACACCATGGCTGGATTCCCCGACATTCCTCAAATTGCTTACGAAGGTCCTCAGTCCGATAACCCATTGGCATTTCGCTGGTACAACGCAGAGGAAGTTGTCGAAGGCAAATCGATGAAAGAGCACCTTCGCTTTACCGTTTGCTATTGGCATTCGTTTCGGGGGACTGGAGCCGATCCATTTGGCGGTCCGACGATGCAGCGGCCCTGGGATGATGGCAGCGAATCGGTTGAAAACGCATGCAATCGAGTCCCCGTTGCATTCGAATTTTTCGAAAAACTTGGCGTTCCCTTCTATGCTTTTCATGACCGTGACGTGGCTCCCGAAGGTTCAAACCTATCCGAAACCAACGCGAATCTCGATAAAGTTGCCGACGTTTTAGAAGCGGAGCAAAAGCGATCGGGGGTTAAATTGTTGTGGGGAACCGCGAACATGTTTAGTCACCCACGCTACATGCACGGTGCTGCGACGACTTGCAACGCAGACGTCTATGCCTATGCCGCAGCTCAGGTAAAAAAAGCACTCGAAATCACCCACCGACTCGGTGGCGAGAACTATGTTTTTTGGGGGGGACGTGAAGGGTACCAAAACCTTTACAACACCGACATGAAACGCGAACTCGATCACCTCGGTGCGTTTTTTCACATGGCCGTCGACTATGCAAAAGAGATTGGATTCAAAGGCCAATTTTTAATCGAGCCAAAACCCAAGGAACCGACCAAGCACCAATACGACTCGGACGTGGCCGCTTGCCTCAATTTCCTGCGAACCTATGACTTAATGGATCACTTCAAGCTCAACATCGAGACGAACCATGCCACCTTGGCGGGGCATACGATGATGCACGAACTCGACTGTGCTGGAATGCAAGGAGCCCTCGGATCGATCGATGCAAACACGGGCGATATGCTACTCGGTTGGGATACGGATCAATTTCCGACCGATTATTACCTGACGACTCAAACGATGCTGATGCTGCTGAAGTACGGTCTGGCACCTGGCGGCGTGAACTTTGACGCAAAGTTGAGACGAGAGAGTTTTGAGCCTGTCGATTTGTTCCATGCCCACATCGGCGGGATGGACGCGTTCGCAAAAGGTTTAAAAATCGCCGCCGCGATACGTGCGGATCGAGCGTTAGACGGTTTTGTGGAAAAACGCTACAGCAGTTTTGACTCGGGTATTGGCGAAAAGATTGAAAAAGGCACGGTCAACTTCAAAGATCTCGAAGCCTACATGCTCGGCAAAGGCGACGCAGAACCCAACGTCAGCGGTCGCCAAGAAATGCTCGAAAATGTTATCAACCGCTATCTCGATATGATTTAGCGATTACAACTGGCCCCCCGGAGAGCACGACGGTGGAGCACGTTTTTTTGCTAGTCTTGGTGGCGATAAACTCGCCGGGCGTTGCCCACGCGGTCAAAAGGCAAAAACCGCGTCGAAGATAGCGGGCGATCCTCCTCTCCTAGTAACGCAAAGAAACAGTGAATCTTTGCGAATTGCTTGCTAGCATCGCGATTTCAGTGGTCGCCTTCAAGATTGCCGCCCCACAGGCCGATTTGACTGATTAAGGGGCTTTCACGGATAAATCGCCCGCATTTTTTGTGCGGGTGCTTTTGTTTGCGTACTCTTTGCCATTTTGCAGGAGCCTTTTGGGTGGCAATGAGACGCGAACCGTTGGCATTTCTTCTCGATTCCAATTTGGGAGGACGCGTATCCAGTCTTCAGGGCGTCTTGCATGGGATGAGCAACCAGAACGCTCGCCATACCGAACACTCGTTTTCCGATACGCTATCCGTTGAAGGGATTAGGACAGACATGCTGCCGCGAAATCGCCTATCGGTAACCGTTCGACTGATGACGCTTGTCGCTTTGCTGCCGCTCGCTCGGCAGGCCAAGGCTAACGAAGTCCCCTTGCTCATCGAGTCATCGCCGCAAACGGACCATGGAAGCGAACCATCAATTGTCTTCCAACACAATGGCCCCCATGGACAAGGCCCGCCGCAGGTGATCTTGGCTGATGAAATTCCGGTTGATCGATTCCGCAAGAGTTTCTATCAAGGAGCAGATCTGAATGGTGGTTACCTTGGCGATACTGGCAACCAAGCGGGTGGCCTAAATCTGACCTACCAAGAGGCTCGGGCCTCCTTTGGTATCCCTCTTGGAAGTCTCGATAATATCCTGGCCATCAGTCCCTATTTTCGAGTTGATCAACTTGATGGTCCAGAGACAATCGATGCGTCAGAGACGTTGTATGACACAGGCGTGACCCTTTTGAATCGAAAAGAGTGGTCCGATCGCTTCTCCCATACATTGATACTAACCCCCTCGGTGCGTAGCGATTTCCGAACGAGCGAAAACGCGTTTCGCTTGTTTGGGTTAGCACTTTGGAATTGGCAAAAGCGTCCTGATTTAAGCCTTTCGCTCGGTGTCGTCTATCTGGGCCGATCCGATCTTCCTCCGCTACCCGCTTTTGGTTTTAGTTGGACACCGACACCTCGGTGGCGATTGGACGCCATCCTGCCAAGACCTCGCTTGTCACATCGGCTTTGGAAAGATGCTGGCAACGCCGAAGGTTGGGCTTACGTTGGCGGAACGCTTGGCGGCAATACGTGGGCCGTTCGTCGTGACGATGGTAGCGATGATGAACTGACGATTAGTGACCTGAGATTTTTGTTCGGTTACGAAGAAATCCGCCGAGGTAACCGAGGGGTCTTCGCCGAAGCTGGCTATAGCTTCAATCGCTCGATCGAATACGAAGTGAGCGAAGATGAGATTGACTTGAGTGACGGGCTGTTCATCCAAGCGGGATGGAAATTCTAAGCATCCATACAGCTTAAGTTAAAGATCTCAGGTCACAATCGACTCTTCTCAAACGCCGTTCATCAAGCGGATCAAGGTCCTTTATCCGCATTCATTGCGAAGAAAGAGAAGAAGGATGCGTTGGCTGCCGGGAAGCGAAAACGTTTTGACACGCAGCCCCACCGCCTCTTGACTCACCGCGTGAGACGGTGTACCATGACACCAGTACGCTCTCTGCGTTTGGGGAAGCGGCTTGTCGGTTCAATCGCCAACTCGCGATTGTCGAGGTGAAATTTGTTCTTTTCTATCGAGCCCGGCGGTGACGTCCCGATCTACGAACAAATCGTTCGTCAGGTCAAATTAGCCGTTGCCGACGGTGTTTTGGTTGGTGGCCAAATGGTGCCCAGCGTGCGGCAATTGGCTGGCGAATTGGCGATCAATCCCAATACGATCGCACGCGCTTATCAGCAATTACAAACCGATCTGGTTTTAGAACCGCTGCGAGGTCGCGGCATGATTGTCCGCCGTGACTCGGTCGCCCGTTGCACGAAGGCACGCAATTCATTGGTCGCCGACGCCGTCCGTCGGGCTCTCTCCGATGCGCTCTCGGGAGGAATGACACCCGAGGATCTGCGTGAACTTTTTGAAGCAGAACTTCGTCGGCAAGCCGAATCGGCCAACCAAAACGGATCAACCCAATAACTTCTTTTCAATCAGGAAAACGGCGATGCAACCGGTAATCTCTCTTGATCACGTCTCCAAACGTTTCGGCAACAACATCGCACTCGATCGGGTTTCGATCGATATACCCGCCGGAGTCGTGTTCGCACTATTGGGTGAAAATGGTGCTGGCAAAACAACCCTAATCCGCATTTTGACGGGCTTTCTGAAGCCAGATTCAGGGCACGCGTCGGTACTCGGTTGCCCGTGTGAATTCGCGGGTCTCGAGATTCGCCGAGCGATCGGCTACGTCTCCGATGCACCGGCACTTTATGAATGGATGTTGCCCGCCGAGATCGGTTGGTTCACGTCGGCGTTCTACGAAGACGGATTCTTGGACCGCTACCACGAACTGATCGCCGACTTTGATGTTCCGATCGATGTACGGCTGAAGAATCTAAGTAAAGGGCAACGCGCCAAGGTAGCCTTAGCTTTGGCGATCGCCCACGACCCCGAACTATTGATTTTGGACGAACCGACCAGCGGGCTTGATCCGATGGTCCGTCGGCATTTCTTGGAGTCGATGGTCGATCGCGCGGCACTGGGGAGGACCGTGTTGCTTAGCAGTCATCAAATCGGCGAAGTCGAACGGGTGGCTGATTGGGTGGGAATCATTCACCAAGGACACTTGAAAATCGTCGAGCCACTTGATGCCCTCAAATCGTCGACCTGGATTGTGACCGCGACGATGGACGACAGTGATGCCGTTGCCGAATTGCCACCTGGTAAGGTGCTGACTGAATTAAGAAGCGGTCGCCAAATGCGCTGGGTCGTTCAAGACTTACCAGGCGATTGGCAAAGTGGTTATGGGAGCGAATGTGGCGTGACCAATTTATCGGCCACGCAGGCAACGTTGGAAGAGATTTTTGTTGCGGTCTGCGACGACCGAGCACACCGACCGACCACCGAGGTGACACCATGACAGAGTCAAACGCAATACTGGCTCGCTTGCTATGGAAGGATGCGAATACAGTCAAGTCGCTAGTTCTCGCCGTCCTCGTGGGGATCGTCAGCTTTCACCTGATCGCTGTGGCCGCCTTGTCCATCGACGGCAGATTTGTGATTGATCCTTTTGCGATGCTGTGGATTGTGATGCCAAACTTGTTCGCCATTGGTGCTCCGGCGGTACTAGTGGGAACTGAAGAGGATGCTGGAACACTCCGCTGGCTGCGCACTTTGCCGGTTAAGTGGCAGCACGTCGTCGGCTCGAAGTGCATCGTTGCGGTGGTAGCACTTCTTGCTGTTTGGGCGATCGCTTCGGCGATTATGTTGATCGCTAGTCTTGCGATTCCACCCACACGCGACCTGACGTTGGACGACTTGCGAATCATCGTTGGCGTGGCACCCCTGCTGTTCTTTAGCCTGATGTTGTTGTTGACGGGCTTTGTCACCTCCTATCTCGTTCGATCTCCCGTCGGTGGTCTGCTGATGATGATACCAATGCGGATAGTAAAACGATCGGATGTTTCAGCCGATCGGCGTGCCACGCCGCGAGCAATGGTTGTGGAGTTTGTTGCCAGCGTCCCGACGCCGCCAGCCCCGAAAATCACCTTGGAGATGAGTTCCATAGACCGTCCACGTGACGAAGAACGCGATCGGATCGTCATGATTCATGACAGATTGCCCCCTCATTTGAAACGATGCTTCCCCAACGAGTTTACCAAAAGCATCAGCCGCAGGGCGCTAGCCCAATGGCACAGATATGTCGGCCTCTGGCCTGTTTATCGGGAACAAAAACAACACCATCACAACAAGTGTCAATCCCAGCTTTCAGCAATCTAGCCTTGTCCCCTATTCGCGGTAATTGGCTAAGTCGTCGCTTCACGCACTACCTGTTACTCAGCCAAAAACGGTTGACATTCGGCTAGACAATCGGCGATTTGGTCGTAGATGTTGTGTAATTCCTCGTGCGAAAAAACGGGGCCGAGGGCTCGACGAATTCTTGTCGACAACGAACCGTGTTCCAGCACAATGTTTAAGGGCGTCATCAATCGGTCGAGTTCCTTATCGTTACCTCGAAGCGTCTTGACCAAGTACCACCAAAGATCCTGTGTCTTGATACGTTGATCCGAAATGCCAAAGTGTTCTAGGTACTCGGCATCCTCAATCACGGCTTGCTCGCCATGCCTTGAAATTCGAATCAGTAGATCTTTCAATCTCTCCGTCGGCATTGCCTTTTGCAGCTCCAAACCGCTCCATCTCTGGGCGGAAATCGCCTTCATGACCGCAACGACGGCTGCACAGATCGCTACGTCCGCTGCCGGATACTCTTGCACATCCATCACTCTCAATTCCATCGACCCTCGGTCAAAACGGGCGATTGCACCGCGAGCGTTCAAAAAGTCGCACTGCATCAAATGTTCGGGATCAAACGGTCGAACCGCCGCTTCAATCGGCGCAAAAATCTGCCGTCGATAGGTGGCTTCCTCATAGATCGCTTCGGGAATGACATCGCCCATCATTACGGGGATTCGGGCGCAGTGGTCGACATACATCTTCATCCGCATCGAATGCCAATCACCCAACTGCGAGTCGATGACCGGTGAACTGGCGGCGATTCCAGGAAGTAGCGGCAACACCAATCGCACCGCAGCATGGAGACGCTCGAATTGTTCATCGCCATCAAAAGGCAAGTTCAAATGCACACTTTGAACGTTCGCCCATCCATGAGATCGACAATCAAAAATGCGGTCATAGCTCTCGTAAATCTCGCTACACTCATGCGGCCAAAGCTTCGTTTCCGTCTTGGGGTCCATCCACGGATGCATCGCGGTCGGCAGTAATCGCAAGTTCCGTTGATCGAGCGTTGGCCGTATTTGTTGTATTGCCGATTCAAAAAGAGACGGCAATCGAATCAAGCTTCCGATCGGTTCTGTGTTTTTCAACTCAATCACATGACTGGCCAACTCATTCGACCAAGTCGTTTTTCCTGATGTGAAATCGGACGGGAACTCGTTCGTATCGGTAGTTCCATGAAGCGATTGCAGAACTTGGTCGGCATAAGGCCGAACCGACAAATCGGTTTGATCCACCAACATGTACTCGAGTTCGACACCAAAACGATCAAATAATTCACGCTTAGGGTCATTGCTCATCCAATCACCTCACCTGATTTCTTTCGTTCAATTCGCCTTAGGAAGGATTCCATAATTCGGCGATATAGGTCTTCTCTTAGCACGCTATCTTCGACCCCACTATCGAGGTTGGGGTTGTCATTGACTTCGATAACATAGAACTTTCCATCGCTTTCTTTGACGTCGACACCATAGAGACCATCGCCGATCAAGTTGGCTGCTTTTACGGCGATATTGACTGCTTTTCGCGGAGCCAATTCAACGGGTAGCGTCTCGGCTCGGCCAAACGTTTGCTTGCCCTCCTCTCCGTACTTAGCGATTTGCCAATGGCCGCGTGCCATGTGGTATTTACTGGCAAAAAAGGCACGTCCATCGAGCACCCCGATCCGCCAATCGAAGTCGGTTTTCATAAATCGCTGCGCAATCACCAGTTCGGAATGAGTGAACATCTCCTCGAGTTTCTCCGCCAATTCCGCTTCGGTCTCAGCCTTGGTCACCCCTTTGGAAAACGCACTGTCGGGGCGTTTCAAGACGCAAGGCAAACCGATTTCGGAAACAATTTTATCCGCGTTCGCACGATGAATCACAAACGTTTTGGGTGTATCGATTTTGGCTTTCTCTAAAATTTCGGCCAAGTAAACCTTGTTCGTACAACGGATAATGGATTGGGGATCGTCGATCACGACCAAGCCTTCACGCTCGGCCCAACGAGCAAGCCGATAGGTGTAGTGGTTCACCGCTGTTGTTTCGCGAATAAACAACGCATCAAATTCCATCAGCCGACCTGCATCTTCGTGTGTGAGTAGCTCAGCATGGATTCCCACCGCACTTGCCGCTTTGAGCATTTTGTGGAGTGCCTTTTCATCGGACGGTGCGAGTTCTTTTTCGAGCGGGTTGTGCAAGATTGCCAAGTCGTATCGCAGCGTATTCTTTTTTGATTTAGCAGCCCCTCGCCCGGCAAAATGCCGTTCGGCCTGCTCGGCGACGAAAGGCCAATGGGCTTTTGGTATTGATTTGGCTCCGATAATCCCGCCTCTTTTCAAACGCCATTTGTCTTTACGGCGGGCAAAGTTAAATCGCAACAGTGGACAGGGGAATGTATTGAAGAGTTCTCGCGAGAGTCGATCGTAGCGTTTTGCTAGGTTGCGGCCGAAGTAAACACTCAGCTCGAAGGTCTCTCCGGTCAGCGGTGCAAGCGATTGCTGTATCAGCTCATCAAGCTCGGATGAGATCAAACGGACATCCGTTGAGCCAACCAAGTCCTGGATGCCAGTGATGTTTGGCATCGGGCGATGGCCGCGTGCTTCCGCTAACAGCGAGACGTAATAGCCTAAACTTTGGTAGCGATAAGAATTGGCCAAGTTGTAGATTTTGATGCCTCGGCGGCGATTCCACATTGGATTGGTCAAATACTCACGAGGATCGACGACTTCGACTCCATCAATCGATTCGATCCATCCTGATTGAGATTCCGTTACAACGACATCGGACATGGGTAAAGTCTTTCCAATATTAGGCTTTTTCTTCGATCGCAGAAAAGCGTCAGGCGATTTGGAAGCATTAGGGTTCATCGAAAGTCTTGGCGACTTTCGCCACGGGACTCATCGCAAATTTTGCTGACATAGGCCTTTCGTGTTTTTTGCGAATCATCAATAAATTTGCGTCATAGGTGGCGATTCCAAGCAAAATCGCAGTGGCGACTTGCGATAGAGGGGCCGCATACAAATGCGTCTTCGCGATAGGATTGTTCTGCAAGGGGTCCGCCAACATGACTTGCCCTGTTTGCGTCTCGTAGCCATACAAAACCACAAAATGTCCTGCTGGCTCACCCAAAATATCGTTGGCGACACTGGTTCGGCCCCGCTCGTCACGGGGTTGTGAAACTTCGCGTGCTTCTTGGTAGAGGAACGTTGCGCTGAGCCCGCTCAGAATTGGTACGCCCGCGACCAAGCTACGAACAATCAAGTTTTCTTCGAGCGGCTCCATGTCGACGACGCCGCCGAGTTCTAGGAATTGCAGGTAGGCCTCGGTCGCGACATCAAAACGCTCATCCGTCGCACGTTTAGCCTCTCGTTGAGCAATCAACTTTTCGGCTAGATCGACGCGTCCAAATGGAAACCAGGTCGGATCGAAGAATTGGACGTTGTAGGTCACAATCGTTGCTTCGTATCCGCGCCGTAGTGCGTGACACGCCAACTGAACTGCCAACGTTCCACCTTTGGAAAACTGGCCGATTTCCTCTATCACTTGATCGAGCGATATCTCGTCTTTCCAATAGTTGTAGACAGCGTGTAAACAGGTGGGCCCGCAATCGGAATCGCTCGGTTGAGACTCAATACGAAGTGAAAGTTGATGCATCAAAATCGCGGCATGCTAAATGTCGCGAGTCCCATGTTCGGTGTGGTATCGAACGTTGTACAAATCCTGACGCCGATCGTTCCAATTCGTCACACTGCCTTGCTTCCTGTGGCGACGAAGCAGTTCGATATCGACATCGTGGATAACGACCATTTCAACATTCGGATTCGCTTCGGCACCGATGGCATCGCGGGCAAAAGTGACATCTGCAGGAGTAAAAATCGCCGACTGTGCATAATGAATATCGGCATTTTCAACAAACGGTAAATTCCCCGTGCAACCGGCAATGGCAACATAAAAATGGTTTTCAACCGCCCTCGCTTGAGCACACATACGGACACGCAGATAGCCCAGTTGTGTATCAGTATTGAAGGGCACAAACAACAGATTGGCCCCTCGCTCAGCAGCGATTCGCGACACCTCGGGGAACTGACAATCGTAGCAAACCTGGATCGAAATCGGCCCGCAATCGGTGTCAAACACCTCGACCTTATCGCCACCTTGTACGCCCCACCAATGTCGTTCGGAGGGAGTGATATGTAACTTGTATTGCTTTTCAATACTGCCATCGCGGCGAAACAAGAACGAGATGTTGTAGAGCGTGTCATCTTCGACCACAAAGTGGGACCCGCCAATGATGTTGGTATCGAACGCGATCGCCATCTCGGTAAACAGTTCCAAGTACTGAGGGGTGAATACGGACAATGCCCGCGCCGCGCTGCCTGGACGCTGGGACGGCAAGCATGACAACAACTGAAGCGTGAAGAGCTCGGGGAACAATAAAAAGTCACATTTGTAGTCACCTGCGACATCGACAAAGTATCGAGCCTGTTTAGCAAACTCGTCAAAATCCTTTACCGCTCGCATTTGATACTGAACCGCTCCAATACGCACCAACTCAACGCTGCGGCGAAAACGACGGTTGGGGTTCACCGAATAATCGAGATTCTTCCATTCTAAGAACGTCGCGTATCCGGCACTTTCATGGTCCGATGGTAGATAGTTTGGAATCAGACCTTGAAGTGCGAAGCCGTTAGCAATTTGGGCAGTCAATACGGGATCGTAAAGAGACTTATCGACGACCCCTTCGACGTATTCGCGCGCGGACATTTTATCCGCATACTTGTGAAAGCCAGGGATTCGACCGCCAATGATGATGCGAGCGATGTTCTTTTGCCGGCAAAGGTCTTTGCGAGCTTGATACAACCGCCGTGATAACCGCATCCCACGATACTCGGGGTCAACCATAATCTCGATGCCATACATCGTATCACCCGTCGGCACGTGATTGCGTATGAAACCTCCATCGGCCATCACCTTCCAATTATGCCATTCCAAACTGTCATCAAAATTGACCAAGAGTCCACTGCACGACGCGACGACTTTACCGTCGCATTCGATCACCATTTGACCTTCGGGAAAACGAGCCAACTGACTTTGCAGTTGCTCGATCGTCCAAGTCTCCATATCAGGAAAGCACTTCTTTTGAATCCGAATCAATGCCTCAAAATCTTCGAGCCTCGTTTGTCGAACGACAAGATTCCATTCAAATTGTCGCAAATCGATCTCATCGCTCGATCCGGATGTCGTTTTGATGTCAGGTTGGTTGGCTTGGCCCTGGTCGCAGTCAGACACGGATTCTCCCATGAGTTCTGGTTTAGGAATCTTTAGGAGCGATTACAAAAGCATATCGCGTCGCTAACTTTGCGAATCATATCCACCTCCACTCTTTCCGCGAGTGGTCAAGTTTCCATTTTCGACAAATTGTTGCGGCATTGAGCTAAGGGCGTCCCCAAAGACAACATTTATACGTAAATTACTTGATTAACTGGATCGACGGTCAGAATCCCGTGATTCGGTCGCTCGCATCGCCCCAGAAAATCCTAGGGTTATGTGACCGCTTGATTTGAGGCTTGGCAAAAGAGTGGCTGGGCATCTTGACCCGGTAAGCTGCGGCTGGAAGCCACAGCCACCAAAGAGGCTTACTCTCATACTTCGGTGGGACAAAGCGATCGACTTGCGGGGAGCGTAAAGCCTGTGAATCGGTTGATTTCTTTCGGATCGATTACCCGATCCATCGCTTGAAAATTCGCTCGAAAAGTTTGCGGTTGCGATGCCTTGCTTGGTGACAGGCCGCGGCAATCATTCTCGGGTCCTCCTCATTCATGAGGAACGCCAATTTCTGCATCAGGTACTCCTGGTCGGGCAACTCGTGCCGAGCTTGCGAATTCATCAATCGCAAGTTCAACTCGATCGCTCGGATCGTTCGGTAGCCTGTAATCAATTGCAACGATTCTTCTTCGGGCAAATGACCAGCTTTGGCAAGCGTCTGAAGTGCCTCAATGGTATTGGACTTGAGGATGGTCGTGGAGTCGGAAGCAAAACGTAGCATCAAAGTTTGCGTGACGAACTCGACATCCAACGTTCCTCCTTCTCCCCGTTTGAAGTTTTCGGGCGTGGCCGTTTCTTGCAATTGCATACGCAGCTCGAAGAACTTGGCTGCCAGATCTTCGAACTTCATCGATTTTGTCCAGGCCGATTCCGCGATCACTCGCTTAATGGCCGAATCGAGCGATTGTCGTTTTTTTCGCGAACCGCTAATCGTTCTTGCTCGACAAACCGCCATCCATTGCCACGGTAGAGCTGAACCGTCTTGAAAGCGAGCCAAAAACTCTTCCACGGATTCGGCCAGAACGCCTTCTTCACCCGCTGGTCTCAAGCGTCCATCGAGTTCGTAGAGTCGCCCGCTTGGGCCAGCGGTATCGATGCGGGCAATCATGCGATTCACAAGTCGATTGAAAAAGTCTCGGTTGCTAGTTGTCGAACGAGGACCACCGACGCGCCGCTGAGTTTCTCCCTCGGCAGAGTACAAGAAGATGGCGTCAAGCTTGCTGTGATAATTAGGCTCTCTGCCCCCAAGTTTACCTAGCCCGACGATCATCAGCTCTACGGGTGAGCCCGTTGGATCGACTGGATCACCAAACTGCCGGGCCAACTGTTCTTGTTCAAACGCTGCGATTCGCCGCAAACAGGCTTCAGCGGTGTCGGCAATTGCGGCCTGCGTTGCCGCCAAGGACTCTTTGCCTAAGATATTTCGAACGCCAATCGTCAAATGAGCACTTGACTTGAAACTGTGCAAGATCAGGTCAATCTCTGCCGCTCCTCGGCAAAGCTCAATCGATTGCGCGTCCAAACGTTCCGCAGACGGCAAACGATCGATCAACAGTGAATCGATTAACTCATCGATCATCCCTGGATTGTCGGTCAAGATTTCGACCAAATAAGGAGCCGCCGAACAGATCCGTACCATCATTTGCATGGTCGGCCGGTTTGCCGAAAGAAGTTCCCATAGAGTCCCTTTGGCGCCCAACGAATCGGCCACCCTAACGAGGGATGCCAACGTCCGACCGGGCATCGGAGTTCGCGAAATCTCGGCAAGCAGCGGTGGTGCAATTAAAGAGAAAAAATGCCGGCATCGATGAGGAGACAAGAAGGGAACCGATTCCGTACTCAGGGCAACCAAATCCTCCATCGCACGCCGAGGATGTTTCATGCCATGCTTAGACAAAATTTGTTCGACCAGCTCAGGGGAGGGATCGGGGTCAAGCATCAACTCGGTTTCGCTGGCCACCGACGTCCCATCATCAGGAGCATCAAGCATCAAGTGATTAATGATCCGGCGATTGATTTCAAAGATCTCTTTTAGCTGTGCCAAGAATTTTTCCGCATTTCCTTGAAGCGTCTCCATGTCTCGCAGACCAAGTCGCCAAGCCAACCGTTGGATTTTTTCCGTTTCGGTCGGCAGATCTCCGGCAAAGGAATCAAACATAACCGCAAGTTGGCTTTGTAGCCGACAAAGCTGTGCATGATTCTTTGAAAGCAGCGATGCTTCCTGGTCGGTCACGCATCCCGCTTTTTCCAGGGCAACGATCGCATCGTAGGTATTGCCAACTCGGACATTCGGTAGATCTCCCCCATGCAGCAATTGCAGAAACCGGATCGTTCGTTCAATGTCTTTTTTTCCTCCGGCAGCCGTATGAATGTTGACAACGACACCCCCCTGATCATGGGTCAATTCTTCAGAAGATTGGTTGCGACTCGTCGTGGCTGATGATTGCGTCCGCCGCGCCAACTTTTGCCGAAAGGTACGAATCTCGGCAATATCCGCCCGGCTAATGAATCGTCGGTACACCCAAGGCTCTAGCCGCTTGAGAAATGCGGAGCCCAATTCGGCGTCGCCGGCAACGACACGAGCCTTGATGAACCCAAGCCGTTGCCAAGTCCGACCGGAGGTTTCGAAAATCCGTCCCGCGTCAAACGAACTACAAATCAGCGTGCCTGTTTCGTATTTAGGGTTTCCACGAAAATCAAGGTTCAAACCCCGCTCTCCTTCAATCATATACAGCCCATCACATCGTAGAATCTGCGTGAATTCGTTGATCAGATCGGCGTAATAGGCACGGTGAGCTTGGTTCCATTGATCAATCCGGTCGTAGAGGAACACAAGTTTTAGAGCATCGCCAAAGTTCATTTCTTCGGCACCGAGATTTGTCATTCCAATGACAACCAATTTCGGCGAATCGCCGTTGGGTAACTGAGGCTCATCACGGGTTTGACGAAAATAGTCTTGGCAAAAATGGAAACCCACTCTGACAACCGCTTCGGCGAGGTAGGTTAACCGACGGCCGACGCGTTCGGGGGACATTGAACGGACGAACTGCAAGAATTCGATTCGTCCCGTTTCCTGCTGCACAAAGTCATGGATCACGCGTGCGGCAACCACCGGCTCCTTGACCGCTTCGATACGACTTTCGAGATCGCTAAGCAAGTCGTTTGGATCAAACGATTGGCTCGCACAAGAGCGAAGTTGCTCAAACCAATCGGGTTTCGCAATGAGTTGCTTCGATAACGACTCGCTCGTCGCAAAAAGTTGCAACAATTCCGCCAGCGACGATGGTTCGCTTTGGAACAAGGAAAGCAGCGAGTTTACATCCGAGCTCGCGACGAGAAACTGGCGAAGTCGACTGAGCAAAAGGTCGGGGCAATCTTCAACAGCCAGGTGTTCAGCCAAGGCTTGTTGTAGCGACGAAAGCGATGTGGGATCCGCATTCAAATGGAATATTTGACGTGCGCTATGGAGAGCAGCTTCTCGGTCGACAAACCGCAGCGGTTCCAGCCAATCAGCGGACTCGGCCAGGCCACCGATCGGTTTGTCTCTATCCGAATGAGAGTCCATGTTGTTATCCATCAAAGACGAAACGCACCAAAAGACAGGCCTCGAAAAGCGTGCCCCAAAAAAAGTGCAGTGAATTGGAAGAAAAACAAGTGTAAGGCGTTTTTCAAGATTCGTGTAGTGCGCAACAAAATGTGACCTAACCTTTCTCTACGGGGGGCCTTTGCGGCGGGAAACAGATTGCTGCGCACGAGATGCGACGAATGCGACAAGCGGTTGCATTTTCGCAACACGATCTTGTTGCATTTAGACAACATGTAAATCATTGGCGCGCACCTCGCTATTCACCTAAACTATTCACAGGAAACACTTTGCCATGATTTTATCGACACTGACTCTTGGCACCGGCACTGATACTGCATGGTATCCATCGCACCTAAATGACGTTTTTGACACGGGTGCCGAGGAGAGCATGATGGGAAAGAAATTTAGAAGCCGCAGTCTACAAGACGACGCCTACGATGCCGAGGAATCGGTTACCCGACGGACCCGCGTCATGGGAGAACAATACGTCGACGCCGAAGATGAGGATTCGGTCGAAATGAGCGAGGAGGAGGCCGAGTTGTTGCAACGCCGCCTCGAAGTGGAAACCGACCCCACCGAAGACCCCGTCCGCATGTATTTGATGCAAATGGGACAAATTCCTCTACTCAGCCGAGACCAAGAGGTTTCGGCAGCCAAACAGATCGAACGAACGCGGTTGCGTTACCGGCACTGGATGCTCGCGACCGACTTCATGCTCCAAGGTGCACTCAAACTACTCGAACAAGTTCGTGACAAGAAACTCCGGCTCGATCGCACGATTGAAGTCAGTGTTACCAACGCGGCCGAAAAGAAAGCGATCATGAGACGGATCGTTCCCAACGTCCGCACGCTGCAACATCTATTGAAACAAAATCGGCTCGATTTTCTCGCAGCGATCAACAAAAAACTTAGCATGCGCAGACGCCGTGCCGCATGGAAGAATCTGGTCATCCGCCGCAATAAAGCGGTCCGTCTGATCGAAGAGATGAATCTCCGAACCAATAAGTTGGAACCGCTCTACGAAAAAATGCGTAAGACGGTAATCCGCATGGAAGAGATCCAATCATTACTTGGCGATCCCGCTCGCCTGCAACTTCCTGCAATGCCAACGGAAGAGGAATTGCGAAATGAACTGCATTACTTGATGCGGTTGACTTTTGAGACACCCAAAACGCTGTCGCGCCGCGTCAGGCGATGCGATCACTACAGTGAAGACTACGATGCCGCCAAACGTATTTTGTCGGCCGGAAATTTGCGACTCGTTGTGTCGATCGCCAAAAAGTATCGCAATCGAGGCTTGTCCTTCTTGGACTTGATCCAAGAGGGAAATACGGGACTGATGCGAGCGGTCGACAAATTCGAACATGCCAGAGGCTATAAGTTTAGCACGTACGCAACGTGGTGGATTCGTCAAGCGATTACACGAGCGATCGCAGATCAAAGCCGAACCATTCGAGTGCCGGTACATATGATCGATACCATGAACAAGATCCGTCAAATCACTCGTGACTTGGTTCAAGAGAATGGTCGTGAACCGACGGCTGAGGAAGTGTCGGCACGCAGCGGTTTGGGAATCGACGACACACGAGTGATTCTGAAGATGAGCCGCCAGCCGTTGTCGCTCGATCAACCGATCGGTGACCACGACGAAAGCGTGTTCGGCGAGTTCCTCGAAGATTATCGTGATGACGATCCTCTGCTCGAATCGAACCGCGAAGCCCTGAAAGCTCAAATCGATATGGCAATGGAAACGCTAAACTATCGTGAACGCGAAATCCTACGGCTTCGCTACGGTTTGGCTGACGGCTACACCTACACACTTGAAGAAGTGGGACGGATCTTCCACGTCACTCGCGAGCGTGTGCGTCAAATTGAGAGCAAGGCGGTTCGCAAGCTACAACAGCCTTACCGAGCCAAATCGCTGGTCAGCTTCTTGGACGGTGCCGAGATCACGATCCTGGAAAACAGCGAAGTTTTGTAGGGACGCGTCCGCCTTTTTTCCGACTGGCATCTTAACGTGTCGTGAATCTTGTTAAAGATGCACTGCACGCGAGGATCTTTAACAAGATCCACTGCACGCGAGGATCTTTAACAAGATCCACTACACGCGAGGATCTTTTACAAGATGCACTGCACGCGAGGATCTTTAACAAGATCCACTACACGCGAGGATCTTTTACAAGATGCACTGCACGCGAGGATCTTTAACAAGATCCACTACACGCGAGGATCTTTTACAAGATGCACTGCACGCGAGGATCTTTAACAAGATCCACTACACGCGAGGATCTTTTACAAGATGCACTACACGCGTGGATCTTTTACAAGATGCACTACACGCGAGGATCTTTAACAAGATCCACTACCGCCAACTCAAATGAGTGCCCATGACACACCACGGTTGTTACAACTCGATCCCGGTGTGACCGTCCCAGCGGACAAAGCCTTCGATGGCTGCATATTCCGCCAATCCCAACATGTCGTAGCGTTTGGCTGTTTCGGCATTGCGTGCTTCGGCACGTTGCCAAAATTCACGCATATCCGAACCTGGGAAAAGGGCTCGGTCTTTTTGAGATTCATGCTTGAAGATCGCAATCCGTTTACGCTGAACTTCCGCCGGACTGAGCGGCACCGCCATCTCGATTTGTTCGCACGCCCATTCTTGCCAGGCACCGCGGTAAAGCCAAACCTGGGCGACTTGATACCAATCGTCATCGCGGCAATGTTCGCACGCTTTCAAAATCGCGCTTAGGCAGGTCCGATGCGTGCCGTGCGGGTCGGAGAGATCACCAGCGGCATAGATCTGGTGCGGCTTGACCTGACGTAGCAAATCAACAGTGATCTCAATGTCTCGCTCTGAAAGTGGATTCTTCTTGATCCGGCCCGTTTGGTAAAACGGCAAATCAAGAAAATGCAGATTCTCCTCTGGCACGCCACAGCATCGAGCTCCCTCTCGAGCTTCACTGCGGCGAATGAGCCCCTTGATTCGCTGTACTTCCGGACTATCGACTTGAGCAGACCGTTTGTTCCTAAGAAACTCGTCGACATGGTTTTCCAACTCGTCGAGGCCCGCCGCGGCAATGTGAAACTCACGGCAAAAATCAGCTGCAAACTCAGCGAATTTGAGCGCATCATTGTCGAAGACCGCAATATTACCCGAGGTTTGGTAAGCGATATGAACCTGATGGGATTGATCGACCAAACGAATCAAGGTTCCTCCCATGGAAATCACATCATCATCGGGATGCGGTGAAAAAACAATCACTCGTTTCGGAAAGATATCGTCACGGTTGCCCGGCCGATCACCAACCTGTTTTGCATGTGCCGGCTTACCACCTGGCCAACCAACGATTGTCGATTGCAAATGCCGGAAAACTCGCAGGTTAATATCATAAGCACTCCCAAAATTTGCTAACAAGTCCTGGAATCCCGCTTCGTTGTAATCCGCCTCCGTTAGTTTCAAGATGGCTTTTTGGGTTTGAAACGCAAGTGAGATGACGGCGCGACGGGTGATGGTATCGTCCCAGACAATCGGCCCTACGAGCCATGGGGTGGCGAACCGTGTTAGCCCCGACGCCCCCGCTTCGTCCAAGAAGACCTCAACCGAATCGTGCGATTGCAAGAACGAGGCCGGGTTGGAGGCCGTTATTTCCTCTTCGACGGTTTTGGCAACAATCGATGCTTTCCCCTCACCGAACGCCAACAAGAACAAGCGGCGTGCTTCTAGAATCGTGCCCACACCCATTGTGATCGCATGACGTGGCACGTTCTCCGCTCCAAAGAAATCGCTCGCGGCGTCGGTCCGGGTCACTTGATCAAGCGTGATCATTCGCGTCCGCGTACTCTCATCACTTCCCGGTTCATTGCTGCCAATATGCCCATTTCGACTCAGCCCCAGAATTTGCAAATCGATCCCGCCGGCGTCGATGATCTGCTGCTCATACTTCGTGCAATACTCCGCGACATCCTGTTTCGCAATCGAACCGCACATAAAGTGAATATTCGCTTCGTCAATATCGACATGATCGGTCAAATGCTCGCGCAAAAACCGATCGTTACTCTGCAGCTCATCCGTTTGCATCGGATAATATTCGTCAAGATTGAAGACAATGACGTTGCGAAAAGAAAGCCCATCCTGTTGATGCAGTCGAACCAATTCTTCGTAGATTCGCGTCGGCGAAGAGCCGGTCACCAATGAGAGGACGCAGTTCAAACCTTCGAGCGCTCGAGCGCGAATCAAACGAGCGATTTCTGCCGCTGCAGCAATACTAGCGTCCGATGCTTTGGCATAAACCCGGCATGGGATCTTTTCGTTGCGATCAAGTTGAGTGTTTGACAATGCAGAATTGATAACGTTCATCAGGAAAATGTGTGATAGGTACGCTCGGGTGACAGGTCTAGATGATGACGAGCAACCATCGCTGCGCCAATCACGCCCGCACGATTTCCAAGTCGGGCGAATTCGATCTGCATGTTGCCGCTGACTTGCACGAGCGTGGTTTGCTGAACGGATTCGCGAACGGCCTGCAAAAACAGCTGGCCAACCTTTGAGGCCTCCCCCCCAAACGTCATGGCTCCGCCAAGCAAGACGACGGCCGGATTGATGACTTGTCCCACCATGCCAATCGCTCGCCCGATATACATTCCCGTTTCGATAACGATATGAATGGCAATTTTGTCGCCCGATTCTGCCCGCTCGGCGATTCCCCGTGGCGTGAGAGCGGAATCGATTTGCTGGTTTGCCGCGAGACACGCCACTCTCATTCTGCCGACGACACCACCCGCACCCGCATACGATTCCAAATGACCACAACTGCCACAACCGCATGGTAAAGCGCTGTCGGAAAAGTCAATCGCCACGTGCCCCAACTCACCCGCACAACCAAAATCACCTCCACAAGGCTTGCCATCGACGACCAACCCGCAACCGACTCCAGTCCCAAGGGTCAGCATCGCTAGCGAACGGTCATTGAGTTTCCGAACGCCGTGTTCCGCAAAAGCGGCTGCGTTGGCATCATTGACCACGGTGGCTGGACAGCTAATCCGTTGCGAAAGCATGTCCTTTAGAGGCACGCCTAGCCAACCATCAAGATTGACCACCTCGCGGATAATCGACTTCCGCGTGTCCAAGACTCCCGGAACGGCCAATCCGACTGCCGAAATCGATTGCCAGCCGTTTTTCTCACAATGGTACCTTGCAAAATCGATGGCAAACGCTAGCACATTTTCGGGGGAGACCAAGTCCGATGTCGCCGTTTGCTTCAGAGCCAGGATTTCGCCATCCGAATCGATGAGCCCCAACTTGACTTCCGTCCCGCCGACGTCAATTCCAAGATACAGGGCATTTCGATCGGAGACATTCTGACCTAGGTCATTTGCCGATAATTCAGATTTAAACATGAACGCAAAAGTGGCAGGTTTTCGAAGGATTTTGAGCGACAATTCGATCGAACTGCCTAGAAAGAGCATTTTATAAGAGCATTCTACACTTTCTCAACATTCTACACGCCGCCACTGTGACCAGGAAATCTTTTTTTGGTGCGCACCAAAGTGGATGAGCATTCCCTGCTCGATATCAATCGCGCGTCGGCATCTAAAAATGTCGACGATGAGATCAGCAAGAATGGTTCTATCTCCATCGAGAACCTGGATCAGCACCTGCGGCTCCGCGGAAACGCTATTGCCCAACGGGCCCAAACCAGAGTATGGATCATCTTGAACACATATCAGCAAGAAGTGACGCCCATCGATTGAATCACTTGGAGAAGAACGGATGTTGCGGGTGGCCGAACCAGCACGAACACTGAAACCCCGAACCATTGGTACCGATTCTCAGCGGGAATCGGTTTGGAAGAGGGGCCTAACCCACGTGGGCCGCGCCTTGATGCTCGGTGCATTCGCCTATGGAACGTGGCTGAACGGGGCGATGCAACCCGACACGCTCCGCAACATCTCGATCGTTCTTTGCATTGCGTTTTTCTGTGCCGCGGTTGCAAACTATCGCACCGAAGAGAAACGCCCCATCCCGCGCACCCTTTTCGTATTGGCACTTCTGTGGATCCTCTATGGCGGTATTCAGCTCTTGCCTGTCCCGTGGGCTAGCAATTGGTACTTTCAAGGTCCCGTTGCAATTCATGAACAATTCACCCTGCCGGCTGAAGCCGAGTTGTTGCCAGCGATAGAGCGCATCTCCACCTCCGATCCAGCTCTTGAGTCGCTGTCACCATCCACCACGAACGCATCGGTCGCCGTGGAAGAAACACGTTGGGCACTTGTTCCGTACTTAATCGGATTGGCTTTTGCCGTACTTGCCGCGCAATTGTTTCAAACCAGCGAAAGTCGCCGAATCTTGTTGTGGGTTTTGGTCGCCAACAGTACTTTGTTAGCGATTTGGGGAATTCTTCAGCGGGCAGGCGGTAGCGTCGAAATTCTGCCAGGCATTCGCAATACCGTGCCGGGAATCCCATTTAGCAGCTTTGCTTATAAGAATGCGGGTGCTGCAGCGATCATGCCCGCTGCGGCGGCGGCTCTTCTGTTATTGGCAGAGCGTCGAGGATCGGTCCGTTCTCAATATCGCTACAAACGGTCGGACGAGTGGTTGACCCCTTATAGCATTACGCTTCTCATCTGTCTCGGCTTGATCATCATCGGCGTGGGTGTTTCGCTATCGCGAGGTGCTTGGGCCGCCGCTTTGTTCGCCTGTCTCGTCATCGCAATTCTGCGTTACAAGTCCCTTTCAAGAAAAGTGATGTACGTTGCCATTGCGTTGCCGATCTGTTTTTTATGTATCACCTGGGTTGCCAAAGACGTGGGGGAATCGGTTGGGCAGCGAACCAGCGACTTATCATTCGATGTGATTGCCGCCGACTCGCGTTGGGAACATTGGAAGGACGGGGTGCAAACCGCCATCGCCCACTTCCCGAGCGGGTCGGGTTTGGGAACTTACGGCTACGCGACGCTAAGCGAACAAACTCAAACGCATTCAACTTGGTTCCGTGAAGCCCACAATCAATTTCTGGAAATCGGGACCGAATCGGGACTGATCGGGATCGTCTTACTCGGACTTTTGATGCTTTGGTTTTTGAAACAATGCATTCCATCGCTTCGCAGCGATCGATCTCTCGAGACAAAGGCTTGGGCATCGTTCGGAATCGCACTCTTCTGTTT
The DNA here is from genome assembly GCF_007860185.1 of Novipirellula aureliae. Classification (NCBI taxonomy): domain Bacteria; kingdom Pseudomonadati; phylum Planctomycetota; class Planctomycetia; order Pirellulales; family Pirellulaceae; genus Novipirellula; species Novipirellula aureliae. Next base: position 166,459 of record NZ_SJPY01000007.1, read on the forward strand.
ACTATTCGTTCAGAGTTTAGCTGATTTTGTCATCACGATCCCGACGAACCTATTCGTCTATGCGATTCTTGTGAGTGTCGTCGCGAGCGGCTTAATGACACCAATCTCGCCGATGGCGACACGGATACCGCTGGAAACCAGTGACCGATGGATCCAAAGGTGTTCCCATCGCAGCGTATGGACCATCGCTTGCGTAGCATGTTTGCTTTGGTCCATTTCGATTAGCAGCGATCAGATGATCGCTCGGCAGGCGCTCGCCATGACCAGGATCACTGAGCTTGATGATTCTGCACAGCCGCAAATGATTGAAGAGCGATTGACTCAGCTCGACGAAGCAATCGACCATCATCCGAGAAGTGCCACATTGTATGAACGCCGTGCCGCTTGGCGATTGCAACAATACCGAACCGAACTGATGGACGAAATACAAAGGCGTGGCCAAAGCGCGGATTGGCAATCGACCGATCCGATCAATATTTTGAATCTTCTGGCGGCCATTCCCGATGAATATCACGAGCAACTTCTCGCAGATTTCGTTTCAACCGAGGCACTCCGCCGTCCTCTATCGCAGATGATGGCCGATTTGTATTGTTCGCTTGCGTTCAATTCACTACGTCCTTCTGCCTATTATCGGTCCGCGTCAATCGCATCGATCACCGGAATGAAAAGGAATGTCTTTCTCGATCGTTCCATTCGCTTATCCAATAATGACGTGGACAAATTGTTTCGCAATGGCTTGGTTGCCTTTATCACCAAGAACGATGAGCAAATGATCGACCAATGGACCCGGTCCCTATCAATCGAGCATCGCTACATCGAACCGATCATTAGTCTAGCTTGTCAACGTCTTGAACCGATGCGAGTTGCCAAGCAACTCGTGCCCGCGACGCGTCCCGATATCTTTCTTCGCTTGGCCGCGACTCCTGTGGCGGCAAACGAGAACTCCAAAGATCAAGCCGAAAAATTGGAACTCGACCCTCTACTTGCGCACGAGATGATCGAGTACCTCTTGGCAGCTGAAGAAGTCGGCGAAGAGCAAATTGCTGAAGATAAACGTTTCTCGGTCGTAGCCCAGTTTTATGAAAAGTTACTCGATCAAGAAAATGCCGTCCTCTATTGGGAACAGGCGGTGGCCAAGAAGCCACGCAACATCGATTACCGGATCCGCTACATCCAATCACTGCTTCGGCTCGGCCGATTCACCGAAGCGCTCAACCAGGCGACCGTCGGGCGTACACTGCATCCAATCGACACTCGCTTTGAAAATCTAGTCGAGCAAGCTCGCCGGGGGGTTTCCCAGCAGCATCCTCTCTACAATCCACACGACCCGCAAAACTAGAAAAAACCGCACGACTCCGACGAGCGAGCATCTTGAAGGAAGTCCGATTCCGCTAAGCAAATTGGCCGAAAGAACCCAATGGCGGTTCCCACGCAGACTCTTCATTCATCGATGGCTGACAGGGAACCGACTCGTTTTCGATCGGTCCCTCGCTTCCTTTTGCTGAGTCTTCCATGCCTTCCAACTCATCCGAGCAAAATGTCGGACATCAATCGGTTGAACTGGATATTATCGGATTGATCCGTCGCCGTTGGTACCATCTCGTCCTCGGGACGGTTTTCGGAGTTGGTGTCGGTCTGTTGTATTTTTATGCAACGACGCCAATGTACGAATCGCATATTGAGATCTTGGTCGGGCAACGATCGAGCGAAATGGCATCGAACGGAACAATGAGTAACGCTCAAGCGAGCGGTGACTCGATTCACGAGGACTTGCTAGCAACACACATGCGGCTTTTCCTCAGCCGCAAAAACGTTGCGAACGCGATTGAAACGGGGAACCTAAAAGCGACCGAGACGATTCGCCAAGTCTTGTCCGAAGATGGCAATCCCATCGATTACATCATTGAACAGATGGAAGTAGGACGAGGCGGTGAGGGAGCAGCGGAGAACGCGATGGTTTTGTCCGCGTCGTTTCGTGCTCCCCATCCCGACGACGCGGCGATGATCTTGGCGGCCGTTTATTCTTCCTACCAAACGTATGTGGAATCTCATTCCCAAAATACGAGTCGCGAGGCAGCAGAATTGATTGAGGCGGCTCGGGTACAGAACGAAATGGAATTGGTAACGGCCGACAACGAGTATCGGGATTTCATTTCCAAGGTTCCCGTCTTGCTTGAAGGGGATCAGGTTCGCGACGTACACAAGAACCGTCTCGATCAATTGGAACAGGAATTGACAGACGTTCGCTCATCATTAGCCGAAGCCAAATCAAGGCTTATCGTGATCAGTTCGTATGCGAAACGAGATGACACAAACGACGTCAACGATCTTGATAAACTCGCTTTGCTTAGCCAGAAGGAAGTGACCCGATTAAAGCTCTTTCTCGATATGACGCGTGGCGAAACCCAGTCGGTTGCATTTCAAATGGATCAACCGTTAAGGGCGGAAGCCGCACGAGCTCAGTACAATCGGCTTTTGGACCTGCTGCAAAAAGAACGGACGATGGTGGACGTTTACGGGGCGAACCATCCGCTTGTCGAATCGACACAGCAGGAAATCCAAGTCATCCGCCAATTCATCGCCCAAAACGCCCCTGCCGAAGAACCGGTACGTGACAACAAACTAGATCCCAAAGGGATGCTGAGCACCTACACTCGGCTGTTGACAAATGACGTATCGGAGTACGAGATTCGCGAAAAGGTTCTAGTCGAAACCTGCGAAGAGGAATTGCGATTGGCCAAAGAAGTCGAGAATGCGTTTCTTGAAGGAAGTGCAAAGAAAGCCAAACTGGTACGCGCCCAAGCTCGATATGACGAAGTCATCCGGCGTCTGCAAGAATTGAATTTGGCTGGTTCCTATGCAGGTTTTTCGACGGATCTATTGGCCAGTCCCGAATCCGCTCGCAACCCATCCTGGCCTAAGTTGCCGATCGTTGTCGTCCTTGGTGCGATGTTAGGCATGTTCCTTGGCAGCTCATCGGCGCTTGCCGCAGAATTGCTCGATACGACGTTCCGCGATGTTGAGGATCTCGAAAAGACGCTTGCGGCACCTGCAATTGCTCATGTCCCGCGTTTTGACCTTCGCAAAATGAATATCCCAAGCCCCTCCGAGACTTCGCTTGCTCCGTCGCTCATCACGTCTCATTGCCCACGCTCCGCCGAAGCCGAAGTGTACCGAGTCGCAAGAACGTCATTGATGATCAAAGCAAGCGGCCAAGAGGCGCAAGTGCTGATGATGTCGAGTCCGCATCCTGGCGATGGCAAGTCGACGACCATTGCGAACTTAGCAATTTCGTTTGCTCAAACCGGAAAACGCGTCCTCTTGATTGACTCTGACTTACGACGTCCCGTTGTCGCTGGTCTGTTCGGACTCGAAGGCCGGCTCGGACTGGCCGATGTGCTCAAAGGGGATAGCACACTCGCTGAGGCCGCGTCGAAAACGTCGGTTGAGAATTTGGATGTGATGCCTCACGGAACCGAAACGTCCGTACCAGCCGAATTGCTGCAATCCAATCGCATGGGTTTATTGCTGCAATCGGCACGAAACCAATACGACATCGTCTTGGTGGATGCACCTCCCGTACTAGCCGTCGCGGATCCTGCGATCGTGGCTCCACTGGTAGATGGAGTCATTTTGACCGTCCGGGTTTGCAAAAATGGCCGACGTCCGGTCGAGCGAGCCAGTCGGATTTTGAGCGATATTGGCATTCGTCCGTTGGCGATCGTGGTCAACGGCGTCAGTAACAATGCGAAAGCAACCTACGGCTATGGCAACTATCGGGCGGACGAGTACAGCTATGTCGGTCAATATCACCGCGAATATGCCGCTCATGAACCGATGGCTGCTGAACGGCTCGAAACGCAGAAAAGACCGACTCGACCACTCGTGCGTGCATAACGCGAGCTATGGTTGCGAGTCTGCTGATGTCGTTCCACGCGAACGTAGACAAACTTATCTCTATCAAGACTGTTCCAGATTGTGATCCAAAGACCGGCCGAAACCATTCGATATGCGGACGCTAGCGAGTTGCTCGGTGGTCCGATTAGCATCGCGCCAACGAAAACGCGTGCATTCGGACCCGAGTCTGCAGAGCTAGAGACGATCATTGCAAGGCATACGGCAATCCAGCCGAGTCGGATGCTGCGGGCCGCCTACACACTACAATCGTTCTCCACAGGCCTTCCGATCTTCTTGCTCGACCTGGTCGCTAGCGCATTATGTCTGGTATTCGCCTGCTACCTCGTCAACCTACATGAAGGGCACCCATTCAACCGAGGCATTTGGTTTCAAATCCCAATCTATCTGTTGCTACAAAGCGTTTTCTTTTCGCTCCATCAACTGTATCCTGGTGCGGGCCTTAGTCCGGTCGCTGAAATTCGGGGGGTCGTTCGTTCCGCATTTATGGGACTGATCATCCTTTCGACTTCCAATCTTGTGCTTGGCCAATTGCCTCGAATTGAATTCGCAATCTTTGTCTTTGCAGGACTTTGCATCTGTGCGCTGATACCACTGACGCGAGGGATCGCCCGGCGGATCTTGTCGAAAACATCATGGTGGGGAATGCGGCTATTGCTGGTTGGAAATCAACAAGACTGCACCCGCGCGATGAACTTACTGAATCGCCGTGGAGTTCCTGGATACCGGCCTGTTGGCTTCACCTCGAACTTAGATCGACGAGAGGACACCGGGTCCTCCCTTGGCCACAACAATGACGCCGCAACGATCGGACGACAAAAGCTTGCACCGGTTGTATGCCTCGTCTCACCGAAAAGCGCCTTTGCCTATTCCGACCGACTCGTTTTTCAGTTCCCCAGCGTTGTTTGGCTCAACACCCTGACGGTCGATGACGATTCCGTCGACACCAGTGGATTGCCGGGTGTGGTAACGCATGGTCGGACCACACCGTTCTTGCGATTTTTCCCAAGAGTATTCAAACGAGCGGTTGATTTGCTGATTTGTATTCCGCTGCTGGTTCTTTTGGCTTTGCCCATGGCCATCATCGCATTGGCCATCCGGGTGATTTCACCGGGCCCGATATTCTATGGCAGCGTAAGAGCGGGCCAACACGGCAAGTCGTTTCGAATGTGGAAATTTCGCTCCATGGTGCCCAATGCGGACGAGGTGCTCCGGCAACGACTTGAAACGGACGAGGTCGCCAGAGCCAAATGGCAAGTTGACCACAAACTCAAAGAGGATCCTCGGATTATCCCCGGTATCGGTTCCGTCCTTCGAAGTTGGAGCCTCGATGAATTGCCTCAACTATGGAACGTTCTCGTCGGCGAAATGAGCTTGGTTGGCCCGCGACCCGTTCCACCCGATGAGATCGTGCTCTATGCATCGAGCTATTACGAATACACCCAAATGTGGCCAGGAATTACCGGGCTATGGCAAGTCTCGGGACGCAATGATACCAACTTTGAGACAAGACTTTTCCTGGTCCATCATTACGCGATCAATTGGTCACCCTGGCTCGACGCTTGGATTCTACTTCGCACGCCCGCTGCCGTTCTCATGAAACGCGGAGCCTACTAGGATGAAGGTTGCGCTCGCCCACCATTGGATCGCAAGTTATCGAGGCGGCGAAAGAGTCTTGGAACAAATTGCCGCTCTTTTTCCAGATAGCGACATCTACACGCTGATTCAAAACCCTCACGTGGAGGTTCCAGGACTAGCGGGGCGACGGATCCTTTCAAGCCCGATCCGATTCTTTCCCGCTGCCACAAAGCTCTACCGGCATTTGATTCCCGTTCATCCGTTTGCAATCAAACGCCTTATCGTTCCAAACAATACCGATTTACTAGTCAGCAGTGATGCGTCGCTAATCAAAGGGCTAACGCTTTCACCAGAGACCAAACATGTCTGCTATTGCCATTCCCCGCCTCGCTACCTTTGGGAACTTGGGGAGGCCTACAAAAAGGACTCCCTCGCCGCCCGAATCGCACTTGACCGATTCGCACCCAAACTGCGCCGATTCGATTTCGAAGCTGCACAAAGGGTCAATCATTTTATAGCGAATTCCAAATTCGTTGCCGATCGGATCGCCCAATACTATCAGCGTGAATCCGAGGTTATCTATCCACCCGTTGCAGTGGACGATTTCCAATCCGATCGTAACCGCGAGCCATTCAGCCTCGTCATTTCGGAATTGGTCTCGTACAAACGTATCGACTTGGCGGTAAGAGCATTCAACCAATTGGGCGAGCGATTGGTTGTGATTGGCGATGGCTCTGAGCGAAAGAAGCTGGAGCAATTGGCGAAACCGAATATCGAGTTCCTCGGCCGACAACCCTTTTCAGTACTCAAGCAGCACTACGAAACAGCGTCGGCATTCATTTTCCCTGGGATTGAGGACTTTGGCATCACGCCCGTCGAAGCCCAAGCGTCCGGCTGCCCCGTCATTGCCTTCCGCGCTGGCGGTGCTCTGGAAACCGTCATCGAAGGGAAGACCGGAATCTTCTTCGACGCTCAGCAACCGGAGTCGCTGGCAGCCGCTGTCAACGAATTAGGTCAGGCAGCGATTTCGCCCCTTGATTGCCGAGCGAACGCCGAGCGGTTTTCTGCGTCAATCTTCCGCCAAAATCTAAGAGATGCTCTTGTTCGTTACGGTGTCTCCCAGTCCGCTGTGTAAGTTAACGTTCATCCGCATTATCAATCAAAATTTTCGCTTTCGCCAAGTGCCCCTTTGCCCGCAAGAGACTCGCTGCGACTTCATCAACATAGCCGTCGGCGGCAGCGGACCATGACCGATTGATGTAACGTTCAGCCGATGCAAACTCGGTCATGATGTCAGCGTAAACGGTTAAACCATATCGCCGAGTCAGAGCGTTTCTCGCTTCAGCAAATTCGGCCAGCGGTCCGGTGCAATCCGCATCAATCGAATCGCGTACCTGAGTCGGGTGCAAGGAGTCACTACGACAAAGCTGGTCGACAACCTCGATCAAGCGAGCAAGACGACTGCGAAGTATCGATACTTGGCCGTCCGTCTTTGTATCATCTGCCTCGACCTTTTGATTATCGATTCTCAACAACACGACCCCGATGATCCCGACAACGATCGTCACCGCGTACAAATCCCAGCGAATCGTCGCCCAGCCTTCGCCTGCGGATTCGAGATGCCTCAACGAGACAAACGCACCTGCTAAGAAGCCGGCCCACAACAAAGTATGTCCTAGAATTCGCATCACACCCACCCACACAAATGTTCGAAACAAACGGTCCCCAAACTCATGGCAGTCTCCGTCGACAACGGTTTGGAAAAGAAGACCTGCATCAACGCATAGCCAACCCCCACCAAGGCTTCACCCACGATCAACCCAGCAGCGATCGGTATCCCGACCTCATGACCAAAATTGCTACCCATCGTCTTGTCAGAGATAACGCGAAGCACGTTTCCAATCGTGTAGGTCAGTGCAATCTGGAAAGGCATGTAAAAACCTAAAGCAATTAGCACACCGATACCACCAAGGCCACTGAGTGCCAACAGTAACCCCAGGCCACCGCCCGCGGTGTAACGATAGGCCGGCACGTCATCGTTGAGTATTCCTTCGGCTACCGAGGCCAATGCCTGGGCTTGGGGAGCCGGTAACTTTTCCGATCCGATCTCATATTGTTCGTTCAACAGTATCATCAATGAAATGACGATAATCGGCCCGAGCCAGACGCCAAGGAACTGTGCAATTTGTTGCCGTCGAGGAATGGCGCCAATCAAATACCCCGATTTCAAATCCAACATCATGTCGCCCGCTTGTGAGATTGCTAAACAGATTGCGGCTCCGATCAAGATCGAACTGGTGATCGTTTCCGGTTTCTCCAGCCCACCTTGAGCAATCAAAATGACGATCGTCACTGCGATCAACGTCATCCCCGAAGTTGGCGACCAATTGGTGCGGCCCACGCATTCGGCAACCACCACCCCAGCGACCCAAACCCAAACGGTGCCCAAAACGGCCATCGCAGCCGCCCGGCCGATTGTCATCGAATCGACGCTATTGTAGGCAATCCAGATCATCGTCATTGCTCCCAATCCGATCGCTGCGTAGAGCAATCGAATCGGCATTTCATCGGATGCCGCTTTGGAATCGCTGCTTGCGTTGCCAGCGGTGTGCATCGACTTCAGAGCACTTAGGATCAGTGGCAGCGCAGCGATAATGCCGCCGATCGCCGCCCCGACCAACATGCCGATCCCAAGTGGCTTGTACAAAACCCCTCGCATTTCGGTCGGATTGGATACCAATTCGATCACTTCCGTCGACCCATAGCTGCCCAGCAAAGGAGACAGCAAGAAGTAGCACAAGAACCCTCCTGCACCGAACCAAAACCCTCCCTTGCCCGACAAATAGCCGACGCCGATCGTCATGATCGACAAATACAAACTGACGTTTAGCATGGATGGAAGCCCGAACATCTGCCCTGCATCCCAATTGCCGTCTTCGCCGAAATAGTTGAGTACCAAAATGTGTGAGACGCCGGAGATCAATGCACCGCCAAGCAATAGCGTGGCTTTGCGCACACCCGCTCCGGGCGATTTCAATATCGTTGCGACCGCAATCCCACCCGGGTATGCCAACCGATCAAAATCGATCATCTGTTTCCGCAGCGGGATGACAAACGCTAAGCCAAGAATCGAACCGGTAATGCAGGCCAGAATCATTAGCGGAACACTGAAGTCGGCTACCGATTCAAGGCCTGAAGTCCGACTGAGGATGAACAGTGCGGGGACGGTAAACATGATCCCCGACGATGCGCCATTGACCGAGGAGGCAATCGTTTGATTGATGTTATTCTCGACAATACTGGTTCGTCGCATCACACCACGAAGCACGCCCCAACCGAGGATCGCAGCAAGCTCGGACCCTTCGATCGCAAACCCTAAAATCAATGCGGCATAGCCGATCGAAACAGCGATCAACGAACCAATGATCCAACCGAGCAAGACGGCGACCCAAGTAAACTCAGGATAGGGACCACGGCGAATCGGAATCATCTCGGGCGCGGAATCAAGCGATTGGGGGGCTGCTGACATCGATTCGGTTAGCTCCAAAAGTAAAGGATTACAAAAAACGTATCGCTTCACAACACTTGCATGTAGTACTTTGGCAGCCATGAAGCTTCGGGGATTGGATCTTGTTAAAGTTCCTGACGCTCAGGGATCTTTGACAAGATCCACGACGGCCAACCGTCAATCTAACTCCATGGCAAACCACTCGTTTCCAATCCCCAACAAGCACTTCGCGTTATCGGTTGTGACGCGTGCTAAATGTTCGGGCGACGTCGATCGAGTTTTCGCTAAACAACGCAGCGTATGCTCCACACGAGCCGGTTCGTTGGGCCGCTTGCCCCGAAAGGGCTCAGGACTCAAATAGGGCGAGTCGGTCTCGATGAGCAAGCGATCCTCGGGTACCATTGCGGCAACTTCGCGAAGTGCATCACTCTTTTTGAATGTAACCATGCCAGCAAAACTGATGTGCAAACCAAGATCCAAGCACTCTTTTGCCAAAGCAAGGTCACCGGTAAACGAGTGCATGATTCCGCGCGGAACACTCGGTTGTTGACGCAATTGGTCGACGATCAATTCACCGCTTTCTCGCATGTGAATCACCATCGGTAACGACACGTCGCGGCATAATTGCAAATGTCTATCGAAATACTCTTTTTGCATCTCAATCGGCGTGTCGTCCCAATAACAATCGATGCCGGTTTCGCCGATCGCGCAAACCCCTGGTTTTCTTACTAAATCGACAATCCGCTCCCAATCACCCGGCCTTGCTTCTTTTGCCGAATTGGGTTGAATTCCGATAGTTGCGTACAAGTAGCCGGGATACTCGGCTGCTAATTCCACAGCTCTCTCGCTAGTCGTCGCATCGATACCGATCACGTTGATCCCGACGACGCCCGCCGCTTTCGCTCGACCGACGACTTCGTCGACCGACTCCGCAAACGTATCGGTGTTGAGATGAGCGTGAGTATCAAAAAGTGCGAGTTTCATACGGACCAAAAGAATCGAGTCAGGTGATAGAAGACCGGCGCAGCAAAACAGATCGAATCGATTTGGTCAAGCAGACCGGCATGTCCTTGAACGAGGGTACCGGTGTCGGTTACGCCACGGTCTCGCTTGATCGCACTCATCGTCATTGCACCACAACACGCCATCACCGTCACCACCGCGCCGAGAGTCCAAGCCTCCCAAGGATGAAAGGGCGTGGCCCAGGAAAGTGCGGCGGCAACCAGTCCCGTCGTGACCATCGAACCGAGAAATCCTTCCCACGTCCGATTGGCATTGATCTTGGGAGCGATCACGTTTCGACCGGCAATTTTACCCCACATTCGCTCGAATACCGACGCGAGTTGTGCGATCAACACGAAGAACACCAATAGGCTGACGTTACTGCCCTGCCAAGGTGTCTTGCCGGTTTCCACCAGTTTCAAATCCAACAAGGCAGGCGTATAGCTAAGCGAATAGACGCAAATCAACAGCCCCGATTGGATCTTTGCACTGCGTTCAAGAAATCGCTTGTAGTCGCCCGCAATCGCAGCCCGTGCTGGTATGAAGAGACTGGCGTAAACCGGAATCATGATACTGTAGAAATCATAGAAGTCACGATTGGCTGCCGCACCGAGCCAGCTTGGCGGGTTACTTCCCAACCCAATCAAAATGTATTGTAAGGGCGTGAATATAAAGAACACCCAAAACAGTGTCCGGTGGTCACCTCGCCTCGTCGGCGTCATGGTGATGAATTCGCGGAGTGCCCAAAACGAAACCAAGCCAAACAGAATGACCACGCCGACGCGGTGCAGCACAAAGCCGAACACAAAGATCGCCAACATCATCCACCACACCCGGACTTTGTTCTTGAACCGGTCGATTAACGCCGACTCGACGCCCATCGTTTCCCGCCGTGACAGGATTTCTCCCACCACGGTCGAAATCCCCAGCGCCAACAGGATGACCGCTAGCAGAATGTAGGTGCGATTCGAAAGCCACCGCGAATCTGCAGCCGCGATTAGGCCAACGCTGGGGTCGATCAATTGGGATAGCAGCATGAAAGAGCTTTGTGGATTGATCTTACTGTAACCGTGCTAAAACCGCATCGCACATCGCTGTGGTGCCGATCGCGTCACCACCTCGGGCGAGGTCGTTTGTCCGTAAACCATCCGCCAACACGCTACCGACCGCGGTCTCGATGGCATCCGCCTCCGCCATTAGCGCCAATGAGTGACGCAGTAGCATCGCCGCGGCCAGGATCGTCGCAAGTGGATTCGCCAAGCCCTTACCAGCGATATCGGGAGCCGAGCCATGAATCGGTTCGTACAATCCCGGTCCATCTTGGCCCAAGGACGCACTTGGCAACATCCCCAGTGATCCAGGCAACATCGATGCTTCATCCGTCAAAATGTCGCCAAACAAGTTACCTGTCACCACGACATCAAAATCACGGGGCCTGTTGATCAAATGCATGGCCATTGCATCGACGAGCACGACATCGTACTTCACCTCAGGAAACTCTTCAGCCATGACGCGTGCAGCGGTTTGTCGCCACAGCCGACTTGGCTCCAAAACGTTCGCCTTATCAACGCTTGTCAAGCGATTGTCACGCTGCTGAGCCGCCTTGGCCGCCATCCGCACGATTCGCTCGACCTCGTAAACACTGTAGGCCATCGACTGAAATGCTGTCTCCTCGGCTCCACTACCGCTACGGCCCGATTCGCCAAAGTAGATTCCGCCCGTCAATTCGCGGAAAAACAGGATATCGGTCCCTTGAATGATCTCTCGCTTTAGGGGCGAAGCATCGACCAATTGATCGAACAGTTTGATCGGACGCAAATTGGCGAACAGACCCAATTCCTTGCGAATCTTTAGCAGGCCCGCTTCTGGCCGCGTTTTCGCAGCAGGATCATCCCACTTGGGACCGCCAACGGCTCCAAGCAGCACCGCATCACTCGCTTTACATGCTGCGACCGTCTCATCGGGAAGAGGATTGCCGCACGAATCGATGGCAATGCCGCCAATCAAATGCGACGAAAAGCTGAATTCATGGCCGTGAAGGTCAGCAATTTTTTCCAGGACGCGTCGAGCTTGCGTGATAATTTCAGGACCGATACCGTCGCCAGGTAGCAGGACTAAGTTGGCTTTCAAGAGACTATTATTTGGGGTTAGAGGCGATAAAAAATGTTTGAGTCGACTAATTTAGTCGATTGGAGGCGTTTTCCCAAGTAACCTTCCGCAAAGTTGGAGTCCAGGCTTTAGCCGATTTCCGCAACGAACCGAATCGCCTAAAGGATCGACTCCAACCTTTTTGGTAAACTACAAGTCGTTCACCCCCATTTCGACAAGCTAACGACACCAATGCTAAAAGCTATCCTTCTCCTCCTCTTGACGCTTTTTCTGAACGCTCTAGCGACGCCGTCGTTTGTTGCGGCTGCATCGCCTGGCCGGACAACAAACGATCGGGATCATGACTTGATAAAGGCTCTCATTCTCGATCGGCAATTCGACCTAGCGTCGCAGATTGCGGAATCGGCCGCCAACCTTTCTCCACCCGATTCCGACGATGCCGCCCGTTGGGCAATGCGCCGCTGCGAGATTGAAACGGCACGCCGGCGTTCATTGGACGATTTTAGTGACCTCGAAGTCCAGCTTGCTGAAAAACCGATCACTGACTTTTTAAGGGCTAACCCCGACCACCGCCGCCAACGATTTCTTGAATTGGCGGTATCGCGGGTCTTGGTCGCCGCTGCTGAACAGGACTTACTGGCATTTGTCATTAACAAGGCGGATGTGGAAAAGGCGGATCGAGGACTCAAGCGACTCACTCGTCTCTCGTCCGCCCTGCAAGAGTTGCAACAGCAGATTCGCCGCGAACGGATCGAGCTTGATACCCAGGCATCGGAGACACGAACTTCGGACCCCCGCCGTCACGTGATGATCGACGACCTCGATCGGTTGTCGCAGCAAACCCTGGTCGAACTTCTCCGTGTTAAGTTGCTCGCCAACGAAAGGTTTGATCCCGGTAGCAAGGATCGTATCGCGGCTGCCACCGCGGCCGTCGATGCCGCGGACAAGGCGTTGATGCGATTGCCTGACCGCTGTGATGCTCGAGACGAGGTGGAACAGTTGCGAGTTGTCGCACTCGAGCAGATGAACAACTTCCAACTGGCGAGAAGCGAGTGGGAGGGCTTGGCACAATCGTCCTCCGCGAACCGAGACCCTCGCTTTCTAGCGATCGGAATTCGCATCGAACTGCGAGATGGGAATCTAGCCGAAGTCAAGAATCGACTCGCAGCGTTCGACTCTGCTCGGTCCGATCGTTCCAACGCATCGATCGACATCGATCTTGTGCGGTTGGAGTATTTGATTGCGGCCGGAAATTCCAACGATGATCGAATCAGCCAGTGGATGGAAGAAGTTGGTGTTCGGCACGGCGCGTATGGCCGACGCCGAGCCGAAGCGATATTGCTCAGCAGCCTTCACTCCTCCGACCTCTCGGGCGTCAGCCTCAATCCCTCCATCGTCGCTACGCAAGGACGTCAACTGCTTCGCCAAGATCAACCGCTTCGTGCCGCACAGATGTTGGCCCGCTCGGCGGCGGCAACACCATCCTCGGAACAGGCGATCTCTGTGGCAATCGAATCGGCAGCAGCATTTGCCGCTGCAGGACGACCGGCCGATGCGGCTACGATTCTGATGCAAACCGCTGTCGACCACCCGGATGCGAAGGCCGCAGCGGCCGCTCATCTGCAATCCACCATCCTGGCTGCGAACTCGGGCCAAAGCGTGTCGGAAACGAAGGCTCGGCTGCATGAAACCATTGCGCTTTGGCCTCGGTCGAGCGAAGCACAGCAATCCGCCGATTGGCTGATCAACCTTTACAAAGCCGAAAACCACATCTTGGAAGCCGCCGAGACGGCGACTCGGATGCTGACGGATGATTCGAACATTGCCGATATCGACGCCGCCTTTGAGCTTTGGAAGCAATTGCTGCGAAAACCAGAAGACAACGCGGTGCAAAAAGAATGGGAAACATCGATGGTGCGCTTGAACGAATCGTTGACTCCACTGCTCAGCCGCCACGAAATACTCGATCGATACACCCATTTAGCGGTCTTTTACTTTGATCGTCCGGATCTATTGGCGATTGATTCAGAAAAGTTTGAATCGAGTGCAGACGAATACCAGACACAATTCTATCGATTCCGGCGCAGCCCAACGACGGCACCGCCGCTGCCATCGCCGCCACACGCGTTGCAAGACACGGTTACCGAGCGACTCATGAACGATGCCCGGCAAAATTCCTCACTGCGACCAACGATAGGCCAGACACTGCTCCGTTGGCCGCAATTGGCAGATGGCTCGCTTTCGCATGCTCAACGTCAGCTGTGGGCGGGTCAAATTGACGCTGCAAACGAAACGATTGAAAAACGATTAGCCAATTCAAACGACCGAGCGGAAACGTTGAACCAAGCGGCTCGGATGCTCGGTCAATCCAATTCCCCGTCCGCAGTGCGGGAAAGCGTGAAGCGATGGGATCAACTTGCCAGCGGTTTGAAAATCGGCAGTGAAGCTTGGCATCAAGCCAAACGACAGGCGTTAGAAGGGCTAAATCAGTTGGGCGATGACGAAGAGTGCCGAAAACGAGCCATTTACATTCTGTTGACATCTCCACCCAAACAGCCCGACTTACAGCGACAGTATCGGAAATTCGTAGAGAATCCTTCTTAAGACCTCCTCGGCTTCGAGGTTATCTGTCTTTTGTTTTCTTGCCTCACACCGACACCTCTCCCCGGTTCTCACAAGCTCCGGAGGCACAAGCTCCGGAGGCACAAGCTTCGGAGGGCGACACATCATCGAGCGGTGTCGCCCTCCGGACTAGTGGTTCAGCCGTCATCCATTCCGGTGGCTCACGCCACCGACAGAACATGTTTCGCCCACCGGGCTAGGTTCGATGCTACTTTGTTCGATATCCGCCATGTTTAAGAATTCGCCTTGAGGGTAACTTAGTCGGTTTGATTATCGCCCGCCGTAGCCGAACGCACTGCTACGCGTTGCCCGTCGATGTGATTCGTGGAAGCATTGAATAGAACAGCAACGACGTACACGACAATCACATTCGAAACCCATTTGCCATGACAGTATACGATAATGGTCGGTCTCCACATCTTTGGATGAAGGCGCTCGATATCGCTAGCCGTGGTGTATACTTAGCGGAACCGTGCAAATCAGCGCTCGAGCAGTTTTACTGGATGACAGCACTTGATTTCGACATCTCTTTTGTAAAAAGTAGTCCCGCTGCATTGATTGTGCATCGCGACCAATTGGCGAATGCGAATCGTGATTCAACGCTTGCCGATTGGACTCGACCGCTCCCAAACAAGCATTGCTTTCCCGCGGATCTCTCTCTAAGCGATGCTTTTTCCCACTTGGAGGTATTGCCTTGGTTGCTGCTAACTCGGGATGACAAGATCGAAGGAATCATCACACGTGACGATCTCGAGAAACCAGCTGGAATGGCGTTTGTCCATGCACATTTGGTTAACCTCGAACGGTTACTGCGGCAACTCGTAGGAACCTATACGAATCATCCGATCAGCGATGGCCGGGAAATGGGGGATGCAGCGCGGGTGTATGGCGAAGTCGTAAGGATTCCGGAACTGCTCGCTGAACTAGGCTGGTCGGAACAAGATTTTCGTGCAATAGGAGCCTGGGTCATGGACAATCGCACGCGTTTTTCGAATGCGGAGCATCCGTTGCATGAGAATTCCCGTCGATCCTTTTCGCTGCCACGATTCCTAGCCGCTAAGACGCTAATGCTACGAGCGATAGAGATAATCGAAAAGCGAGACCAAGTCTGGTCCGCGTTCAGTCATTCGTTGATTCTAGATAGTAGGTCGAGAACGATCTACGCGGGTCCCGATGCAGTCAACCTACCATTCAAAACACCTTGTTTTGTGATCACGGCTTACAACCCTCAGGAACAGGTGCTCGATCCGTCAACCAATCGGCGTCGCAATGACATGCTTTTAAAAAGCCTAGAATTGCAGACCGATAAAGTTCGCCATGTCGTGAGTCAATCACGTTGTGAAAGGTGGAAAGAAGAGAGTTTTCTAGTAGCCGAAATCGAAGAACGAGTTATCCTTGCCTTCGCCTCGAAGTATGGGCAACGTGCGGTGTATCGCTTGGATGACCATGAGTTATTTGTGGTTGACGCGAAAGGCGTGGTTAGGGCAAAGAGAAGTCGTACTCAATAAGCGTCACCACTGGTTCCCAGCCTTCTGGCTAGGAACGAGCGTTTGAACGGAGACCTTGGAATCAATCATGCCAAATAGAGACCTGATTTTGACAAATGAACTTTTTGAATTTCTTCAGCAGCTAAAGGAAAACAACAATCGAGATTGGTTTGCGATGCACAAGGCAGAGTATGAACAGAATGTTCGAGGCCCAGCGGTGGAATTGGTCCGCAGACTCGAAAAACCACTCGCCCGAGTCGCTCCGATGCTTTCGGCTATCCCGAAGGGGCATGGTGGGAGCGTCATGCGAATCTATCGCGACACTCGGTTTTCGAAAGACAAGACTCCTTACAAAACAAACGTGGGTATTTCGCTTCGGCATCAGGCGAACAAGGACATCCACGCCCCGGGTGCCTATATCCACTTGGCCGCCGATGAGTGTTTTGTCGGCATGGGGTGCTGGCGTCCCGAGCGAACCGTTCTAGCAGCGATCCGATCGGCAATTGACCACGAACCGACCGCATGGAAAAAAGCTCGTGATAACAAAGCCTTTCGCAAGCACTTTGATTTGTCGGGGGAACGCTTGAAGACGAAGCCACGAGATTACGATCTAACGCATCCTCTGATCGACGATTTGCGACGGATCGACTTCATCGCCATCGCGCCGCTCTCGCCGGGGGAGCTTGTCCACCATGATGTGGTGAAAACGATCATCGAGCGAATTCGTGCTGCCCGACCGTTGATGGTTTTCCTCTGCAATGCCATCGATGTGCCTTATTGATCCGCGCTAAGCAAATCCAAAAGCATTCAGGGGAAAGTTGTGAGCACACGAAATCGTCGTACGAACACCTGTTCGCGGGTGATGAAAGGCGATCGATTCGGCGTGCAAGAGAATACGATCGCCCTTGCCATCGGGTACCAATTCGTCATTCAGGATTGGGCCACCATAAAGCCTATCACCCCAAATAGGGTGTCCACGCTGAGCCGACTGCAAGCGAAGTTGGTGCATTCGACCTGTCATCGGCATTAGCCGTAGCAAGGAGCAACGATGATCGATTGCGACGTCTAACACCTCCACGTTGGTCTCGGCCCGTTTGGCATCCGCAACACGTTCGGAGCACACTTCGCCCTGAGGTTGATTCGGTAACTTTCGCAGATAGTCGACCCACGTCGTTGGCGATTGATCGACTTTCCCCGAAACAACGGCAAGATAGTTCTTTTGGATTTTCTGGGTCGCGAACTGATCACTCAGTAGCCTGGCGATGCGTTTCGACAAGGCAACGAGCACCACCCCACTGACATCGCGATCCAAACGATGAACCATCGCCAAATAATCGGTGCGTGAAGCCAATTGTTGACGTAGTCGAAGCTCTAAACTATCAATACCGTTCGGCGCTTGCGTCAAAAGACCCGCTGGCTTTTCAACGGCGAGCATCGAAACAGCATCGTGTAGAATACGAATTCGATCGAGCATCGTAGAGTCGTGTTGAGTAGCAAGCAGCAAGTGGCAATAAAAAAACGAGAGACCCCGGCCACGACAACAATGAAAATGAATCATTTGTTGATCGACGAATCTCTCGTTGATCTAATTTGTAAAGCGTTCTTCATGCGCGTCAAGACATGAAATGGAAACATCGCAAACAAAAACAGGATTCAAGCAAGGACATCGGTATTGGAAGCGCCTCGTATGCGGCTCCTTTGAAGCATCGTCTGAAACCAAAACAACCCTTTGCACTGGATCCATTCGCTTCACATTCTTCTCGATATTCCTTTCACTTAAAATAGCCTTTCATGCAACGCCGAGTCACACCTGAACCGTCGCACCATTATCACTTCGTGACTGGAAAGTTGGCAGAAGGGCTTCTTCGCGAGACGGTTTCGATACTGGCCAAGAAGCACTGCTTTGACTTTAGTATTGGCGTCATGCCGATTACGGTAGCAGCGTTGATGACACCAAAGTGGCTTGCCCGCCATCTAAATCCACCACCGCAAACAACTCACATCATCGTCCCTGGATATTTGACGAGCGGTACGCCAGAACTTGACCAGAGCGTCAAAATACCCGTGATTTACGGACCAAAAGATTGCCGTGAATTGGCCAACGTGTTTGGCGAAGAAGTCGACAAGGTCGATCTGTGCGATTATGACATCGAAATCATTGCCGAAATCAATCATGTTCCTCGAATGTCGTTGGCGGATTTTCATCGGCGTGCAACGCAGCTTCAAGAATCAGGCGCAGACATCATTGACATTGGCTGTGACCCGACGATTCGATGCGCTGCAATTGGCGATTATGTCAAGCTACTTGTCGATGCAGGACTTCGTGTTTCGATTGATACGTTCGATGCCTGGGAAGCAAATGAAGCCGCTCGTCATGGTGCTTGTTTAGTTCTTTCGGTCAACTCAAAGAATTGTCATGAGGCTGTCGATTGGGGGGTGGAAGTGGTCGTGATTCCCGATCATCCCAACGACAAAAAAAGTTTTGAAAAAAACATCGATTTTTTGTCGAAAGCCAAGGTCCCCTGCCGTTTGGATCCTATTCTTGAGCCAATCGGAATTGGCTTGACCAACAGTTTGCTTCGGTACGCGGAAACTCGGCGCGACTATCCCGAGTTTGAAACGATGATGGGCATCGGTAATCTAACCGAGTTGACCGAAGTGGATTCGGCTGGCGTCAACTTTCTGCTACTGGGAGTCTGCCAAGAATTGGGCATCCGTAGCGTGCTGACAACCGAGGTGATCAACTGGGCGAGGTCGAGCGTGCGTGAATGCGATCGGATTCGTCGGCTTGTCTATCACAGCGTGAAAAACCATGTCCCACCAAAGAATCTGACGGGCGACGTTGTCATGCTCCGCGACGCATCCCTACCCACCTACACGGAGGAGGCGATTGATGCTTTGGCGAACTCGATTAAGGACAACAACTATCGCATTTTGGCTGAAAACGGCTTCATTCACTTACTTGCCGCGAACGTACAGTTGTCGGGAACCGATCCGATGGAAATTTTTGCTGATTTGTTGACAAAACCTCCATCGGATAACGTAAACCGCGAACATGCTTTCTATTTGGGATTCGAAATGGCGAAAGCGATGATTGCTTTACAATTGGGCAAGCGATACAACCAAGATCAATCCTTGGATTGGGGGCTATTGACTGCCCCCGAAATGTCACACCGACTCAAAAAAAACCACCCTCGAAAACCACAAAATTGAATCCTTCTTTGCCGCCAAACCAAGATCAACCGCTGCCGATTGTCCGCGAATTGCCGGCTGGCTTTTCGATTGCCGACGTCTTTTTCGACTTTGCCAACCGCGATGGTTGTTTATGGTTCGATTCCGCTAGTTCCACACCGCGCGACGGCGGCCCATTATCCGACAACGAGGATTCGGATTTACCATCCGGTCGCTATTCGTTTTTGATGTCCAATCCGGTCGACCGGTTAATCGCCTATCTTGGTGATCGCGATCCATGGCCGCAAATTGCAGCTTGGTACGACCACATGCCCAAGGTCAACCATTCCCAAAATGACCTGCCGCCGATGCAGGGCGGGATTGCTGGATTGATTGGCTATGAAGCAGCAACTTGGCTCGAAACGATACCGATTGCACGAGAGGACAATTTCCCGACCCCAGCGATCTGGCTCGGACTCTACGACTGGACGATCGCAACGGATCACCACCAACAAAAGTCTTGGCTAATCAGCCAAGGTTTTGCGGCCCTCGATCAAGACAATTCGTACCAATGCCGTGTGCCGCGAGCCATGCGACGAGCCGATGAGGTGCAACAATGGCTGGAAACAGCTTGTCGTCGATCGAAGTCCGTACCAAAGCAACCACTTCCGCTCGATGATGTTGATCGATCGCGCGTGGAGAGTAATTTTTCAAGCGAATCATTTCGTAATGCGATTGCCAGGGTCGTCGAGAAAATCTTCAATGGGGATTGCTTCCAGGTCAATGTAGCCCAACGGTTGCTGTGCCGAGCAACATCCGACTCCGCCGACCTCTATCAACGGCTACGAAGCATCAACCCGGCTCCCTTTGGTGCCTTCTTGAAGGGCGAGGATTTTGAGGTAATCAGCAGCTCACCCGAGTCGTTTCTAAAACTGGAAGACGGTTGGGTGGAAACCAGGCCGATCAAAGGAACCGTTGCCAGAACCGGTGACGAGGTTTCCGATCGTGCCCTCGCTAACGAACTATCGAAAAGTGAAAAAGAGAGGGCGGAAAACATCATGATCGTCGACTTGATGAGAAATGACCTGTCGAGGGTGTGCACCGATGAAAGTGTTCATGTTCGCAAGCTCTGCCAACTCGAAAAATACCAGTACGTACAGCACCTGGTATCCGTTGTCGAAGGGAAGCTTGATGTCGGTCGCACAATCGTGGATCTACTCAAAGCTTGTTTCCCAGGCGGCAGTATCACCGGTGCGCCAAAAATTGAAGCGATGCGAACAATCGCCGAACTCGAACCCCATTGTCGTGGTCCGTATTGCGGGTCGATGGGCTACATCAGCTGTCACGGTGCAGCGGAGTTCAATATTTTGATTCGAACGATCACGTCCGCCACCCGTGCAGGTACTCGTTCAAACGCCCCTTCAGGTGATTGCGAAACAGTCAAGCAATCATCACCACGCTATTGGCAAATACCCGTTGGCGGAGGGATCACCGCCCGCAGTCGCCCTGAATTAGAAGAAGCGGAAACTTGGATAAAGGCAGCGGGGATCTTAAAAGCACTGCCCGGCGGCGTGCCGATTCGGTGACCCGTATAGGCAATGGGGTTGGCCGTTGCCTTAGGATCCTAACGCGGCTTCGCCGGAACATGTGGCCCAGGCTTCCAGCCTGGGGACCGAAAACATCTAGGCTGGAAGCCTAGGGGACCGAAGACTCCCAGACTAGAAGCCTAGGCCACGAAAACATCTAGGCTGGATGATTCATTAGCCGTTTTGGCGATAGCGGCCTGCTGATTTAATCGTTTAACGCTTAGCCGAAGGCGTCAGCTTTTCCATAATCGGTCGCCTATGGCTTGGCGCTAAACAATAAGTCGAGTCAAACGGATTAAATCGACAGCCCGCTAACGCCAAAACGGCTAATACGCAGACTGTTTTTCGAGCAATGAACGTAAACGCTTGAAGGCGTAGACGTTAGCAAAACAACTTGCAAGCCCATGAATCATCCGGGATAGGGGACCGAAGACTCCCAGGCTGGAAGCCTAGGCCACGAAGACATCTAGGCTGGAGGATTCATTAGCCGTTTTGGCGATAGCGGCCTGCTGATTTAATCGTTTAACGCTTAGCCGAAGGCGTCAGCTTTTCCAAAAGCGGTCGCCTATGGCTTGGCGCTAAACAATAAGTCGAGTCAAACCGATTAAATGGACAGCCCGCTAACGCCAAAACGGCTAATACGCAGACTGTTTTTCGAGCAATGAACGTAAACGCTTTAAGGCGTAGACGTTAGCAAAACAATTTCCAAGCCCATGAATCATCCGGGATAGGGGACCGAAGACTCCCAGGCTGGAAGCCTAGGCCACGAAAACATCTAGGCTGGAAGCATAGGGACCGAAGACTCCCAGGCTAGAAGCCTAGGCCACGAAGACACCCAGGCTGGAAGCCTGGGCCACGAAAACTCCCAGGCTGGAAGCCTGGGCCACGATCGCTCGCTACCTCAAATTACTGTCGCACACCGTAATTTGCTGCCAACTTTCTTTGTTCTCCGCGATGAATGACAAATGCTGCTCGATCGTCTGATAAGCATCATGAGCCGCTCGATCACGAAAGACGAGATGCAGGGAAACATCGAAATCGAGGTTCACCGGGCGGTCGAGCTCGTGATCGCGAGTTCCAACGGAAAAATCGACCACGCCATCGTGACCGTTGAGATACTTTTCGCACGAAGCCGCCAAAGCTTCAATTGCTTCAGGGCGACGGTCCTTTAAGAGAAAGAAAACATGATGAGCCAATCGTGCCATCGATATACCTGTGGTTCTAAATGGTTGCAAGTTACGGAAACGAATGACAACCTTACTCGCTCGGATTGCGATTGGAATAGGGGCTTTTCGGATCACGGCGGCTCATCCCGGCTCGGTCCATCAGCGAACTCTTTAACAAATCATCCAAGTAATCGTCGTCCGCTGGTGGTGGCCCATAAGCTCCGAGAAGTTGCGGTTCGTACTCGATCGTAAAATGATGGCGGGCAATGGACACTTTGCAGTTGGGGTCGAGTCTTTTTCGGATGACGGGATGTCCATCCACCTTGATCCCATTACGGCTGTTCAAATCTCGGATAAACCAATACCCTTGTTCGAGCGTTAAACGGCAATGTTGGCCAGAGACGTTCGCAAACTTGAGTTGAATATCGCTCTCAGCACGTCGACCGACCAAGATCCTGTCTTTGACCAGCGGGATAATGTCACCGCCACCAGTAGGGCTAAGTTGGCCATAAGGGCCAGCGTATTGAGGTTTCGATTCAATGTTCACGTTTGGCTCTTCCTTTTAGCTTGGTAAAATTGCAAACCGTAATGAAACGACGGTTGGTGATTCGGGCGAAAACGGGTTTGATTGGTAGGGCCCAAGATTAATAACGCGAAAAGACCCCTTCGTCTCCGCCGAGACTATTATTTTGACCGCTTTTGAAAAAATGGCAACGGTTTCTATGGCAACAAGCCCATATTCTCCCCTCTCTCAATCACCGGAATCGGTAAAATTGGCATGGCAAACCGAGAATTTGCCGTTCAACGCATTCGGCGCTTCCCTAAAACGGACATTCGGAGGACGGATTCAACGAGTCAGCATCGATGCGGGGTTTACTTGCCCCAACGTGGATGGAGCGATGACCAAAGGAGGATGCAACTTTTGCGACAATCGCTCCTTCAGTCCCTCGCGGCGCGTGCGATTGAAAAGAGTTAGTGAACAATTGGCATCCGGGATTGCAGCGGTCACCGAGCGTTACAAGAAAGTTGCTGGATTCATTGCCTATTTCCAACCAGCGACCAACACCTATGCTCCTGTGGAACAGCTGGAAGAATTATTCGAATTGTCATTGTCGATCGATGATCGAGTGGTCGGTTTGGCGGTCGGCACACGCCCAGATTGTGTTCCCGATTGCGTCTTGGATCTGCTGGAACGACTCGCGGTAGACAAACACATTTCGCTTGAATTTGGCATGCAAACAATCCATCAAGCGGGCTTGGATTGGATGAACCGGGCGCATGACCACGCCAGCATGATCAATGCGATTGACCGCAGCCGAGGCCGAGGTTTCGAGTGCTGTACCCATATTATTCTCGGGATCCCTGGCGAAACGCATGAAATGATGATGCAAACGGCGGAGGAAGTCGGCCGGCTTGGCTTCGATTCCATCAAATTGCACAATCTGTACGCGGTCGAAGGAACGCCCCTCGGCGAAGACGTCAAGAAGGGAAAGACCGAATTGATGGGGCGAGAGGATTACATACAAACCGTTGTCGATTTCCTTGAGCGAATTCCGCCTGAAACGATCGTAGAACGAGTCAGCGGGGAAGCGCCGCCGAATTACTTGATCGCCCCCAAATGGTGTTTGGAAAAATCTTCGGTGCGGCTGGCAATCGAAGGCGAATTCAAACGACGCGGAACGCGGCAAGGATCCAAACATGTCGCTCCCAAAGTCGATCCAGCAAAACGTTCGCGGCCCAGCGATTCGACCCCTGAGCCGATTCGGGATCAAATCGAAAAACGCAGCCGATTGCCAGTGCTAAAAATGCAGTGCTAAAAATGCAGTGCTAAAAATGCAGTGCTAAAAATGCAGTGCTAAAAATGCAAGGATAGCGAAGGCTCGATCGTGCTCTCCGCTTGCCCAAGAGACGTCGATTTTGACGTCGATTTTATTGCCGAGCGGACGACCTCCCGCAAACGAACCGGTGCGCTGGGGGAGGTTGAAAATTCCTACCGGACTACAAGCGGCTTGATTTCTTGCTATCCTATACCAAGTATCTGATTGATGATTGCCTCACTCCACCGAAGGAAGCTGCATGACGGCCAATACCGCGGCAAATGAAAACCCGATTAGCGAAGCGGATGCAAATCGGCTTCATGAAGCTCGCAAACGGATCATTGAACAACTTGGCAAGATCATCGTCGGGCAAGAAAAGGTGATCGATGAGATCATGATTTGCTTGTTCAGTCGTGGCCACTGCATGCTCGAGGGTGTTCCAGGCTTGGCCAAAACACTGATGATTAGCACGTTGGCCCAGGCACTGGATTTGTCTTTTAGCCGTATCCAATTCACACCTGACTTGATGCCAGGCGATGTGACTGGCACCGAGGTGATGGAAGAAGATCGCTCGACCGGACAACGTGAATTTCGGTTCATGCAAGGACCATTGTTCGCCAATGTTGTGCTGGCTGACGAAATCAACCGCACGCCGCCGAAGACGCAAGCCGCACTGCTTGAGGCGATGCAGGAACGGCAGGTCACCGTTGGGCGCAACCGCCACGAATTGTCGGATCCCTTTTTTGTTCTGGCAACGCAAAACCCGATCGAGCAAGAGGGGACCTACCCGCTGCCGGAGGCTCAACAAGACCGCTTCATGTTCAAAGTCTTTGTGAACTATCCGAGTTTCAACGAAGAGTTCGAAGTTGCCCGGCGGACGACGGGGACGGTAACCGAAACCGTCGAAGCGGTCCTCGGCGCCGACGAAATTCTTCGACTCCAACAACTCGTTCGCCAAGTTCCTGTTAGCGATCATGTGGTCCGCTATGCCCTAAGTTTAGTTCGGCAAACGCGAGTCGGCGGTGATGGCACACCCGATTTCGTCGACGAACTGGTCGGCTGGGGAGCTGGTCCGCGAGCGGTCCAGTTCATGATTCTCGGCGGCAAGGCCCGCGCGCTTCTCGAAGGCCGCTTCCATGTGCAAGTCGAGGATATCCAGTATCTGGCGAAGCCGGTTTTGCGTCACCGGATGGTCGTCAATTTTGCTGCCGAAAGTGACGGAGTGACTAGCGACGACGTGATTGACCGACTCATTGCTTCCACGCCAACGACCGAGGACGAACTGTCACGCGATGCCCGCTTCCAAAAAATATTTGCGTCCTGAAGTCACCGCCCGTATTCGTCGACTTGAATTGACGGCACGGCGCGTGGTCGAAGGCTTTTTGTCGGGAATGCACCGAAGTCCCTACTTTGGACAATCGATCGAATTCCTACAACACCGCCAATACACTCGAGGCGACGAAATTCGCCATATCGATTGGAAGGTCTACGCGCGTCAAGACAAACTACACATCAAACAATACGAAGAGGAAACGAATCTTCGGCTAACCCTGCTCGTCGATCGATCGGCCAGTATGGCGTATGGCGATGGTGAGACGAACAAGTTCGATTATTCCGCATCACTCGCTGCTTCGTTGGCCTACCTGGCATTGCGACAAAAGGACGCCACGGCACTCTATACGTTCGATACTCGGGTGCGAGCGATGGTGCCCGCCAAAAGCAACCAACAACAATTGACTCGCATCCTTTCGATGCTCGACGATGTGGGTGCCGACGGACGAACCGATTTGTCCGCCGTTGCCAAAGAAATTGCTCAAGCGATTCCACGACGAGGATTGATCGTTATCGTCTCCGATCTGCTGGGTGTCGATTCGTTGATCGAGGGGTTGCGGCTACTGAGAAGCCGAGGCCATGACGTCGCTTTGTTTCATGTCATGCATCACGACGAGTTAGAATTCGACTTTAGCGGAGCCACTCGCTTCGAAGGTTTGGAATCCGAAGATACGCTCAATTGTAACCCCCGTGCCTTGCGTGACGGTTACTTGGAAGCCTTGAACGCATTCCTTCATAGCACGAAAAAAACGTGCAGTCGCTTGTCGATCGATTATCTGCAAGTCTGTACCAACGAGCCGCTCGATGCAGTGCTCGCCAAGTTTTTAGCCGCCCGTCAATCGTTACCAAAAATCAAATAGTTTTAGTATTGTTTCTCTACCCTGCTTTAACGATCGGTTTTCTCTTCGTCGCGGTGCCGTTGTTGGTCCATCTGATCAACATGCTTCGGCATCGACGCCAGAAGTGGGCCGCCATGGACTTTTTGCTCGCCAGTTACCGCAAGCAGAAGAAATGGATTCGTCTGCGCCAACTTTTGCTGCTCCTTTCGCGGCTCGCGGTCGCTGCCGTCTTGATCGCCATGCTTTGCGGATGGACCGGCAGCCGACAAATGCTCGGCGTACTAGGGGGCAGCACGACACACCACGTCGTGATTTTGGATGACAGCTATTCCATGGGCGATTCCAGCGGCCGAACCACGGCCTACGGACGCTCATTGGTGGCCCTACAAAATCTGACTCGACAATTGGCGAACGACGGCGGCATCCACGAATTGACCGTGATGCGATCGAGCCGTGCAGCAATGACCGTTCGCGGGGGGAATGAGTCAGGAGACATTGCCGCAGATTTGTCGGCGCAAACCATTACCTCCGACGCCCGGCTGATCAACCGTATCATGGCCACAGAGGCTTCACCAATACGAACCGACCTCGTGGCCGCTATCGATTTGGCCGGAGAGCTAATTGAAAACACGCCAACGGATCAAACCATCCTCTACATCGCCAGCGATTTTCGTGATCGTGATTGGGCCGAGCCTCGGCGGTTGGCCGAATCTCTGAAAGCGATCTCGGCTGATTCCGTATCGATTCGGATGATCGATTGTGCGGTCGCACCAACATCGAACTTGGCGGTGACCGAACTGGCACCACTACCCGATGTGTGGGTTGCGGGCGTGCCGGTGGTGGTTCATGCAACCATCCGAAACTACGGACCAAACGATGTCAATAATGTTTCGGTCGACACTCAGATTTTTCAATATCCGTCAAGCTTAACGCTTGCCGACCCAACCTTGGTCGTTTCAGCAAATGTCGAGTCCTTGCCCACGATGGTCATCGAGTCGCTCGCGGTAGGCGAAGAGATCACCAAGTCGTTCCAAGTCTACATCGCCGATCAGGGAACGCATGCGGTCAAGGTCTCGCTTCGTGATGATGCCTTGTCAATCGATAATTCACGAGTTTGTACGCTGCCGCTTTCGGACGCCGAAAAGGTGTTGGTGATTGATGGGACAACCGATGGTCGCGGTGCGTACCATGTCGCATCGGTTCTCGATCCAGGAAGCCAAGTACGTATTGGTGCGATCCCCGATATCAAGCCGCCGTCGTTCCTGCGTTCGGCGACGCTCGAAACGCTCTTACCCTACCGAGCGATCTACTTAATCGACGTTGAGGAGATTGGTGAAAACGTTGCGGATTCACTCGACCGCTACGTACGTCGAGGTGGCGGCTTGGCTTGGTTCCTAGGGGAAAATGTCAATGCCGATTCATACAACAACAGTCTCTTAGCCGGAGAGCGACGCCTGTTGCCGATGCCGCTCGCCGAGCAACAAAACATTCCTCAGCCCGATAGTCTTTCGTCTGCCGAAGTGTCATCCGCCGATGTATTGTTTGGTGAGGACGCTGAATTGTTGGCACCCCTGCAAGTCGCTGGCGATGCGGCCCTTTCCATGATTGGTTTGTCCCGTTCGTGGACATTCGAAAAGCCGAGCTTGGAGTCGCGTGACGATGCAAAGCGTCCGCGAATGCGAACGGTACTCAAGCGACGCGATGGCAAACCATTGGTGACGAAGCACGATGTCGAGCGAGGCCGTGTGATCACGGTCTTGACCGGCCTCGACAATCGTTGGACGAACTGGGCGGGTGACCCCACGTTTGTCGTCTTCTTGTTACAAGCCAACGCAGATTTGTGGAGTGGTGCGGCAGCGTCGACGCAGCGATTTGTCGATGATCCGATCCGCCGCACGATTTCGCTCGAGTCCTACGCACCGGAAGCGACCTTTCTACCCGCATCAAACGAACCACCGCGAATCCCTCTGGAAGTTGCCGCTCAAACGGTCCCAGGTGACGCCAACCAAATCGACATGCTCGCAGAATTCTCGCTCGACCCAAATGAGATGGTGATTTCAGGCGAATCGAATATAAGTGATGTGCTGCGACCGGGAGTCGGCGAATGGTCGCTGGTTCGCAGCGATGGTCAGGGAGAAGTGGCTCCGGTCGCTTCGGTTATCCGTGACGGTGAAGGAGACTTGAGACGTATCGACGCCGCGTCGATTCAACAGGAATTAATGCCGCTGGAGGTAAAATTTATCGATAGCGAAGTTTGGAACAACGAAACGCAAACCGCCGGCAGCAGCACGTTGGCACTCGTGCTGCTCGGCTTGCTCGGCCTGCTACTGGCAATCGAACAAGTGTTAGCCTATTGGGCTAGCTACCACACCAAGACGATCGATCAATCGAGTGCGACAGCGAAGCAATCTTTTTTGAAGCATCGTGGTCCCTTTTCAGTACGGGCGGCACGATGATGGGAAGCATGAATACAGAATCGATCGGAAACAGTACACAGAAAATCGTATACGAGTTCGCTCGCGCCGCCACGCTCGAAGGATGGTGGTCGTGGGCGTTGTTGATCGGTTCGCTGGCCGTGTTGCTATTTTTGTGTGTCCGTTTGTATCGCCGCGACGTCGCCGAGCTTTCGCCCGTCATGCGACGCACCTTAATCCTGCTGAGACTCGCGACGATCGCCGCCTTGGTGTTCTTCTTTTTTGATTTGCATCGCCGCTCGGAACGAATGATGACGCGATCGAGCGAAGTGGTTGTGCTCGTGGATACAAGCCAAAGCATGTCATTATCGGTCGGTGCAATGTCGGCAACCGAGACCCGATCGGATCGTGCCGCCAGACTGCTGGGGAACTCAGGTTTACTCGACAAGCTTGAAAAAGAACATTTGGTGAGCGTTTATTCGTTCGCACAGAACAGCGAACCGAAACTGCTGGAAAATCGGCGGGCGGATTCCGAATCGGCAACCGTTCGTGAACTCGATGCCAAAGCATCGGAAGACCTTGCCGGTGCGTCGCTTGCCGCACAGTTAGGAGCCTTGCTTGTCGGACTTGGATTGCTTCTCTGTATCGTTTCGCTACTCGTCGGGGCAGCGGGCAAGAGCGGTTTGATTCCATGGGCAATCGCGTCCTCAGCCTTGTCACTGTTTCTCGGCATCGTTTTGCTCGGAAGCATCTACGCAGTCAACACCAATCGCTCTCTGGCGGAATTGTTGGGGACGGATTCGGGTTCGCCTACGACCGAGGATACCGAGCGATCGTCGGACATCGATGAGCCGTCGCCTATCGAGCCGTCGCCTATCGAGCAGTCGCCTATGGAGCAGTCGCCTATCGATGGGGCAACGGAGCCTATTCGGGTCGTCGATTGGGCACAGGCGGTTGCCGCAGCGGGAACGGAGAGTCGGATAGGTGACGCGATACGAAATGTCTTGACCGACCACGACCCTTCGACTTTATCAGGTATCGTGGTAGTCAGTGACGGACAAAACAACGGAGGGGCAGGAACCGCGACCGCGATAGCAGCCGCCCGGCGTAGCCAGGTCGCCCTCTACCCACTGGGACTCGGCAGTAGCGACGCTCCGCTCAATGTCCGGGTTGTCGATCTTGACGCCCCCAGGCGAGTCTACCCCGGCGACAAGTTCGCCATCACGGCAATGCTTCAAGCCAGTGGTCCGAACTCGGTCGAGGTGGAGGTGCAATTACTGGATACTCTTGACGATGAACCAGCCGACGTCTCGAGCAGCGACTTAAACAATGCAGCTGAAAACCTTGGCGAAGTCATCGATAGTCAACGCGTCCGTATCAACAGCGACGGAACGTTAGCCGCCATCCGTTTCGAGATCGAACCAGAGTCGGTCGGTCGCCGTCGTTTGGCAATACGAGTGATTGCCCCCGAGAACGACCAGAACCGCCGCGATGATGTTCGCACCGCGCGCTACGAAGTGGTTGCCAAGAAGCTACGAGTTCTTGCCGTCGCTGGCGGCCCGACGCGCGAGTATCGCTTCATTCGGAATTTGATGTTCCGAGACAAATCGATCGAATTTGATGTGTGGCTGCAGACGGGTATGCCGGGCATGAGCCAAGACGCTGACAAGGTGCTGACCGAATTCCCCAGTGACCCTGAATCGCTGTTTGAGTACGACTCGATCATCATGTTTGATCCTGATTGGACCGCCATCTCCGCCGAGTCGATTGATCTGGTCGACCGTTGGATTAGCCAGCAAGCAGGCGGTTTGATTTTGATTGCTGGCCCTGTCTACCATCCACAGTGGACTCGCATGAGAACCGATCCACGGATCAATCGCATCTCGGGGTTTTATCCCGTCAACTTAACCACTCGCGGTGCCCTTTTGGGTGGCGGTCGGCAAGGAGGTGAGAATCCTTGGCCGCTGGAATTTACGCCCGAAGCACGCCGGGCCGAGTTTCTTTGGATCGCCGACGATCCAGCAGAAAGTTTTGATATTTGGGAGAAATTTGGCGGTGTCTTTGACTTCGTCGGCGTCAAAAGCCCTAAGCCGGGCGCGAAAGTCTATGCCCATTTTTCGGATCCGACGACTGAAATAGGCGGATCGCTGCCTGTCTATCTGGCTTCCCATTTTTACGGCGCCGGTCGAGTTTACTTCCAAGGTAGCGGTGAGATGTGGCGGTTGAGAGGCGAAAGCGATGCCTACTTCGATAGCTACTATACGAAACTCGTCCGCTGGGTCAGCGAGGGACGGTTGCTTCGCGATAGCACGCGCGGCGTGTTGCTCATCGATTCTTCGCGAGCGATGATTGGCGAAACGATTGCCATTCGAGCTATCTTGACCGATGATCAATTCGAACCGCTGGACGTTCCCGAAGTGGCTGCGAAATTACTGGCCCCAAGTGGCCGTATCGATGACGTCAAATTGTTGCCTCTCAAAGGAGAACCGAGACCGGGAACCTACGGCGGTCAGTTCATTGCACGAGAAGCTGGCAACTATGAGATCCGAGTCACGCTCGGCGACGCGTTGGATGAACAGGTCCTACAGCAAAGCGTCCAAGTTCGGTTGCCAACCATCGAACTCGAACGACCTCGCCGCAACGACGATGAGCTTCAACAATTGGCCGATATGACGGGTGGCATCTACACGGCGATCGATTCGGAAACGTCTGATGAAAGCGTCGTCTCGACATTGACCTCAACGCTAAAACCGCAGCCACAAACGACCGTTTTGCCTGGCACCCCCGACCTCGATTTCAATCGCCGCCGTAACGTGGTGTTGATGTGGTTGATCGCAACGCTACTAACCATGGAATGGGTCACTCGACGGTTACACCGACTAGCTTGATCGTGTGTTGGAGTCCAGCCTCTAGGCGATTGTGGTAAATCGCGTGGAAACGACTCAAGCCTGGACCCCAACTTTCCATCAGAGAAACTTTGCGGCGGACTCGCAAAGCCGTTTCGCTTCTTGCATCGTTTCGGCTTCGGCGATCAAACGCACAATCGGCTCGGTATTACTGCCACGCACCAACAACCATTTGTCATTCCAGGCCAATCGCAAACCGTCCCCTGTATCGGCCGACGCATCCGGATGTGCCGCAATCAAGGATTCAAAAAGTTTTGGCAACCTATCACTCGATACCTCCGCCTTCGTTTTATAGATGAATAGCTGAGGCAGTGCATCCGCCAACATCGCTAGTGACCTTCCCGTCTTTGTCATCAAGTCGAGTACTTGTGCCATCCCGACAAAACTGTCGCGAACGTAGCCAACATTGGGATCGATAGGACCACCGTTGCCTTCGCCACCGTAGATTGCTTTGGTCGCAATCATCTTGTCAGCCACATTGGCTTCACCGACCGCACTGCGATGAGATTGGACGCCCGCGTCAGCGGCCAACCGTTCACTCATACCACTGGTCGCCCCATTGATGACAATCGCTGCATCCGATTTTGGATCGGTCTCGGATGCTTTCGCTCGCGTCCATTTGCGGAGGGCATGTTGAACGCAAAGGGCAACCGTGAATTCCTCACCGATGTATCGCCCATCGGCATCGATGAGAGCCAGTCGATCGGCATCGGGGTCTTGGCAAAAACCGACACTGCAATTTTCGTCTTTCACTCGAGTGGCAATATTTTGCAAATTTTCAGCCGTCGGTTCGGGGACGTGCGAGAAATGACCGTCGGGCGTTTCACCGACCATGACGATGTCGCACGCCAGCGCCTCGAGCAAGCGTTTGCCCAAAATGCCTCCGGCACCGTGATTGCTGTCGAGCAACACCCGATGCTTGGCGGTTCGAATGGCCGTGACGTCGACGGTCGCCAAGACTTTGTCTAGATGAGCTTGATGAACATCGTCGCAGGGATGAACCATTCCGATTCGATCGAACGAACACCAAGCCGCTTCACCGCTGAAATAGGCATCGCGAATTGCGGCCCCTCGGCCGGCATCGAGAACGCGGCCTTCCGGTCCAAACAGCTTGATTCCGTTGTAGGGGGGCGGATTGTGACTGGCCGAAATTTGGACCGCACCTGCCGCATTCCGGTCGCGGACCAACACGCCCAATGTCGGAGTGGCGATCACATCGCAATCCACACACTCTCGACCTGACGCCCGCAAGGCCGACAAAATCGCTTGAGAGAGCATTGCACCGCTGCTGCGGCCATCACGCCCCACCAAAATCGGACCTGACGGCATTTTGGAGGCAAACGCAGCGACAAATCGAACCGCAACGTCAGGAGTCAGTGTTTCACCAACAATGCCTCTTAAGCCACTCACACTAATAATCAGTCCACTCATTATTTTGTCCATTCTCGTACTTGTTTTTCTTGCCCCACGTTCCAGCGGTCGGGAAAAACAAATAGAATCGGTCCGTGAGAGTCGATCAAGGTCTGTTTCCCAACCGAAGGTCGAATCATCAACGGAATGACAAGAAATCAACCCACTCCATCGAAACCTAAATCCTTTCGGAGACATTCGTGCAAGATCCACTTTCTGCCGTCAAAACCGCTCAAAGCGAATCCAAAATCAGCTCAAGTGCAGCCGATAATATCCGCTCGTGGTTGACCGAGGATCGCTACGCTGATTATCGAAGTGCGGTGGTCGAACATATTGAGGAAGAGCGTTGGCAAAAATTGGATGACGTCTTTTGGACGATCATCCCGTTCGGAACCGGCGGACGTCGAGGTCGGATGTATCCGATCGGTTCCAATGCGATCAACGATCGCACGATCGGCGAAAGTGCACAAGGTTTAGCGAATTACGTGGTCGAGTACGCAAAGGGACGCAGCGGATTGTCTTGCGCCATCGCTTACGACACCCGTCATCAATCGCGGCATTTCACGGAACTCTGCGCAGGCATCATGGTAGCCGCGGGCTTCAAGGTCTATTTGCTCGATGATTATCGCGCCACGCCTCAATTGTCATTTGCCGTCCGCTACAAGAATTGCGACTGTGGGATTATGGTGACCGCCAGCCATAATCCGCCTAGCGATAATGCCGTTAAGGTGTATTGGTCGAGTGGTGCGCAAGTGCTACCGCCACACGACAAAGCAATCATCGAAAAAGTGATGTCCTGTCAAGAAATCAACATCACCCCGTTCGAACAAGCGGTCGCTGATGGCATGATCGAGATGGTGACGGCCGAAGTTGACGAAGCCTATTTTGAAGCCGTTTTGCAACAATCGTTTGCGGGCCCCCGAGACGCAAAAGTACTCTACACACCGCTTCATGGCGTCGGTGCCGCCGCCGTTTTACCCGTTCTTGAACGGGATGGGTTCGAACACGTCGAATTGTATGGAC
This sequence comes from Novipirellula aureliae, assembly GCF_007860185.1. Taxonomy (NCBI): domain Bacteria; kingdom Pseudomonadati; phylum Planctomycetota; class Planctomycetia; order Pirellulales; family Pirellulaceae; genus Novipirellula; species Novipirellula aureliae. Next base: position 200,344 of record NZ_SJPY01000007.1, read on the forward strand.
CTCATGCTGAAAAGAGTGGCGATTTCCCCAACGTGCCCGGTCACGTTTCCAACCCAGAAAACAAAGCCGTTTTCGAAAAGCCGATCGAGTATGCCAAAGCGAACGGGTTGGACGTCGTCTTGGCGACCGACCCCGATTGTGATCGGCTTGGCGTCGCCGCTCCTCTAACAACCGACCCCAGCGGAGAATGGGGGACTTTCAATGGAAACCAGATCGCTTCGATTCTGTGTGAATACGTGCTATCCAAACGGGCCGAAACAAAATCGCTCGATGACCATTCCTACATCATTAAAACACTCGTCACCACCGAACTGTTGCGGCGGATTGCAGAGCAATACAATGTTCGCTGCGTCGGCAATCTTTTGGTTGGGTTCAAGTACATCGCCGAAGTAATGGATCGCGAAGGCCCCAATGGTTTTGTCTTCGGTGCGGAAGAGTCACATGGCTATTTGGTTGGCCAGTATTGTCGGGATAAGGACGCTGCGGTTGCTTGCATGTTGATGAGCGAATTGGTTGCGGAGCTGAAAACGAAAAAACAATCGCTGCATGACTTCTTCGGCGATTTGCAACGCAAGCATGGCTACCACAAAGAGACGCTAATCAATTTGATGATGGAAGGCAGCGAAGGAATGGCAGCGATGCAGCGGCTCATGAACGCGTTTCGTCATTCGCCGCCCAAGCAACTTGCAGACATCCCGGTTTCCACGATTCGCGACTACGGCGATCAAACCACGACCGACGTATCGAGTGGTGAGAAGCAAAAACTGGAAGGGCCACACAGCAACTTGATTATCTTGGATCTGGACGAAGAAGGTAACTACGTTGCAGCGCGCCCGAGTGGGACTGAGCCCAAAATCAAGCTCTACGTGTTCACAAGACTATCCCCTGAAGACTCCGGTGACCTCGGTGTAGCAGAGCAAAGACTCGCGGAACGTTTGGCAGGGATCGAAACGGACATGCGAACCTTTGCCAAGGCTCACGGCTAGAAAGACGAATCAAACCCGACACCATCCCCTTCCTTTTGAAAGCGACTCAACATGACCACTGCTGTCGAATCGATGCAGGCCCAAGCTGACGAATTTCGCCAACGTTACGCGGCGGTCAAAGAGATGATTGGCAAAGTCATCGTCGGCCACGATGAGATCGTTCACGGTGTATTGACCGCAATGTTGTGTGGTGGACATTGCCTGCTAGAAGGTGTGCCAGGACTCGGAAAGACGATGCTGGTGCGGACGCTTGCCGATGTCCTTAGCCTTGACTTTAGCCGCATTCAATTCACACCTGACTTGATGCCAGCAGACATTTTAGGGACGAACATGATCGTCGAAGACGAACATGGGCATCGCCGTTTCGAATTCCAGCGTGGCCCGATTTTTACACAAATTCTCTTGGCAGATGAGATCAACCGGGCGACCCCCAAGACGCAATCCGCGATGCTTGAAACGATGCAGGAAGGAACCGTTACCGCGGCAGGGCATCGCTACCAACTCGACAAACCCTACTTCGTTTTGGCCACTCAAAACCCGATCGAGCAGGAAGGTACCTACCCGTTACCCGAAGCTCAAATGGACCGCTTTCTATTCAAATTGATTGTCGGTTATAGCACTCGCGAACAACTGAATACGATCGTTGATCGGACGACTCGCAGTGATCAAGTCACGCTCGATAAAGTGATGGACGCTAGTGAAATCTTAAAATGGCAAGCGCTCGTTCGTGAAGTCATCTTGGCACCGCACGTCCAAGATTACTTGGTGCGTTTGACACTCGCTACGCACCCACAAGGTCCGCATAGCGTCGAAGCGACCAACGACTATATTCGCTGGGGGAGCAGTCCTCGCGGTGCACAAACATTGGCTTTGGCTTCAAAGGTGCGTGCTCTGCTCGACGGACGCTACAACGTCAGCTTCGAAGACATTCGCCGCGTATTCTTACCAGCAATGCGGCACCGTGTGCTGTTGAATTTCGAGGCTCAGGCGGAAGGCATCGATCCCGATCAGGTCTTGCTCGATATCCTCGAGCGAGTTCCTGAAAAATCGGATGGAGCATAGCATTCGCATGAGTAGAGACTCCCAGCAGACTCGTCAGGATTCATCGCTAGCCCCATCGGCCGTGAATCCGCCACAGTACGTCGTTCGCTTTGGTTCCGCACGGACTCTCGGAGTCATGACGAGCAACCAAACCTATCGCTACGGAGAGAAAGTCGTTGCAAAAACATCGCGTGGAACCGAACTGGGGACGGTGTTGTGCGAAGCCACGCCTGCTGCGATCGATCATTTAGAAGAACCCACGGATGGAACGATTCTAAAACGAGCCACCGAGGTGGACGAAGGCAAAATGGCAGAACTCGACGATTTGGCAAAGAACGATATTGACGGTTGTCAACGATCGGCAAACGATTTGCGGTTAGCGATGGAGGTTGTCGATGTCGAAAGACTCTTGGGCGGTGAACGAGTCGTCGTCTATTACCTAGCCGAAAAACGGGTTGACTTTCGGCAATTGGTTCGAAACCTAGCAGGGCATTTTCAAACGCGAATTGAAATGCGTCAAATCGGAGTGCGTGATGAGGCGAAACTGTTGGCCGACTATGGAGATTGTGGCCAACCGATCTGCTGTGCCAGTTTCCTCAGTAAGATGCCGCCTGTTTCCATGAGGATGGCGAAATTGCAAAAAGCGACACTCGATCCGACAAAAATTTCCGGACGTTGTGGCAGACTGAAGTGTTGTCTGCGATACGAGTTTGATACCTATGAAGAATTGGCATCCGAACTGCCACCCATCGGCAGCCTCATTCTCACGCGAGATGGTAGTGCTACGGTGTTGGGGCAAGACATTTTATCGCAGCAGTTGTCGGTCAAGACTGAAGACAATCGCCGAATCATGATCCCTAGCTCCGATGTGTTAACGGTCACCCGCCGAGGCTTTTCAAATAAGAACCGTCACCAGTAGCCGCGTCTCTCCGAGACGCGAAACCACAATCCTTAGCGCACAATCAGTAGCCGCGTCTCTCCGAGACGCGAAACCACAATCCTTAGCGCACAACCAGTAGCCGCGTCTCTCCGAGACGCGAAACCACAATCTTTAGTGCACAACCAGTAACCGCGTCTCTCCGAGACGCGAAACCACAATCTTTAGTGTACAATCAGTAACCGCGTCTCTCCGAGACGCGAAACCACAATCTTTAGCGCACAACCAGTAGCCGCGTCTCTCCGAGACGCGAAACCACAATCCTTAGCACACAACCAGTAACCGCGTCTCTCCGAGACGCGAAACCACAATCCTTAGCACACAATCAGTAACCGCGTCTCTCCGAGACGCGAAACCACAATCTTTAGTGTACAATCAGTAACCGCGTCTCTCCGAGACACGTATTTCCCATCGCGTCTCGGAGAGACGCGGCTACTCTTTTCCCATCGCGTCTCGGAGAGACGCGGCTACGAATTGGAATGGTTGCGATGGACCAATCTGATATCCAAACATTTAGTCGCAATGAAGAATTTACGATATTCGATCGTCACCTTCCGCATTGGGGACAATCTGGAACGCTTTGCTTCATTACGTGGCGACTGAATGATTCTCTCCCCAAAGCCGTTCTCGATCGACTTGACGCTGAACTTAGCGAAGTCCACCGAAGCTTCGACATCGGCTCCAAGTACCCAACCGTTGCCAGTTTGCCTATTGAAAAACGTACCCAATGTTACTGGGACGAGTTCGCGGTACGCGATCGTTTCCTGGATCGTGGTTTGGGAAACTGTCTGCTTCGCAAACCGGAACATGCGGAAGCGGTACTCGAAAGCCTCCTGAGATTCGACGTCGACCGCTACTTTTTGACCGATGCTGTCGTGATGCCAAACCATGCCCACTTCATCGCTGCCTTTCCAGCGACGGAGTTGATGCTCTTCCAGTGCGAGAATTGGAAGCGGTTTACAGGCAGAAGGATTAACAAATCGGAAGGGCAAACCGGTGAGTTCTGGCAGGTCGACCAATTCGACCATCTGATTCGCACCGATGACTATTTCGAGTACTTTCGTCGTTACATCGCTGAAAATCCGATCAAAGCAAATCTGCAAAAAGGCGAGTTCTTGCACTACCAAAAGAAGCTTGATCAGTAGCCGCGTCTCTCCGAGACGCGTATTTCCAAAGCATCGTAGTCGCGTCTCTCCGAGACGCGTATTTCCAAAGCATCGTAGTCGCGTCTCTCCGAGACGCGTATTTCCCATCGCGTCTCGGAGAGACGCGGCTACTTATTTCCCATCGCGTCTCGGAGAGACGCGGCTACTTGTTTCCATCGCGTCTCGGAGAGACGTGGCGACGGATTTGGCTACAGACCTAGATCGCCGAAGAGCGGTGTGCTTAGGTAGCGTTCGCCGAGACTGCACATGATCGTTGCGATTCGCTTGCCCTTCATCTCGGGTCGAGCGGCCACTTGAGCCGCTGCCCACATATTCGCTCCGCTACTAATACCTGCAACAATCCCTTCCTCTTTTGCCAACCGTCGGCCCCACTCAAACGCATGCTCATCCTCCACTTTGATGACATCGTCTATGAGTGACATATCTAAATTGCCAGGGATAAAACCAGCACCCAGTCCCTGAATGCGATGCTTACCTGGATCGCCACCACTTATCACAGCCGAATGGACTGGCTCAACAGCAATGACCTTGAAGTTGGGGTTTTGCTTCTTGATAAATCGGGCAACACCCGTGATCGTTCCTCCCGTCCCGACGCCAGCAACAATGGCATCAATGTTCTGATCACTGTCGGTCCAAATTTCTGGGCCAGTCGTCGCTTCATGGATCGCTGGATTGGCAGGGTTCTCAAATTGCTGAGGCATGAAGGCGTTCTGATCCTCGCTGACCATTTCGCTAGCCCTATTGATCGCTCCTTTCATACCCTCGGCCGCTGGCGTCAAAACTAAGTTTGCGCCCATTGCACGTAATAGTGCTCGCCGCTCGACTGACATGGATTCCGGCATTGTCAACGTCAACCGATATCCTTTCGCTGCACAAACAAATGCTAATGCGATGCCAGTATTGCCGGACGTCGGCTCAATGATATGCGTTTGTTTATTGATCTTGCCATCCCGTTCGCCTGCCTCGATCATGGCCACACCGATACGATCTTTGACACTATTGAGCGGCTGGAAAAACTCACACTTTGCTAGCACGACACCGCCACCACTCGGAACGAGTCGGTTGATTTGAATCATCGGCGTATCGCCGATTGCTTTCGAAACGTCCGTATAGATTTTTCCGCGAGGCATGGCATTGTTCCCAATTTTCAGTTGATCGTTCTAATTAACACATGCTCAATGAGCAACGATTGTAACACCCATTCTATCCACAACCGCGACGAAACCGGTCAGAGTCTCACCCCTTAGGTTTTCGGAGTCGGTCTGCTTTCGGATTAGCCGCTTTGCTGAAAAAATGTTAGTTTTTCAGATGCGTCGTCGAGGATCTTGATAGGGATCCTTGCTGCATTGGGATCTTTGACAAGATCCACGACGCCTTTGCTGACGCCTTCTGCTAGGCGACTTGCCAAGTATCGCCGGTCGAAAACAGTTTCTGCAAATCTCCGACGCCCTTTTTCTGTTTGGCCAATTCGACCTGTTCGTTTATCTGGTCGTTATAGGTTGCGACCCCCTCCACGCTTCGAAGCACTCCGATAGGCTCAGGCATCTCGGGATAACGCATACGCGCTAGCATCATTTGAATCGCGGGGTTGGGCTCTTTTTCGTCGTGAATCAACAGGTCGTCGACAGCGACATCGGCCAAGTTGACAATTTCCAAACGGCTACCCACCAAACGGATTCCCTTGTCACTCTTTGAGCCAAAAATCAACGGCTTCCCATGTTCGAGTTCGACCACGTTATCCGCTCGCTGCTTCTTCTCTTGAGCATATGCCATCGCACCATCGTTGAAAACATTACAGTTTTGATAAACTTCCACGAGCGACGTGCCCTTATGATTGGCCGCTCGCTTGAGCGTTTCGCCAAGATGTTTCACGTGCGCGTCGATACTGCGAGCAACAAAGGTCCCTTCGGCCGCCAATGCGATTGACAACGGATTTAGCGGATGATCGATTGAGCCCATCGGCGTACTCTTCGTCACTTGCCCTTCGGTACTCGTCGGACTGTATTGCCCCTTCGTCAACCCGTAGATACGGTTGTTAAAGAGTACGATATTCAAATCAACGTTTCGACGAAGCAGATGGATGAAATGATTTCCGCCGATCGACAAAGCATCGCCATCACCGGTTATCACCCAAACCATCAAATCCGGGCGCGTCGATTTCAAGCCGGTCGCAAAAGTCGGCGCTCGACCATGAATACTGTGCATCCCGTAGGTGTTCATGTAGTACGGGAAGCGGCTACTGCAGCCGATTCCACTAATGAACACGGTCTTTTCACGAGGCACTCCGAGATCGGGCAAGATTTTTTTCATCTGGGCCAAGATTGAATAGTCACCACATCCGGGGCACCAACGAACATCTTGGTCCGATGCAAAGTCAGCTGCTTTCAATACGGGAAGCATATTTCGTTTCTATCTTATTGGTAGTGAGTGGGTTGTATAGCGTACGGCTGCAGACAGCAAACAAAACCTAACCCGCGATGGATTCGGCCTTGGGCTTGCCATTCGCTGACGAGTGCGGATCAGCGGTTGCCGAACTCGAATCGGCTACATGCGACTCAATCGCCGCGACCAATTCGCTCACGCTAAATGGTTTGCCTTGGATTTTGTTGACGCCGATACAGTCGACGAGGAACTTTGCACGGAGAAGCAATCGCAATTGCCCCTTGTTCAATTCAGGTACGATAACCGTCTTGAAAGACCGCAGCAGTTCACCGACATTCTTGGGCATTGGATTGATGTAACGCAGGTGTGCATGGCTGACCTTGCGACCCGCTTCTCGGCACTGCTTGACCGCAGTGTGACAAGAACCGTAGGTGCCACCCCACGAAACGACGAGTACATCACCCGTCGGATCGCCAAAGATATCTTGATCCGGAATGCGTTCAGCAATCCGATCAACCTTGGCCGCACGAGTATCGGTCATGTGTTGGTGGTTCGCAGGATCGTAACTGACATTGCCAGTCCCATCCTGTTTCTCAAGGCCACCGACGCGGTGCATCAAGCCGGGCGTCCCCGGAATCGCCCAGGGGCGCGCCAGATATTCATCGCGAGCATACGGCATGTATGGCTCATCGGTGTCGGTGCCTTCAGGATGGTTCACCGTAATCTTCGGCATCGACGCGACATCGGGAATCCTCCAAGGTTCGGAACCGTTAGCGATATATCCGTCCGACAAAATCATAACGGGACACATGCACTCGGTTGCGATTCTCCAGGCCTCGACGGCAATGTCAAAACAGTCGCCGGGCGATCGAGGTGCCAGGATAGGCAGCGGAGCTTCGCCGTTTCGGCCATACATACATTGTAACAAATCACTCTGCTCGGTCTTGGTCGGCAAACCGGTACTTGGTCCTCCGCGTTGAACATTGATGACAATCATCGGCAGTTCCAAAATCATACCGAGTCCCATGCCTTCCGCCTTCAGAGCGATACCAGGACCACTGCTGGCGGTTACCGCCATCGTACCACCGAATGCGGCACCGATCGTCGCACAAACCGCTGCGATTTCGTCTTCGGCTTGGAACGTTCGCACACCGAAATTCTTGTACTTCGACAACTCGTGCAAAATGTCACTTGCCGGCGTGATCGGATACGTACCGTAGAACAAATCTTTGCCGCTCAACTTGGAAGCGGTAATCAAGCCCCAGGCAAGTGCTTGGTTACCCATCATGTTTCGGTATGTCCCGGGAACCAACGTAGCGGCCTCGACTTGGAAACTCTCGCCGAACGCTTCGGTCGTTTCGCCATAAGCCCAACCAGCCCGTAAGGCGGCGACGTTGGCGGCAGCCACATCAGGCTTTTTGCCAAATTTTGCGTCGATGAATCGAAGCGTCGTATCGAGCGAACGGCCGAACAACCAATAGACAAGTCCCATCGCGAAAAAGTTCTTGCAGCGGTCGGCCACCTTCGTACCAAGGCCAAATTCGGCTACCGCATCCCGAGTCAACTTGGTCATCGAAACCTTGAAGATCCGATAGGTCTCCTCGATCACGCTCGCTTCAAGCGGGTTGGATTCGACCTTCGCTAGCTTAAATTCTTTCTCATTAAAACCGTCAACGTTGGCGATCAAAATGCCACCTTTGCGCAGATCCGCCAAGTTGGTGACCATCGCCGCAGGGTTCATCACCACCAAAGCGTCGAGCGTGTCACCAGGCGTAAAGATCTCTTCGCTGGCGAATTGAACCTGGAAACCACTCACGCCCGCTCGCGTCCCCCGCGGTGCACGGATCTCAGCGGGGAAATCGGGGAATGTGGCAACGTCGTTCCCTGCAAGGGCCGACGTGTTCGTCAGTTGTGTACCGAGTAGCTGCATCCCATCCCCTGAGTCACCCGCAAGGCGAACGGTGATGCCGGTAACCGTTTTGACACTCTTGGAGGTGGTCAAATCGGGAGGAACTACATTTGATGGAGTTGGAGGAACGGTCATATATCTCTATTTAAACGCCACAACGAATCGCAGCTTGTTGGGTAGGGGTGGAAATTAACGACGATTTCAAGAAACGTTGTAACGTTTGTATCGATCATTCCGACTAGGAAACTTACCGAAATTTTATGATTTCGCTATCGTAGCGAAATGGCTAACCGTCAGGAAAGTACGAAATTAATCCAGAAAAGCGGGAAACAGGGGGAAAAACGTCACGGAATGTCGTCAAGACCCGCGGTCGCCGACTGCCTTGGCTTGCGAAAAATGAAACTTTGGCGGATATCGCGGCGGCGGGCAGGAGGAACGGGAGTAGGCGGGACGAAAGTCTTGGCGACTTTTGCTACGGCAATCGACCGAATGTCGACGAGCTTTTCTGCCAACCCCGCAACCTCTCCCCCTCTAAGCAGCGAGCCGATTTGTCGCTAGAATCTGGCCCTGTCGTTTTGTTCCCTTACGTCGATTCCCCCTTAAAGCCCCCAATCGAGCCTTGCTACGAACCCATACCTGCGGCCAACTCCGCAAAACTGATATCGGATCTGAAGTCACCCTTTGTGGATGGGTTGAAAGTAAACGCGACCACGGTGGAGCGGTTTTCATCGACCTTCGCGACCGCTACGGATTGACTCAAGTCGTTGTGGGGCCGCCGGAAGCAAATGGGGAGCAGATCGAAAATGCTGGCAAAATTCCTACCGAAAGCGTGATACTCATCAAAGGCAAAGTCGCCGAGCGGCTTGAGGGCAAAACGAACGAGAAACTGGCGACAGGCGAAATCGAGCTGCGGAGCGATCATGTTGAGATTCTCAACACCTGCGCGACGCCTCCTTTCACACCTGGCCAAAACGATTTGCCTGGAGAAGATCTACGACTCAAGTACCGTTTCTTGGATCTTCGCCGCAAAGAGATGCAGCAAAGTTTGATTCTTCGCAGCAAAATCATCAAAACGATGCGTGACTACTTTGCGAAACACGATTTTATCGACGTCGAAACGCCAATTCTCGGCCGTAGTACCCCCGAAGGTGCTCGCGATTATCTCGTCCCCAGCCGCGTGCATGCAGGGAAGTTTTACGCACTTCCGCAATCGCCACAGCTGTACAAGCAAATCCTAATGGTCGCGGGTTTTGATCGCTACGTCCAAGTCGCAAAGTGCTTCCGCGACGAGGATTTACGTGCCGACCGGCAACCCGAATTCACTCAGCTCGACCTCGAGATGTCGTTTGTCGATGCCGATGATATCATGAGCTTGATCGATGGTTTGGTCGCCGTTACGGCCAAAGAGGTACTTGGCAAAGATGTCAAAACGCCGCTGCCGCGCATGACCTACGACGAAGCGATGCGTCGTTATGGGCACGACGCCCCCGATTTGCGATTCGATATGGAGATTGTCGACATCACAGCGGTTGCTGCCAAAACCGAATTCCGCGTTTTTCGCGGCACAGCCGACGCAGGCAATTTCGTTCGCGGCATGAACGTCAAAGAATCTGCTAGCAAGTACTCACGCCGGCAAATCGATGATTTGACCAACTATGTCAAAGAGTTCGGCGCCAAAGGACTGGCATGGTTCCGCGTCGAAGACGATGGATCGCTCTGGAGCCCAATCAGTAAGAATCTCGATGATGCTCATTTGGCCGAGATAAAGGAATTGATGAAGGGTGAGCCAGGCGATTTGCTAATGTTCTTGGCCGACACTTGGGAGGTCACCTGCAAAGGCCTCTATGCACTTCGCAAACGACTCGGGGCGGAGCTCAAATTGTACGGACCTGACCAACTCAGTTGCAGCTGGATCACCGAGTTTCCGATGTTCGAAAAGGACGAGGAAACGGGGAATTGGACAGCGATGCACCATCCGTTCACCGCACCGCTTGCAAAGGACCTACCGAAACTTGCCGATGACCCGAGCGGGTGCCGTGCCCAGGCCTATGATTTGGTGATTAACGGCAGTGAAGCAGGCGGAGGGACGATCCGAATCCACGATTCAAAGATTCAGTCGCAAGTCTTTGGGCTATTGGGTATCGATGAGGCGACCGCAGAAGACCGGTTCGGATTCTTGCTCAACGCGCTACGCTTTGGAGCACCCCCACACGGCGGAATCGCACTCGGTGTCGACCGATGGGTGATGTTGCTTGCAGGACTCGATAACATTCGCGAAGTCATCGCGTTCCCGAAAACCCAAAAGGCTGCCGACTTGATGACCGAGGCACCTGGAAACGTCGATGCGGCGCAACTCACCGAACTATACTTGCGAACCGTCGGAATCAAACCTTCAACCAGCGAATGAGGCTCGACCAAAGGGTGTTGGGCGCAACGAAAAAGCAGGCAAGAAATGCAAGGTAAAAATCGCGCATGTGATTTTTGCCTTCATGACTTGCCTGACATCTTTTGCCTCCTTTTGCAATCCGACGTTTGATGGAAGGTTTCTTGCCGGGGTCGCCTCGGTATCTCGGTATCGCATCTCGGTATCGCATCTCGGTATAAAGAAACGACCTGATCCCAGTCTACGATCGACGCCGTCTCGTGAGACGACGCCACGAAGCGTTTAGCCCGGATTATTCATTAGCCGTTTTGGCGATAGCGGCCTGTCGATTTAATCGTTTAACGCTTAGCCGAAGGCGTCAGCTTTTCAATAATTGGTCGCCTATGGCTTGGCGTTAAACAATCAGTCGAGTCAAACCGATTAAATCGACAGGCCGATAGCCAAAACGGCTAATACGCAGACTGCTTTTCGAGCAATGAACGTAAACGCTTGAAGGCGTAGACGTTAGCAAAACAATTTGCAAGCCCATGAATCATCCGGGCTAGCTCGAATGGCGTGGACTGAAGAAAAACGGAGTGAGTTTCACAGGGGTGTTTTTTCCTGCTTCCGTCCGGCTTGTCCGGGCGGAGCAACAGGTGGCAGCTACCCTGAATGCAAAATTCCACGCTCGCCCCACCCCCACGAATCGCCGGAGGCGATTCGTGGGGGTGGGGGCGAATTTCTTTCGGCCGTGCGGTTTGTAGCCGCCACTTGTTTCCTCCGCCGAGACAAGCTCGACGGAAGGATCTTTCACGTTTCAGAATTCCTTCAGTACACGCCATTCCGGGCCGGCTCTGAGGAACAACTTACTTAGGGACAACGGGGTCAGAGAGGGAAGAACGTCTTGTTTTATTGACACTTCTCGCTAATCGCCACCACTGTTGCAGCGGCCCCCAATGGGCTTGCCCCATTGGAGCCAACGATTGGCAGCTAAAAACAGCACCGTTGTCAAGTAAGCCCCCAATGGGCTTGTCCCGTTGGTGAATCAGATCTCGCTCACCCAACGGGGCAAGCCCGTTGGGGTCGATCATGTGAAAAACACTAGGATTTAGCTAACAATCGTTCGCTCCAACGACGCAAGGTCGTTGGGGGCGGATAGTTTGATGGTGGCGATTAGCGAGAAGTGTCGGTTTATTGAGGTTTATTTTTGAACGTCCGATTGCCGATGCCCCAAAAACATTCCTTTTTGCCCTGCGGTGCCTGAAAAACCTACCCTTCGGTACTTGGGATGGATGAATCAACCCACGGATTCTTCGGCCGAGCCGAATATTTCAGGTGCTCGGTATTGGCGATGGATCTCGTTGCATTTCTGGGGTGATAACCTCAAGCCGTGAGCGAGTTCACCTAAGTACTGAGCTTCCTTGTTTTCATCCAAGTCGATCGCCAAAAGCGATACCGTGTAAACATGCTCTTCCAACCCGATTGGAACCGACCAAGCCAGTTCACGTACATCGACCGGTCTTGCAAACTCTTGCTTGAGAAAGTTGACTTCGTCCTGACTGAGTTGGCCAAATTGTTTGACCACATGCTCTTGTTCGGCTTGGTCAATACTGCCATCGGACTTTGCCGCACTGATCATTGCACGAACCAGCATTTCGCTTTGAGCGTCCATGCCTGACCGCTCGGGGACTCTGGGTTCTGGCGTCCGCTCCGGCAACCTCGCTTCGGTCACAGGCGGAGCTTGGCGCGGACGACTTGGCATAGGAGGACTCGGGACCGATCGAGTCGATTCACGTCCAACTCCGAGCATCTCTTCCAGACTTCGGGCGGCCCCCTCGATCGTGGACGGTTGTTGGGCACGCGGATGCGTTCGCTGTCTCGGCGGTGCGGGAGCCGATTTCCGGCCACCCATCATCTCTTTTAAAATATCGGCACTTCCACCACCACGATTTGATGAGCCTTTGCGGCCCAGAAGTGCTCCGAGTACATCCATTGCGTCCATTACCGTTACCTTTTTAGAGGAGAGGATCGTGTTGTGTTGATGGATGGATCACAACAACACGACGGGTGCATTCTAGCGGGGCAGTTGCCATTTTGGAAGCAAACGAACACCTGCCATCAACCGATCGAGTCGGTCGCCCCATGAACTCGTTGCCGCGTACATAACCAGATCAGGATCGCACCGGCACAGGCAACCGCCGTTGTTCCGATCAACCAATTGCCCGGCAAATGCGATTGGTCATTCAGCTCGCTACCGAACAGGCTGAACGAGTCGTGGTAGCGAGCCACGCTCTTGAGCAGGGCATTGTGAACAAAGTGCATCACCATTCCTGGCAACACGCTGCCACTTCGGTAGGCGATCCAGCCGAGGATGCCCCCGAGTAGCGTCGTCGGCAGGAAACGTTCGATCAGCAGTGCATTTCCAGTCAAAACGTGAAACATGCCAAACAAAACGGCTGTTAGAAAAACAACTCGAATGGGCGAGAGTACGGCGGACAAGGACGAAAACAAAAAACCGCGAAAGCACAACTCTTCGATAATCGCCGGGGCAACCGCAAAGGTCAGCAGCACCAACCAAAACGGCACTTCTTTCTGCGCTTCGAGCGCCTCCAATGTTTGACGGATTCGTTCTTCACTGAGCCCACCCATCCCGAGCGACTCCCCAATCACAAACGACTCATGGGCAAGTGCCCATGCTCCCAATCCGATCAGTACCGATCCAACGAGACATCCTCCAAACGCGCCGACCGACAAGCCGGATGCGGATGGCCCCGTCAAACGAAAGGTACTCGAATACCGGTTGCGGCCAATCGTGGCAACAAGCAATGGCACTAGCCCGAAGGTCAACACCAACGCGAGCAAGTTGAAAGCGAACAACATCGATAACGAAAGTTGGTCACGAGGAATTTCAACTAAGCGAATCAGCCCGTTCGAGACCAGAAAGTAAAAGGGAACGAGTAAAGCCAACATCAAGGCGGACGACTCGACACTCGGAACAAGGCTGGGTTTCTTGGGGCGATGAAAGAAAGACGCAATCGATTGATCGCTCGTTCGCATAACAGCATCATTTCCGAATAGCCGAGCCGCGACGGCCAAAGCGGCTGCGGCATAAGCGATCGTACTAAGGATTGCAGCCAAAGCCCCCGCCGGTTCAAAATGGCCCGCCAAAATGTCTCGTGCCAAAATGACAATACTGATGAGGGGTGCGATCGCCAGCGGGCCGGAAAGCTTGACACCTGGCAGCAAGGAAAGCATCGCCGGTGCAAGCGCCAGCAACATCACCGGAATCAGATATGCCTGTGCTTCCTTGAACGATTTTGCAAAACTCGTTAGCGACAGCAATAGCGCTGAAAAGAACCCGCTAAAGAGAATCAACAAACCAAGAATTTGCAGAACCGACAACCACGGAAAGGCGTCATCGCCCGTCAATAATTGCAAAAGCCCCGACGCCCACAGCGTTGTAAACATGGCAAACAGGTTGATCATCGCGGTTAACAGCGCAACGATCACCACCGCGATATACTTGGCGAACAAAAGGTCGAATCGGGATGCAGGCGAAGCCATCAATGCTTCCATCGTGCCCCGTTCACGCTCACCCGCGGTCAAGTCGATTGCGGGATAGACCGCGCCGGTGATCGTCATCAAAACCAAGACGAGTGGAACGATGGTCGCGAGCAGCGGCAGTTGTTCTGCGCCACCAATTTCTGCCACCTGCACCTTGGCAACCGATCGATAGTCGGGCGATGCTGCCGTGGCCACCTCCTGAGCGACACTCGACTCGAGCCATTGTAAACGTTCTACCAAAATCCGCTGCGCTGTCTCACTGGCGGCATCACCTTGATACGCGGTGATCTTGAATACCGGGATTTCACCCGGTTCAACCGATACCGCTACATCGATAGCGTTTTTCCTCAGAGCTTCGACTGCGTCCGATTCATTCGTGATTCCAAACCGGAACTCCGCCAACTCTCCACTGTTAACCTGCAAGATCGATTCGGGTGGTTTGCTGCGTGGATCATTTAAGTAGGATCGCAGCAAAGATCCTTCTTCTTCGCTCGCTACTCCGACAAGGTAGCCACTCGCTTGATGGGTATCCGATGTCAGCAAAAACCGGTTGAGCGCCATGCTGAGTAACGGGTAGAGCAGCAGCGGCATCAACAGCAACGTGAACACGGTGCGACGGTCACGGATCGTCTCACGCAGTTCCTTTTGACAAAGCCGAAACAAACGTCCTTTGAGAACTGGCCGTTTCGAGTGGGGGTCTGGCATGTCGCTTTGAGTCATATGGCACCTGCTGTCATCATGTCGACAAACATATCGACCAAGTGGTCGCGTCCCGTTGCCGCTTGCAATTCGTTCATCGTTCCTTCGTATCGAAGTTTGCCTTCAAGCAGCAAGCCAAACCGATCACACAAACGCTCCGCTTCGTCGAGCCGGTGAGTACAAACGACAACGGCTTTACCGAGATGTCTTAAGTGGTCGATGTATTGAAAAATGGTTTGCACGCCCACGACATCGAGACCTCGCGTCGGTTCATCGAGTAGCATGACGGGCGGATCGTGTATCAGACCGCGAACCAATGTCACTCGCTGCCGTTGCCCGGTGCTAAGCGTTCCAGCGCGACGATCCAGTAGTTTTTCGATATCCATCACCCGCGACAACCCTTCCGCTCGCTCCCTCGCCACCCAGGGATCGACGTGATAAAGGTCGGCAAAATAGAGCAGCATTTCTCGGACAGTTAGCCAGGGGTAAACGCCATCGCTTGCCGAGACGAAGCCGAGCCGCGACTTGACTTCGATCGGATCTTCGGCCGTTTGATAACCATCCACTTCCGTGTACCCCCGATCCGCCTCAAGCAAGCCGAGAATGATTCGCAGCGTCGTCGTTTTGCCTGCACCGTTGGGACCAAGTAGCCCATAGACTTCCCCTCGCGTGACCTGAAAGGACAGCTCGTCGACAGCATGGACGTCTTCGCCCTCTACCGAAAACGTCTTGACAAGTGATTCAACCTTTAACACGGGAGACCTTTTTTGAGGGAGATGTTGTTGTGGGGAAGGAGAGCAGACGGTTATGCCAACTCGATTCGACGTCCGTCACGGCTACTTTCTCGGGCGGCTGCCAGTATCGCTGCGGATCGACACACGTCATCCAAATCGCTCATGTTTCTCACCAAACTAGTCACCGCACGATAGAATTGGGTCAACAGTTGTTGCCCCACGGACAACTCGGTTTCCAGTGACTCCAAGTGTCGGCCGGCGTCATCAAACCAAACCAAACTGGTCGGCAAATCGAGAAATGCGACACCCCGCTCACAACAAATCTGCATGGCCGAAGGGGGGCGGAAACCGATTGCTTCGTGCCAAGTTGGTCGAATATAACTGCCGCAGCTAATCTGTGCCGTGACCGCTGGTTGGGATTCATGAGCATCAAACCGTAAACTCATGCTCTCGTAGTCAGCCGGAACGGTTTGGCTGACCCCGGTTGCGACGACGGTCGCCGGTTCGCGTCCGACAACGTAGCGGCATAAATCGATCAACTCGAGTAGCTCTTGATGCAAAGGGTTGTCCGCCACACATTTCGGTTTTGAATGGTTCGATTCGTGCTGGACGCGGCGATGACAGAACACCAGTTGCGGGGGGCCAAGTCGGGTCGCGATTAGCTCTTTCAAACGAAGCGTTGCCGGAGCAAATCGCTTGGGTAGCTCCGTCATGAATGCGATTCCGCTGCGATCAATCGCTTCGCGAATCGGTTGCGCCTCGGCGGGATCAAAATCCAAATCCCCAGCCCAGTAGATCGCTTTGCCCGCTTCACAGGCGGCCAACATCGGCAACCATCCTAGCCATGAATTCTGCAGAACCATCACAGCGTCGATATCACAACGCGCCACCATCGCTCGATACCCGTCCACCGGATCCGCTTGAAACTCAGCAGCCGCGTTTTCCGCTAATTTGGCGACCGGACTGTAGACCGCGCGGACATCAAAGCGGTCCTGCAGCATGCGAATGGCCGGGCGATGACGTGTTTGCCAACTGTCGCCTAAACCAATCAAACCTATACGAAGTTTCATAATCGACTGCTCTATTGCCCGGCAAAGGACTTGTTGATTTCACGCGATTCGACAAAACAATTATCGCCCTTCGCCCCGAAAAAGTACGCATTGAGCTCACCTTTCGTACGTTGCTTTCGCTCAATGAAAGGCGACGATCGCCAAAACGGAAGGATGTTGCCGTCCTAATGTAACCGATCGGCTCCCAGAGCGTGATTCCACGACAAGTCCCGCATCAAAAACACCACCATCTTCAATATTTTTTTTGACGCTGTAACCGGCTCAAATGAGGGGGATGCTGCAAAATGCCACACCTTTTTGGTCCGTTGCAAACCGTTTCTTCACAATAATTTAGCGCCTGCCCGCCAGTTGCGGAGGAGCTAAATTGGAAAATCCAGGATTTTCTGTCGAGAGACAATTTCTAAAAATCTTCGCGTTGACCCTTGTGGAGTCCCGATCGAACCATAGAATCCTCGCAACTCGCCCGAACGACCTGAACCAGAAAAGCTTGCTAGCTTTTCCAGTTTACGTCTTGGCGAAAAGTATTCCATTCGATTTGCAGCGTGTTGCTCAAACGAATGGATGTTGTGTCACTCGGCACTCGTCTCGAATGAATCGAGTCTTATAGCGGTGAATGTTACCGCTTCGGTTCGTATCGATGCGAGTCGTAGATGGAGCCCGCTGGAGTGACTTGACTGGAAGTCTTTTCTGACATTTTCGTGGTCTCCAAATTCACTTCTCGATCCTCCCTTTTCGTAACCGATGGATCGACCTAATCGGTGTCGTGCCGATCCCATGAAAATGCTCAACCGAACAACCTTAGGAGTTAAGGAATGGTTTCGTTGCTGTTAGCTGTGGTTTTGTCTGGTGTTCCAACGGGACAATCTGTTGAACAAAATTACACACTCGCTTACAAGAAGTCCGTCGAACAAAATAAGCCGTTGATGGTCGTCGTCGGCGCTCCGTGGTGCCCCGCTTGTACTGTCTTAAAGAATTCGACGATCATGCCAATGGCCGCTACCGGCGAATTGGACGAGGTAAGCGTTGCGGTTATTAACAAGGACGAGGATCCGGAGTTAGCTGAACAATTGACCAAGGGCGAAAAAATGATTCCTCAAATCATTATGTTCACCAAAAATGATTCTGGCGGATGGAATCGACAATTGCTCAGAGGCTTTCAAACCAAGCAACCCGTTCGCAGTCTGATCCGAAGTGCCATTGCGGCCCGCCGCGGCTAATGGACTGTCGATTTAATCGGTTTGACTCGACTTATTGTTTAACGCCAAACCATAGGCGACCGCTCATGGAAAAGCTGACGCCTTCGGCTAAGCGTTAAACGATTAAAGGTTTTGAAACATGAAAACCTGTTCCCAGGCTCCGAGGCTGTGATTTTTTAGAAACCAGGCGAAATCACGGCTTCAACCGTAGCGAAAGTCGCCAAGACCTTCGTCTTTCCGACGTCTTCTTGACCGCTGCCGATACTCTTGGCAGGTGATCGCTACAAAAACACACAGCCCCTCCTGCCTGGGAACTCCATGCCTTGGTAGCTCCCGCCTCGCGAGTTTCGCTCGACGAGCGGGAGTTTGCCGAGACTCTTCCTACCCAACGGCTCTCTCCGTTGTTGGTTTCTACCCATCGGGTGTTTTCTTCACGCGATTCACGCCGATTAACCGGTAACACACTCCTCACTCATTCCGCTTTACCTTCCCTGTCGATGGGGGTAGACTAGCCGCCCGATCGTCCTTCTTTCTCTACTCTTGGTCAGCAAGCGGCTTAAAACAGCATGATCCAGCGAATTCTTGTTACCGGCGGCGCTGGTTTCCTCGGTTCCCACCTTTGTGAGCGACTCGTCGACGAAGGTCACGACATTATTTGCTTGGATAACTTTTTTACCAGCCAAAAATCAAACGTCAGCCACTTGCTGGATCGACCCAACTTTGAGCTGATTCGGCACGATATAACGTTGCCAATCCACTTGGAAGTCGACCAAGTCTACAATATGGCTTGCCCCGCTGCTCCCGGACACTACCAATACAACCCGATCAAGACGATCAAAACCAGTGTGATGGGATCGATCAACGTCTTGGGGATGGCAAAACGCTGCGGTGCGAAAGTGTTGCAGGCGAGCACGAGCGAAGTCTACGGCGACCCCGAAGTGCATCCACAACCGGAAAGCTATCGTGGCAGCGTCAACCCCATTGGGATCCGCGCGTGTTATGACGAAGGCAAACGTGTCGCCGAAACGTTGTTCATGGATTATCACCGTGCCAACAATGTCGACATTCGCATTGTTCGTATTTTCAATACGTATGGACCACGCATGCACCCGTATGATGGCCGCGTCGTTTCCAACTTCATCCGTCAAACGTTGGCTGGCGAAGACTTGACCATTTTTGGTGACGGGTCGCAAACGCGATCCTTCTGTTTCCGTGACGACTTGGTTACCGCCATCATCGCAATGATGAACAATGAAAATGGATTTATCGGCCCCGTCAACATTGGCAATCCCGATGAGTTTACGATTCGCGAATTGGCCGAAACGGTCATCAAGCTTTGCGGCACAAAAAACAAGCTTGTCAGCCGCCCGTTACCCTCCGACGATCCAACTCGCCGTCGTCCCGACATCACCCTAGCCCAAAAAGAACTTGACTGGGAACCAAAAGTCAAGCTCGAAGAGGGACTTGCTAAAACAATCGAATGGTTCAAGTCGATCGATTTGGGCGACTATCGACCACCGACCCCAAACTTTAGTTAGTGCTTCAACCACGTTCGGTTTTAGAGAAGCTGTTTTGGCATTCGTACAGCTCCCCAAAAAAGGGGCTAGCGGCCTGCTGATTTAATCGGTTTGACTCGACTGATTGTTTAACGCCAAGCCATAGGCGACCGATGATGGAAAAGCTGACGCCTTCGGCTAAGCGTTAAACGATTAAATCAGCAGGCCGCTAGTACCCAAACGGCAAATGTTGAAAAACCAATGTTTGAATCGGGATGATGCATTTGCCACCCATAGCGAAAGTCGCCAAGACTTTGGATAATTTTGGGGCGGCCTCCGCCGTAGGGTCGCTCTGCTCTCGCGTGCGGAAAGCGTCCACCGATTCGCACGATCCAACTTTCGATCCCAGACCTTCTGGTCTTTACGCCGAAATCGCTGTCCGCTCAAAGAGTTAGAGCGACCATCGAGGCGATAACGGTTGCAACTCTCTCAAGACCTTATCCGTTCTATGCCCATTGACGTTTTGCCTGCTCGCCGATTTGAAGTTGTTTTCCTAGGGACCGGGACGAGTGTCGGAGTCCCCGTCCTGGGTTGTGAATGCGAGGTCTGCCAAAGCGCGGATCCTCATAACAGCCGGACACGATGTGCGATTCTCGTCCACTTGGAGCAAGGCAATCTGTTGATCGACACGCCACCCGAATTGCGGATTCAATTGCTGCGTGAAAAAGTCAAACTTGTCCACTCGGTACTCTTTACTCACGAGCACGCCGACCATCTGTTTGGCCTCGACGATTTGCGGCTGTTCCCCTTTCGACTCGGCCATCCCGTACCACTCTACTGTACCGCCAAGGTTGAACATCGCATTCGAACCTCTTTTGATTATGCGTTCACGAACCGCAAGGAAACTCACGCAGGGTCGGTGCCCCAATTAGCATTCCGTCCGATCGATACGGAACCCTTCGAAGTGATGGGGGTTCGAGTCGTGCCGATCCCGATGAAGCATGGGCCGAACTTTGATGTCCTGGGATTTCGGATCGGCGATTTCGCCTACTGTACCGACACCAACGAAATCCCCCCTGCGTCCATGAAACTCCTTGAAGGCGTCCGTACGTTTGTGGTCGGAGCTTTACGATTCACACCTCATCCAACTCACTTCAATCTGGAAGAGGCGATCGCGGTAGCACGACAGGTGAATGCGAAACAGACCTACTTCACCCATCTATCGCACGATTTGGATTACGACGCGGTGATGGCAAAGCTGCCCCCTGGCATGGCATTGGCCTATGACGGGCTTCACACCAATGCTGGTTTCTAGCGATCTAGGTGCATCGGCAATCTGACGTTCAAAAATAAACCTCGGCAAAACAAGCCGTTATAGCGAGGTCAAGCGAGCGACGATTCGCTACGGAAGCAGAACAATAAAACCAGCAATCGCGGCGGCTTCGAGCAATGCTCCGTGGCGGTCGATCGGAAGTAAACTCTCTCGATGAAAGGATTCGCCTGACCGACAATCGCCTGGCGAAGGGGTGAGGCTGTCGATTGGCTCCGTCGCCAAATGATACGGTAGCGTCTGCGTCCGCCCAAAGAACTCAGCAAATGAAACCGCGTTTTGAAAGAATCCCCAGTGATGACCACAACGCTCGAGGTTGATCTGTTCAAAGTAGAGAGGTTCGTGGCAAAACACGTCCGGATAACGATCCGGTCGATGCACCGCTAATGCCATTGACGAAATAAAAAGGGTTCGTTCTCCGTCTTGTTCGATCCCTATCCTCGGAGGCTCTTTCGCCGTGCGATCAAGCGGCTCTACATCGATTGACGATACCGGTTTTCGGAGCGCTGACAAGTATTCACGCCGTTGGCGTCCTCGCGAAACCTCTTTCTCTCGCTCACTCGCTCTATCGTCCAAGGCCGCATCGGTATCGCTACCCCGTTGTCCACTCCCCCCATCCTGCAAAATCAACTGCCGCAGACTGGTGGGAACTTCACCACCCTCACCTTGTCCATACGCGTCGGCAGCCAAGGGGACGAAGAGTGTGACAATCAGCAACACTCGATCAATCGCCATGGACGGAAAAGGGAAGGGAGTTTTCATCAGTTACTAAGCAGCTCCGTGGGCGTCTCACGCGAATCGACCGACTCGTTTCACTGTCATCGAACACTTCCTTCCGTTCGCGCCAATCAAATTAGATCTTTCACCCAAGCGAACCCAGCCGTTAAAATCTTCCCAGCTTGCCGTTCTCGGCAAAGCATGTTGGCTTGACGATTGCGTACCGACGAGGCTTATCCTATGCATCATTGAGAAAACGGGTTTGTCAATCCAAAACGTTTGCAATTCTGATACACTAAGGACTGGTGGAACTCATTCCCCGGCTTCTGCCTTGGGAGTGGAAGGCATTCGGGGCCCCCACCTCGCAAGCGTGTGGCGAGTGTGGCGGGGGCCCGCCGATGATCAGGTTCCCAGGCAGGAGCCTGAGGACCAGCCGGTCCCAACAATCGCGTGTCCTGGTGGGTATGCGGTTAAACTTAGAAAGTTAGGATAGTTGTTATGCAAATGAGTGTTGAACAATCGCGGCTACCCAAATCAGACCGCGAAAGGCTACTTGATGTTGCCGAGCAAAGCATTGCAGCGGGGCTTCAAACGCGGCGGATCGTTGAACCCGAACTTGTCTCTTACAGTGACGCGTTGAGGCACGTCCAAGCCTCTTTTGTAACGCTTCGCACCGACGAGCAGTTGCGTGGCTGCGTCGGTTCGGTAGAAGCGAGCGATCCACTCGTCTTTGACGTTAGCCACAATGCTTTTCGCGCGGCATTCAACAATGGACGGTACCCAGCGTTGACGGAAGCCGAGTTTCCCAGCTTGACGATTCAGGTCACCGTTCTGAGTCCGCTAAAGCATTTGATTACTCGGAGCCTCGGCGATGTGATCGCCAAAATTCAGCCTGGAGTCGACGGGGTTGTCCTGCGTCTCGGCCGGCGGCATGCGATGTTCCTCCCCGAAATTTGGGAAACGTTGCAAGATCCGGTCGAATTATTCCGGCATTTGCGTCTGAAGGCTGGATTGCCACCTGAGCGTTGGTCACCACGAATCCGCGTGTCGACCTTCCAAACCCAGCGTTTTTCTCGCTTAAAACCTGTTGATTTCATCAATCGTAGCGAGTCAGCGGCCGGTTCTCGCCCGTTGACCGCGCACCGGTAATTCGTCGCCACTCAAATCTCTCGTCGCGAAAGTCGTCAAGACTTTCGGCAGGCAGAGATTCGCCGAAAGACTCGACAACGTCTGCGACAGCATGCACGTCGGACCTCCTTAGGAGCTCCGACAATCTGTCTTGCATTTGAAGCTGAATGTTAGCTATGAATGAGGTTTGAACACTCATTTTCAACTCTCGACCGAGTCATCCGATGCGAGGCAAGAAGCCAAAAATCGTCTTCGATTCCAAACGCTGGCGTGCTGTAAAGGCTGCCGTCTTGGTTCTTATTTGCTGCATCCATACCGTTGGATGCACCTCCTTTTGGAATGGAACTTCCGAAGACAGTGAAAAAGAAGCGAGGCTCAAAGAACTTCTCAAAGTCCCCGAGCCGCCCGATTTGATTCGTGATGCCTCCATCACCCAGGGGATGAATACGATCCAAGTGGACGGGGTTGCGGCAATCAACGGTCTACCTGGCACGGGCGGTCCGGCAGTCCCCTCGATCTATCGTGACCAACTGCTCGATGAAATGCAGCGTCATGAGGTGAAAGACCCGAACCATTTTTTAGAACTCAAACAAACCGCCTTGGTCCGTGTCCGCGCTTTCGTTCCCCCCGGAGCCCGCCGTGGCGATCCGGTCGATTTGCGGTTCATCACACCACCACGATCGGAGGTGCATGATCTACACGGTGGCTGGATGCTTGAGTCAAGACTTCGTCATCAACAAGTTTTGCAAAGTAGCGTGCGTCAAAGCGACGTCATGGTCGTTGGCACGGGCCCCGTTTTAACGCGAGCCGACCACCATCCATCGGAAGACGATGCCTACCGGCTTGAGGGTGTTGTCCTCGGTGGCGGACGCATTCAAATCGATCGAAAAATCGGGTTGATTCTCCGCCCTCAGTATCAACACGTCAAAATGGCCACCGCGATTGCGGCGGCGATCAATCGTCGATTCTACTTTTTCGACGGAACCACTCGGCGGGGTATCGCCAAAGCAATCGAAGACGACTTTATCGAAATCGAAGCCCACCCTCGCTACCGCGGGAACGAAGCACGTATGGTCGCGGTCATTCGCGCACTTGGCGTTGCACCAGAGTCCTCTGCAACTCAAAAACGACTGGTAGAACTTGCCAGCCGATTGAAGGAACCAGCAACCGCATCGGATGCCGCCCTGCAACTCGAAGGGTTAGGCGAGTGTGCCATTCCGACGCTGCTAGAGGGACTCAAGGCAACCAACCCCGAGTTGCGTTTTTATGCAGCCGAGGCACTGGCATACCTCGACCGTAACGAAGCGATTGATCCCTTGTTGGAATCCGCTCGTTCCGTTGCTGCTTTCCGACATCCCGCTCTCCTTGCTCTGCAAGGTCTCGACCAGCAATTGGCGATCGACGGTTTGGTGAGTCTGATGGACGAACCGAGTTTGGAAACCCGCTACGGAGCGTTCGTAGCGATCCGGAGCCGACCCGACGCGAAACACTATCTGCTTGGCGAGACGCTTGGTGAAGCGTTTCGCTTGTACGACGTTGCATCAACCGCCTCGCCTGCAATTGTCATTTCGCTAAAACATCATCCTGAAGTGGTGCTCTTTGGAAGCCCCGGGAATCTCGACATTCCGACGTTCCTGATGGGCCCGCATGGGATCATGTTAAAAAATGATCCTGACACGCCAGGGATGCTTCGCATTAGCCGCTTCAAGGCGGGTGAGGATGATCGCCGAGTGACGATTCCTAGCAATGCGAAATCGGTTGCCGAAGGGATCGCAGCGGTTGGTGGCGGTTATGGTGATGTGGTTGCCGTTTTCAGAGAGGCGAAACAAAAGGGATACTTGAAAGACCAATTAGCATTTGACCCACTGCCTCGTAGTCAACGCACCTATTTTCGCGATACGGATTCCGCAGCAGACCAGGAGGGGTTCGGTGATGACAATCCTCGTGCCGATGCCGAGTCGGAAAGCGACGAGGAATAGTCAATTTGCCCCGCTGCATCCAACTCTTACTTCGGATTGTCTTGAAGAGAAGGTGGCTCGGTCGTGGCTTGCGTGCGACGATCGGCACCGAAGGACTTCAGCGCCGACTGGAGCGATCCGCTGCTGATGCTGCCGGACAGTTTCAAAACCTGTACTTCACCGCTTGAGAGAGCCGCGTTGTCAAGTTGCTCGACCATTTCGCAAATCAAGTTTAACAATGGTTCGCCTTCGGCGCTGATTAGTAACGTGTTGCCGACCTCATCGACTCCGATCGACAATTTTCCTTTGAAAGAAAAGTCGGCGTTGCCACCGTTCCCACCGCCTTCGCTGGCGACCAACTCACTTCCGCTGCCGCTTCGATTCCGCGCGGCATTCTTTTGAGCTCGCTGTGCTTGTTCGCCGCCTGCTCCACCACCACCTTGAAATGTCTTGTCATTGCTGCTGAGTAAATCTCGATAGGCTTCCTTGACGGTTTCCGCAATCCTTTTCGCATTTCCATGATGGATTTGGACCAGTTTCGTGAACCGAGCGCGGCGGTTGTTTGCCAATGCTTCCACATCCCATAAACGAATCAAATCCCGAATGGTTCTTAATTGGTCTGCCGTCGCACCGCTGACGACCAGGGTGTTGGTGTCGGCATCATCAACAAATTTCAGCTTATTGCCTTTCCCCAAACCAGATGGTTCCTCGCTCGAATCGTCTTGAGCCATCCCCCAATACATACGAAGGAAGGAATCGCCGCTGCCCTCTTTTTCCTCCTCGTCTTCAAAAAACTCTTCCAAGTTCAATCGCATCCAATAGGCGGTTGTGTTTTCAATTTTAAACACGACATAAGGACGTTTCGGTGGTGCGACTTGTTGCATCAGCAATTCAAGTTGGTCTAGCGCCTTGGTGTCAGGACTGCTCAGAATCAAATTGCCTGACGAGTCGACTTCGATACGAATTCCGGTCGATGTTTGCGTGGGGTTCGCGGCATCGGGTGCGTCTTGGTCGCCGAACTCGCGATCGAAATCGCGGGTGGACTGGATCGCCGGTCTTGCATTTTCAGTCCTTGCCTTTGTTGGAGCCAAATCATCGATGAGAGCGGCGGGCGGATAGTCCCATGCCAACTGATATTCAGGCTTGCCCGTTGACGCAAACGTGATCACATCGTGATCTTCCCGAACGCCATTCGGCTCGCTCGGCAGGGAGGCTTCTTGGCCGTCTGCGTCATCCCATTTGTCCCTTTCTTTGGGTGACATTTCATCGCTTAGGGGATGGTCAAATTGATCGGAGCTGGGGATTTCCAACGGGTTGGGGGAAACACGATCCCATTGAACCTTGAGTCGTTTGAGGTATTCGAGCGTTTCGGGGGTCGCGGAAGCCTCGATGACCCGTACCGTACGCGGGCTTCCGCCTGGCGGTGGTAATTCACCGAGCTTTATCAGCAACGATTCCACCTGCTCCATTTCCATTTCGTTGGCCCACAAGAGGACTTGACGGTTTCGGTTGTTCGCAGCAACGCGAAACTCGTCTTTCTCTTTCTCGTCCTCCTCTTGCCTACTAAAACTATCCCAATAATTGTAGCGTTGATTGTTGTTTTGCTTATCCTTTCCATCTTTTTGGCCCATCAAAAACGCGATCGATTCAGCAACCTCACCCGCGTCAAGCCTTCTCAATTGTAAGACATGAAAATTCCGTCCGCTGCCGTCAAGCCGCTCGATCAACGATTTGATAATAAAACGATCCGCCGGTGATCCAGAGACGATTAACGCATTATTATCCTTGTCGACTCGGACTCGCGTGGTCGGTTCCAAAATGTTCATTTCGGAGACGATTTCGATCAGCTTTTCTGGATCGAGTGAAGCCAGGCGAAAGACTTGAACACGGTCTTCGATATCGGCTAAGGAGACCATCGATTTGCTGGGGACGTCGATCCGTTTTAGAAATTCGGTTGCGATTGCCACCCGATCAGCCGGAGCACGAATGATGACCGAGTTTTGTCGCGAATTGGCGACGATCGACACCTCGGTCTTCTTTTCCACCGGAGCTGGTTGGCCGCCACCACCACGCTGCTGCATTTGCTGCATAGCCATCATTTGCTGAGCCGTCATGGGTGCCGAATTTTTCTTGTCAACGCCTAAAAACTCCTCCAACATTCGCTTCGCCTCTTCGGCTGGGATGTGCCGTAACGCGAATTCAGGTGCAAGGGCTTCGCGACTCGATACACTTCGTTCTTGCGCCAACAACTCGGCGACTTGCCGGACATTGATGGCTGCATCCAGCACTTCGATACGGTTGGTGGTTGATAATGCGATCAGCCGTCCATTGGAACTGACCATCGGTTTGAGTTCTTCGGCCAGTTTTTCGGCGGACAACCAACCGACGTCAAGCGAAGTGCGGACAAACGAATGTGGCGGCAGCGACGCAAGTTGCTCGGGTGTCACGCGAGGTACGATCGCTGGGTTCATCGTTTCCGTTTTAGCAACCGTCAAACCGCCATCGAGTTCCAAAATCGTATAGCCGCGAGCCAACAAATAGCGATTGAAGAGATCGCGTGTTTCGGCAACCGTGTACCGACCCGGCGATGACAAGTTGACCCGGTCAGCAGGCAATTCCAACCAATCGAGAGGCTGGTCCGAGATTTCGGCCAACCATTGGACGAGTTCAACCCACGGTTGGTCACGAAAGTGGAATGCGACCCGCCCGTCTTCGCCTACGGTTGCGGTGAGTTGGTCTGAATCAATCGATGCGTCTTCGGCGTTATCGGGACGGCGGATGACCTTCGGTTCCGAGCTTGACTCTTTCTTGGGTTGTTTGTCGCCCGCTTTCTCGTTTGCGGCTTTTTCGACATTCTGCTCTGATTTTTTCGCCGCGCCAGACGGTATCGCTGTGGGAACGACCCCATTTTGCGCTGCCGTTTGCACGATACGCGAACTCTGCGGAAAGGCCGCGACCGCATCGGCCAAACCCGATAGGGATACCGATAGGGACAGGCAAACAACAATATGGAAAGCGGGGAATCGCAAGATGTCACCTGAAAAGCACGGTTCATTTTGGCTCGCGGGCCAGACACCACCCATTATGGGTACTTGGCGTCAATAATGCAAACGTTTGTTTATTGGCACGAGTTGATACCACCCTTACGATCGGCGGCAGGATTCCGCTACAAAATTCAACTCAACGGGGTCTTCGCAGGACACACGACAGTGGATGAACCGACGTCGACAAGCCGTGTATAATGCACCAGCACACCTTTTCGTTTCTCGGCTCGAGTCAACCTATGCAACGTTTGCGTCCACTTATCGTTTGCTTTTTGTGCTTTTTGGCAATCTTTGCTAACAAATCCTCAGCGGTAGAATTGACGATCCAAGAGAAACAGGCAGTCGCCGAGATCAAACGGTCGCTTTCGACGGCAGGCAGCCGCTATAAAGCGGGCCAGTTGCAGGCGGCGGTCGAGTCGATGAAGATCGCGGGCGAGCAAATGCATGAAGCGGTCAAAAAGGGTTCGCCTGCGGTCTACGAAGAACTCAAACCACTCATGAAATCGCTCGGTGCCGCTCACGTCTATCTCGAACTCGAAGGCGTGCGAGTGCCACCCTTTGAATTGCCCCGTCGTGATCGTGAGAGTGACCAGACATCCGTCTCCGTGAACGAATCAAACCGAGCCGCGCCGGCGTCGAATCCACCAACGCCCACCCCACCAATCACTCCTTCGATCACTCCACCAATGCCCGCGAGTCCGGAGGTCGGTTTTGTCAGCGATGTGGTGCCCATCCTGGTCAACCAGTGCGGTCGTTGCCACGTCGCCGGTTCGCGTGGCAACTTCAACATGGCTACTTACTCGCAACTGATGAAAGGATCGCGTGCCGGGCGAGTCGTTTTTGCAGGCGATGTGGCCAGCAGTGTTTTAATCGACAATATCGAGTCGGGCGCGATGCCACCCAATGGGACCGTGCCAGCCTCCGATTTAGAAAAACTCAAACAGTGGATCGCGAGCGGAGCCAAGTTCGATGGCGACGATCCCGAAACGTCACTGTTCGCGTTGTTATCGTCTGCATCGAAGAAAATAGAACCATCGGCATCCGCTCCGATCAATCCTGCAACCCCCGCAAACAAACAGACCGTCGATTTCGCACTCCAGGTCGCACCGATGTTTATCCAAAGTTGCAGCGGGTGTCATCTTGATTCGATGCAGAATCGTGGTGG
This sequence comes from Novipirellula aureliae, assembly GCF_007860185.1. NCBI lineage: Bacteria > Pseudomonadati > Planctomycetota > Planctomycetia > Pirellulales > Pirellulaceae > Novipirellula > Novipirellula aureliae. Next base: position 229,228 of record NZ_SJPY01000007.1, read on the forward strand.
ACTGCGAATGGACACCTTCGCCCAAATGATGCGTGGTGGCGATAGCGGCCCGATCATTGTTCCTGGCGATGCCGCCTCGAGTTTACTCATTCAAAAGCTGCGCGGTATGGCGGGCGATCGGATGCCTGCAGGTGGACGGCCGGCGTTTTCGGACGAAGCGATCGAGCTCATTTCGACCTGGATCAATGAAGGAGCCGTTCTCGGTGGCGATCGGAATCGCGCGAACCAACCAATCAAACGGATGAGCCAACTGGCTTGGGCGGACAAAGCAACCCCATTGCAACTCAGTGATCAGCGAAAGCAAGCTGCACTCGAAGATCTGCAATGGGTCAATTCCAAAAACTCCAACCCCATCCAACTCGAGACCGACCACTTTTTTGTCACAGGAACCGCGGACAAGAAGACGATCGAACTCGTCGCCGAGCAGGCAGAAGAAAAAATGGATCTGGTGAGACGGCTCGTTCCAGGCGAAGAGGGCCCTGCCTACTTCGCAGGTCGGGCAACCCTCTTTGTTTGGGCCAGACGATATGACTACAGCGAATTTGCGAAGATGATCGAAGCCAGAGACGTGCCCGCCGATTGGAACAGTCACTGGAAATACGACGGACTCGATGCTTACGTCGCCATCGTCGCGACGCAGCAAGAGGAGAGCAAAGAAATCGCCGAGCGATTGACAGGCCCACTCGTCAGTTTGGCATTGGCGACATCCGGCAAAGATGTCCCGATTTGGTTTGCCACAGGAGTCGGCGAAACGATCCGCAAGCAGAATCGGCAGAGGGTCGATCGTGACACGTTACGCCGCGAGCAGGCTGAACTGCAGCTCGCAGCCGCAGCGATGAAAGACGCCAAGCAATTCCTCGATGAAAAACTAAAGCCTGAGCAAACCGACCAAATCAGTGCCGCGGTTGTCGCGTCGATGACGGAACGTCCACGGCGAAAGGGTTTTGATTCCTTACTCCGAAAACTAGGCCAAGGAGAGCCGTTCGAGCAAGCATTCCAAAGCTCCTTCGGCGTAACAGTCGAGGTCTATCTAACCGCTTGGCTAGGGTCGCGTTAATCGTCGTAGATCGAGACAGCAGAATGGGGGCAACCGATATCGTCTCTTGGTTTGCATGCTCATCACCACCCAGATTCTGCTGCCTATCGGCTTTGACCACCGCGACACAATGGGCCCCACCATCCCGATCCATGTTTAATCCGTGAGTATCCGGGGCTCAATTAGCTCCCATTCGCGTGATTAGCGGGCAAAACGATCCATCAGCCGGCTAAAAAGTTTGCCCGCGAATAACGCTAATTAGCGCGAATGGAAGAAGAGTTCTTTGCAGAAGAAGGGACACAGAAGTGTTGTCATTTTTTTTCCCACTCCCCACTCCCCACTCCCCACTCCCCACTCCCCACTCCCCACTCCCCACTCAGCCGACCAAAATCTTTGCAATCCGTCCAGCGGCTTTCCCGTCCCAGCCGGCGGGACAGGATCCGACATCGTACTTGCCATCGAGGACCAATTGCAATTGCTGGGCCAGCAATCCGGCATCGTTGCCGACCAGAGTACTGCTGCCCTCGGTCACGGTGATCGGGCGTTCGGTATTTTCTCGCATCGTCAGACAAGGGATCGACATGACTGTCGATTCCTCTTGCAAGCCACCCGAATCGGTCACGATGACTTTTGAATTACTTGTTAGCGACAAGAACTCCAAATAACCTTGCGGTGGCATCACCGTGATTCCTGGCGCATCATCGAGCAGTGATTGGATTCCAAAGCTTTCAATCCTTGCTGCGGTTCGAGGGTGAATTGGAAAAACAATTGGCAACTCATCACTGACTTTTTTCAATACCTTCAAAATGCCCGTTAACGTCTCTTTGTCGTCGACATTAGAGGGTCGATGCAATGTGACAACACCATATTGTTTTGGCATTAACTTGAAATCGGATAGCACGGACGTCGACTTCGATTTTTCAAGGGAATGCATCAGAGTGTCGATCATCAAATTGCCGACAAGATGGATTGCCGAGTCGGGATGTCCTTCTCGTTTGAGGTGATCGATTCCAGCGGGGTCCGACACCAGCAACAGATCGGAGATGGAGTCTGTCACGATCCGATTAATTTCTTCAGGCATCGCGCGGTCAAAGCTGCGCAGCCCTGCTTCGACGTGAGCGACTTTGATTTGCAGTTTTGCCGCAGCGATCGCGGCAGCCATCGTCGAATTCACATCGCCGACAACGACCAGGTAATCGAATGGTTTGCCGTTCGTGCCGCCTGCTTCCAATACGGGCTCGATCCGTTCGAGTATTTTTGCGGTCTGTCCCGCTTGAGTCCCCGAGCCGACGTCTAAAGAAACATCAGGCTTTTGGATCTCGAGTTGTTCAAAAAACACATCGGACAGTGTTTTGTCGTAATGTTGACCCGTATGAATTAAAGTCGCATTCGCTTTCCCCGTTGCATTTAAAGCACGTAGAAGCGGAGCCATTTTCATAAAGTTGGGTCGTGCACCGACCACGCAAGCAAGATTTTTCATTTTCATTTGTTAAGGTAACTGAACTCGCAGAGAGCTCAGGCAAAAGCGAAGGAAATCAGAAGTCTCTGCGACTTCTGCTACGGGAAGCTGAACTCGCAGGGAGCTCAGACGATTTGAAGTTAGCAAGTCTATGAGATTGAGATTCGAAGGATTTCATGCGAATCGTTGGCATGGGTGACGACGAGATGATCGTCGGCGAGAGAAATCTCTAATCCGGGGTTGCTACCATCAGGACTTATCAGCCAACCGATTGGCTCTCGTTCTACGCAATTGGTTTCCGCCACGATCGATTCATTGGGTAAAGCAACCCCAAAATCAGGACAATAGACGCCTGGTTCAATTGTCAATTCTCCGGCAGTCAACATTCGAATCTGTGGCTTGAAATCCAGCCCAGGATGCTCGCAAATCACGTCACCGCTGATTTGAATCGTCGCTTTCCAATCGGGCTCGATTTGTAGCGTTGAGACCAGGTCGTGTATACCACGGCCAATGAACCAATCGGCGATCAACCAATTGGTTCCGCGATCATGATTTTCGATGGCAATTACCGCTCGAACCGTCTCGGTGATGCCGAGGAATTTGTAGGCATCATGGGCGGCCATGCACCATTTGGCTTGATGGCCTTCCGCTAATTCCACACGACCTGTTTTCTTCCATCGAACGTGTCCGCGTCGGCCCATGCGAAATCGTGACCAAACGTCGCACTGATCCTCGCCATCGATCGTCACCGTGTTGTGGGACAAAGTCGATCGGGACGCCTGACGCAGAGGGGTATCTTCGTAGTCATACGTCCCGGTGTCGACGAGGAACCGGTGACCTGCGACCGATGCTTCGATACCAAGTAGGTCGGCATGGCCGTGAGCAGGCAGATGGTCGCATGCTACCGCGCCAACATCAAACAACAGAAAATCTTGCTGGTCTGAAGATCGCCAAACCCAGTAGTCGTCATTGGTAGCTGGACTCGCAGAGAGTTCAGATGCTGCGTACTGGGAAGTCTCTGCGACTTCCCCTACCGAATGGAATATGTCGCTGCAAAGGATTCGCGGATTCGGAGTTTCTTCGAATACAGAATCGCCAAGCAGAGGGATTTGCCCGTCAGGATGAAGGATGGCTTGGAGAAATTCAGCCATTTGCTTGGCGGTGCTTTGGGAACTCTCAGCGAGATCCCCTACAGCGAGTTGCTGTAAGGAATCCGCGATCTCTTGGACCGCGAGTGTCATGATCGCGTGGTAAGTCGGCGTTCGCTCGAAATGCTCACCACTCGACAGGATTTGATTCGACAATTCTCGATCGATCCATTTGTAGAGTTTGTTGGAACGGATTGCTGATTCGCTCTCCAATGCCATGTGCGCGATCGCTAAAGCCCGCAAGTTTTCGAGCAAATGGTTGCCGCCGAGATCCCATTCTAAATGATTCCAAAGCCAATCCACTTGTTCGCCAACACTCTGCCAAAAGCCAGATGCCACGTCCATGGGTACATCATACCTACTAGCCAACATCAACCAAACGGGCAATCGTTGGGAGATACAGAAGGGATGCCACGCATCAGGATCGACGGTGGGAGTCTGATTCGCGGGATCGTCCAACCAACTGCGAACGATCGCCCAAGCGGACTCGGGGCCGACAAGAGAGGCCAACTCTAAAAGTGATTCGTGATAATGAAGATGGAATCGCCACAGACGAGGGGCATCAGGATGCCAGTCGATTCGCGGCTGGTCGCCCTTGCCGTCAGCGACCAACGACTTTGAAAGATTCAAAAACCGGAACGTCCCTTCGCTCATCTGGCGAAGCATTTCAGGGTTCTGACGTGACGGCCACAGACCTAGTCGCCGGTCCGCCATCATCGACAACGTCGCAACCGACTCGTCACGAATACGGCAAGAAGTCACTCCAGGCCGATAGGCCCGACGTAAACTCGCTGGGCAACGAGATTGGGCGATTCGATAACCCCGCCAAGCAAACTGAGACGGCTTGTGGTATCGAAGAAGAGAAAGAAGTCGTTGCATGTCCAGCTAGGCTACGATTGGTTAGCCACCGACTCCACAACCTTTCGCATCTCGGTTGCCAATCGGTCACGATTGAAATGCTCCAGTACATACTGACGAGCGTGCTTTGCCTTCGCTGCAGTACCCTCTGGGTGATCGGCCATATTGATTACAATTCGAAGCAAATCCTCTTCGTCGTCTGGAATCATCGGCTCGCCACCTCCCGCCTCCATCACGATCTCACGTGCTGGTCCTTTGACCGCCATGATAATGGGCCGTTCCATCGCCATCGTCTCAAAAATTTTGGATGGGATAACCGTGCCAAACAGTTCGGTTCCTTTTAGGTGCACCAAGCAACAATTGGAACTGGCCAGCACCTTTGGCATTTGCTCTTTGGGCAGGCGACCGGTAAAGACAACTTGTTTCTCAACGCCTTGTTCCAATGCCATCGCCTGCAACGGTTCGCGATGTGCTCCATCACCTGCGATTAAGAACGCGATATCATCGCGTTGCGACGCCTGCAACTTTTTTGCTGCCTTAATGACAACTTCCAATCCGTGCGCCATGCCGATCGTTCCGACGTAACTACAAATGAACTTACCCGCTAAGCCGTACTGATTCAAGAATTCGTCGTCGCGTGGTTGCGGATGAAAACTCGATGCATCGACACCATTGGTAATGACCGAAATTTTGTCCGCCATCTCAGGCACTTTGCGAGCAACGTTATCACGATAGCCAGTACCGACGGCAACGATACGGTCAGCAGCACGGTACATACGAAGCTCGAGCCATTCCAAGAATCGCGTAGCGATACCTTTCTTCATCGCACCGACAGCAGCGATCGATTCAGGCCAGATATCGCGAATTTCCAACACGAACGGACGCCATTTTAAGCGAGAAGCCCACACGCCTGCCCAACCGCAAAAGAACTGGGGACTGGTCGCAACAACGACGTCAGGACGAGATAAACGGAGCGTGGCCAACAATGCACTGACTTGGTAACTCACGTAGTTGGCGATCCGAGGTAGTGTTCCCTTATTGGCAGCAACGTAGGTCCAGACACGGACGACCTGAATACCGTCAACCGTTTCGACTTGTCGAAAAAAGCGATTTCGATAACCATCAAAGACAACCCCATCAGGACAATTGGGAGCGCAAGTCACAACGGTCACCTCATGCCCGGCCTCAACCCAGCGCCGAGCATGTTGATAAGTCCGAGTCGCCGGAGCGTTAACCTCGGGAGGAAAGTAATGACAGTAGAAAAGTATTTTCATAAGTGTTGTTCAAAAGTAAATTTTTGCTTGAACTACCTTATGCAACAAATTGTACTATTTATTGAAGCGAAAAATAATATGAATTTATGAGAATTGTTATTTCGATTGAGTCTGTACATTTCAGATTGCTGAAAGGCGTTTTTGAAACAAAATCACATCCGAGCAAAAAAAACAAATCAATAACAATTCCTGTCTTATCAATGCGTTAGTTCACGCAACTATCTGGTGAGACTTTTAGACACCAATTCGAACGGGATAAAGAAACTACATTGGTCGTACTCAGTGGCATAGGGAGTAATCCAAAAACCTTCTTCGGAACCGCTCCCCGCTGCCAGAATGATTTGCCCGTATTGGAAGTACTTCATTGAAAACCTATCCTTCCGAAACTCCAAGAGGCAATGCCAGTTTACGCCTTCGTAAGAAAGCCAAAGCTGAGTCTTAGGATAGGTGTTTACCCTGCTAGGCTCACAAGCTGTTGTGAAAACAGTGCTGCAACCAAATTGGCCAGCGTGGAAAACTGGACCGGCTACCTCCTGTACCCGCTCAGCAACATGGTCGATTCGATTCATGCGATAAATTCCATTCACCTCTTCTGGTGCATCACTGCCAAAATAGATTGCATCCTGTCGGAAGAGCAAATCGATTGCCCTACTCGACTGGTTTCCACTAAGTACTTTCTGACCATGCCCCCAACTCTCGTCGAATTTCCATATCGCACATTCGGAGTCATCGTCGCCCGTTGTTACCCAAACGGCCTCATCAATGGGATCCCAAAAAACACCATGGACATGCCTGATACCGTGGAATTTGTGGGCCAACTCCCAGTGAACGCCGTCGTCAATGCTCTCCCAGATTCCAATCGGCTCACGGGTAGGATTTGACCGATATTCGCCGTAAGCCACTCTAGAGTCAGTCGCCAAAAGACGTAGCGGGCGAGAACCATGAATTTTTGAGAGACTACGTGGTTTCTTGCGAGCCTCGTCTAAGCTCCATATATCCCGACGGTCAAAAATCATCCAACTGCCCGAGCGAATCGGCAAAACATGCTTGGGATTCCCTCTCACGAGCCTCAGAAGTAATCGAGTCTTGGGAATATATTTTTCGACTCCTTCAGAAGGCAACTTCCCGATAATCGTGTACTCCCTTCCATCGTTGTGGCTCACAAGTAGATCACGCCCGATACTTTTTAGCACCGTGTTTCCTTGATGCCAGTGAACTATCCCACGGGTAGAAACTAGCTCATTTGGGTCAAGCATATCGTTGCGCCAACTTGCGATTTGTATGTTCCCGTTTCAATGCGTAAAGCCATGCGCAGAAGCAAACGGCTAACGCAAGTAGTTTGGCTGCACTACGTTTCCATAAATTTAGCGTGCTGGATTTCAAAGACTTCTCGTAAGGAATCGAGTCCATCGCGGAAAATATTGATAGCTCCGTTGCATAGATTTCAAACGCAGTCAACTCAGACATCCATTTGTTTGCATTGTCTTTTAGCAAAGGACCGAAGGTTTCTTTTTTCCATTCAAGTTCGTCGTTGGCGACTAGTTTTTTGGCCGCCGATGCGAATTCCAGCATATCTAATTCGAATCGAACTCCGAGCCAGTCACAGATTGGTTTAAGCGCATCCTCTGGCGAATCAATTAAATGTTCATAATGGATTTGAAATAATTGAGATTCAAGTAAGCACGCTTCCGCTTTTTTTGCAAGCAGGAGTTGCGAACGTCCAGCTAGAAGATAGAAGAAAAGACTTCTGCCCTTTGACCAAGCAGCCTTCTTTTTAGAGCAAAGAACGTCTCTTGGGTCTCGTACAATATGAAGTATTTTCGCGTCAGGCCATATTGCTCCAATAGCCGGTAAAAACTCAATGCATTTGGGATCCTTGTCTCCAACACACGCCTTTCCAGGAAAGGCACGGAACAGGGATTCGTAAAAGGTGAGCGCTGGATTTTTTGAGTCAGCCGCATTTACATGTTCAATTAGCGATTCTATTCGTTGCAATTTCTTGTCATCTAACAGTTTGCTTCGAAACGACTCCCCCGAAACAACTTCACCTTTTCTGGAAGCGATGAAACGTCGAAAGAAGCCAGTTTCAGGCAGAAATCCAATCTGAGAATGTGCAGCCAACATAGATTGAAGTAGCGAAGTGCCGGACCTGCCAACACCTACGATAAATATCTTTTGTGAAGAAATTAATTTTGATGTCATCGTGAAAGAGCAACTTGTGAAACAAGTTTGTCAAAAATGGAGACGGTGTTTTTGATGTTAAACGTCTTTTCAATGGAGTGCCTTGCAGAATTAGACATCTTTTTGAGCAACTCATCGTCATTCAATAATTGGGTCAGATACATTGCGATGGCTTCAGCGCCCTGACCGTTATCTAGCAAAAAGCCATTGATGCCGTCTTGAATTATGTCTTTCTCTGTACCATCCGCTGGAGCGGTAATGACTGGTAGACCATGCGCCATTGCGTGACTTATCGCCAGACCGCCTAAACCGGGCATAACGAACACATCGCCGAGCATATAATACAAGTTCACATCAATTATTTTTTTCCCAACAAAAACTACCGAATCGGTTATTCCTAATTCACCACAAAGATCTTTCATTTTAGATGTGAGCGTTCCGTCGCCAACGATCAGCAGTTTAGTCTTATAGTTCCCTTCAAATTTGATTTTTTTAAACGCTTCTAGCAGTACATCCAGTTTTTTCACGGGGTCTATAGCCCCAACAAAGAGGATTACTTTACAGCCCTCTAGATTCAATTCCTTCTTAAGATGTGCAACTTGCTCACTGTACAATATTCGATCAGAATAAACCTTTTCGGTATCTACAACATTCGGAGCAATTTGAATCGAACATGAATCCACATCGTATTTTTCAACATAGTATCTTTTCGAATCTGTGTTGAATGCGAGACCGCCAGCCGCCCCTTGAATGAACTTGCGTACCCGCTTGTTCATGAATTTCCTAACGATCGAATCCGTGGAGTACATACTACCTAATCCGTGCCAGATGTAGGGAATGTTGTACTTGTTACAATAACTCGCAATCGCACTATTATTGGGAAAATTGCTTGGCCCAGTGATCACAACGTCAGGTTGAATGGTTTGAAGAGTTCTCTTTAGAGTGGGGTTCCAAAAAACATGGGCATATCGCTTGCGATAAGGAAGGTACAGATCAATTGTTGGCAATAATTGATAGTGAATGTCAGGAATATCGCTTACCGAACGAAACTTACTTTGTTTCCAATGAGATTGACCGAAGATACCAAATACATCATGTCCGTGATTTGATTTCAGTAATCGTAGGAAAGGAATTTTATAATGAAGACATACTTGGTGCGTGTAAACGATTTTCATGCTAGTTGCCGCATCTTTAGTTGATTAGTGTCTCGTCGACTTAATTTAGTAAAACCTGCCCAATGGAACACAATGCGTTTTATGAGGGGGGACTACCATTGTGATGAAACGGATTGACCGTTTGCCGAGCAAAAGAAGGATTGTAAACGGGTTGCTTCATTTCTCCACACTTTGGCATAGTTCTGCTCTGAGTTGTATTCAACAAAGCTCTGACCTTTAGTCGTAAGCGAAAATCTGTCACATTGATCAAGAGCATGTTCCAACATGTTTGCGAATTCTTTTGATTCCAATGGGTCTGCTGCAAATCCAGCCCCTAAGTCGTCAACAACCCATTTCAACCAACCGCTATTTGTAGCAATCACAGGTCGACCCCATGCCAAGCATCGGCAAGCAATCCCAGACGGACGATCAGTACTTCGATAGGGCATCGCAACGAGATCGCTTGCTATGATTGCCTGCTGAAACTCGTCCTCCGATATGTACCGATCGATGATAATTAGCCGATTCGCCAAAACGGAGTTTTGTTGAATCACCTGGATCTGAGGGCGAATCTCATCAGATATTTTTCCGATCAGTACCAGTCGGTCCTGGTCGGCGAACCTGGCGACTTCGAATGCGCGTAGTAGCAAGTCGGTTCCTTTTCGGCGATCCTGTCCGCCAACCGAAACAATCATCCGCCCAGCCGACGGTAAGCCCAATGCTAATCTCGCTTCGGTTTTATCAAAGACAAATTGCGTTGGAACAGGATCAGGACATAGAAAAATGCGACTCGCTTTTGAGTTTTTAACCGCTGACCAAGCCAAGGGATCAATCAGAAGTAACCTTTGCCACGGGCCCTTAGTGGTGATCCACCATTTGAGTTGGTTGGTCCAATTGCGAAGCATCGAAGTCGTTGGTCGTCCGATCTGTGGCTTCATTAAACAAGCATCTATGTTGATTTGTCGGAGGCAACCATTCAACTTCAATAGGTTCATCATTCCAAGCATCGTAGCAAGTCCATCGGCGGTCGGGATGACAACCAAATCTGGACGAACTCGTTTGACAAGTCTAACCAAACATCTGCCGGCTTCGATTGCGTTACTCAATGCCCCCGATGTCGGATTGGCCTCATAAAAATGAACATTCTCATGTTTGAAGTAACGGCAAATAGACTCATCCCCTGACAACTGAGAAGGCAATGCAACAAGGACATCCGATCCCTCAAACGCACTTGCGGTCTTGGAAGCGTAGGGGAGTCTGTGTCCACCAACTTTAAACGAATGCTCAAAAACCAAGACTCTCATCGTTGCCGTACCGAAAATCGTCTATCCCCAAAAGGGCGCACCGAGACATAATGGGCCGCATTCGTCGTCATCGTTGATAAAACCCAATGTCTAAAGGTAATGCTTTCCGCACAGTAGTTTTCGCTTTGGTGTTCCATATAGGTAATCGCAATTGCAAAAAAGCAGAGTCCAGGCCAGGCTGCTATGTTGCCTTGCTTTCATCGAAATGGGAAAATAAAACGCGAACAGAGAAGAGTACACGCCAAATCACTCCCTACCTTCGCAAATCCAGTATTACGTAACAGACAGCAGTTGTTTCCAGCGGATTCGTTCGAAGGTGAACTCGCGACTATGTTTTTCCAGTTGACTCAGTGCAATTGCAAAGAAAAACATCAGCGGAGCTGTTGAAAAAAGGGCAACACTCTTCAGACTTAGAATACAGCTGTAGGTAAATAAAGCTATTAGAATAACGGCCTCACGCCGCATTTCGGGATAGTGCTTAAGCTTCCCTATAATCTTAATAGCATTTGAGAAGGCTTGAACACAGATATATAGATATATCGAAAATCCGATGATTCCCAGTTCCCCGAGAATCTCTACAGACAAGTTATGAACATCGAATCCACTCGTTTTCCATCCAGCCGCTGAACCCAGACCAAATAGTAGGTGGAAAAAATCGCTCTCGGACCATGCCTTGAACAGTAACATGACCATTTCAGCACGGCCTTCGAATCCTCTACGCATGCTTACCTCATTCCAACGGTTTACTTCTCCCAAACCTAGAAATGAGAAAGTAAGGTATAGGACCAAACCGCCAGCTATGAAACCTGCAAGGGTGAGCAGATACGTTCTGGCCTGGCTTACCTGATTTGCGATTGGATAAAACGTTAGTATCACGACAGCCAACGAAACTAATTGTCCTCGAGACTGAGTCCGGAAAACAATGTTACAGGCCAAAGCAAAGGTCGCTAAATGGACCATCTTCCACAATGAATTTTTCGGTCTTAAAATGACACAGAAAATTGCGATATACGATGCCGTATCGGCGAGAGCCAAAGGCGGTGTGAACCATTTCAGCGAACCGTGATGCATAACAGGCCTGGCAAGAGAGATTCCTCGGACATGCCATTCAACAAAAAACGAAATCACAATCACCAATGGAACCCCGATGTAGATCGCTGCCTGAACTCCGTCTCGTATCCCATTTTTACTCTGGCTGAGAATGGGTGCGACTAGCAAGTAAAGAACGTAGTATGGCAAGGGCGCACGGCCGTAGTACTGTGCAAATTCCTCAGGCGCGATTGTCCAAAACCGGCTTGCTTGAGAAAATAGTATCAGCAATATAGCTGCGGCCTGAGTTTTATCGAGATTGAACCGGAACTCGTTGCGGCTAAGCCAGCAGAAGGCTGCAAACGCGGTAACAATACCCACTCCCAGATTTACTAAAGACGAGCGATCCAAAAAGATTGCACTGCGTGTTTGGAAAAACTGTTCAACACCAAACATGGTGAAAACTAAACCGATGGCAACGCCGGGGCGTTTCCAAGATGCAAATGCAAAAGCTAAAAGCACCGCACCAAATATTACTAGCCAAATAATTTCGTAGTTCCTTCTTCAGTCGTTTTGGTTGGTCGCCGATGGGAATGGATTCTAACAAGGAGCGAATAATCCCCATGCTTGTATGTTCCCATATCTATGAATACAGTTTGGGGTTGGCGAATATATTCAATTTTACTTTTCAAGATTCCTGTCCGCAGCGGCGTCGCTTAGGGCTACGTGGCAAGGCGATTCCAGTCACGCTCGAGAGCAGGACGTCACCAACAACCACACCTGTCGAAGTATCTCTATTTTCGTCTAAACTACCTTCTGACGGCAATGCTGCAAGTGAGCTAGGGACGAATAATAGGGGTTCCAAGAAATGCCCGTAAGGGGATGATGCGATTCAGAAGATGCTTCATGCCGGCGGTGGGAAATCTTCGTTGAATGCGATTCCCGATCTTCGTGCCTTTTATGGTCTTGAGAATCAGACGCGATGGCAAGGTTCGTGGCGAGTAAGGGCTGTGCCGCCAGGTTCCCAAGTCCTTTAGCAGACGGACGATCGCATCCGGCGGTATCAGAGGATCCAGTTTGCTATCGCTGGTTCTCAACCAATCCACAAGCGGATCACAGAACCGGGCATATTCTTTCCGCCATTCCTGAAGGCAACCGCTGCTTTTTGCCCTGCGGAAGTTGGTTACCTGAGGGTAGAATTTTTGGATCATCTGGAGATAGACCCCGCGATCTCGTCGGAAGGAAACGGGAACCCGTCCGATGAAATCAAGTAGCCGGTTGTCGACGAACGGATTTCGGACCGGTGCAAAATAGTCAGACACGATCGTTCGCCACGCCAAAATCGTATTTGGCAATCGCTGATCGATGTACAGGTAATCCTTGGCAGTGATCAGGTCAACATCCTTTGGGACTCGATTGAAAATGGTTTGCAGTTCGTCCGGTAGACATTCGGAAAACGTATTCCACGTATGTTGAGGAACAACATGTTTGAGCGGTCCGAGCTCGCCAATACCGTAAACATGAACCGTCCGCAATGCATCCTCAACGCAGTCGATTTCAATGTCCCATTGAAATCCAAAAACTGTGTCTCCAGCAAAAACTGCATTTGTTCTTGCTGGATCAAAGGCCTTCGCAAGTTCAAACCACGAGTCAATTTCTCCGCAGAAGTTCAACATCCCCAGCCCCAAGTCAGCGTTACGCTGTAAAGCCTGTAGCTGATCGCCATGGTAGGCGTTTGTGAACAGGTGAGGCTGTCCTAATAACTCACTCCATTCGCTCGCGAGGAAACCATCCGACTCTGTGTTCAATTCGGCATTGCTAATCTTGTAAGAAAAATTTCGTACGTCGGCGTTTTCGTTGGCCAGCAATTGGGTGATCAAACGCGAGTCGTACCCACCGCTGAGGGAAACCCAACTACAGGGATCATCAAACAGGCGTACACGAACCGATTCAGTGACAATATCGGCCAGTTCATCCAGCAGGACGCATTCATCGGAACCGTTCTCGCCCCGTTCAAAATGCAATGTCCAGTAGCGACTTGAGTGAAGTCCGTCATGGTCGAAAACGTGAATCGAAGCCTGTTCGAGGACTCGCACCCCTTCGAAAGGGGTATGGAAATTTTGCATCGAACCACTTGCTAACAAATGGGCAATGCCGACTGGATTTACCGGTAGTGAATCAGTGGGGTGCCAGTGAATAGAACTGGAGATCCAGTGGCGATTACCATCAAAGCTGTGAAACGCTCGACGAGAATTGAGCCTATCGGTGATGATACGAACGAACGGCTCATGTTCCGAGATTATCAACAGAACAAAAGAACCGTTCAACTTCGCTGCGAAGGATTCACCTTGGTCCGCCAGCTGCTGAAGCGCAAATGCTGCGTGGTTCGCCCCCGCATTCATATACAGCTCGCCGTGAAGAATCGCGGTTAGCCCACGTGTGGAATCCGAGGCCACATGACAACCCTGCGAGGCTGCGATGATCACCATGTCAGCCTGATTGGATATGGTGATCTCTGGCTTTTGGGATGTCTCATCCATGAATTCGCTGATAATATTCTCAGCTGCACCGACAACTTTCGTTTGGAGCATGCAAACAAAGGAAGGTGGTACAAACGTATGCAGATTGTTCATGAGTTATTGTCAATAGTTGTGTTCTGAGAAAATGAATCAGGCGGCGATTTCATCCTGCATAATTCCGTCTTTGAAGGACCGTCCTTCGATGACGAGAGTGTTTTTTCTAGGCAGTTCGGTTTTCCCAAAATTATTAAAGCTGCTTGTGCGAGCTGAATCATGTTCGCCCAACTCGCACGCCGAATTCCACTGCAATTGGTGCTTCGATCGCGAAGACAGATCGCTGCGATATCGATTAGATTGGTTATTCGTAAATGGCCCCATGTCCCACAGTGAAACCAAAGACCGTCATACATCTTATCATCGACGCAGTCTGCTAGCTAACTGTTCGAAAAATGCATTGACAAACGATTTCAACATTTTCCGCTTGTTGGCGTGACCGAGAAAATAGTCGCAAACGTGTGGAGATGTATAACTCAATGGATTCGCGATTTTATAATTACTAGCTAGAGTCAAATGGAGTGGCAAATCAACGCTTGGCAATTCTGGCAAGAGTAAATTCAATTCCAATGGGCGCATTTGAAGAGGAAAACTCGCAATTGCAGAACTACCATCGCCAGGAGCGATTACAAACTTCTTTCTAATGGAATCGGGCGACTTGGCTCCGTAGAGGTTAAGGTCGACGTCTCCGGGAGGAAGGTCGAGCGGCCAGCGTCTCATGGACTCCGGTTGTCGCTCAAAAAACTCATCGTATCGAATTGACCGATCAAATGAGTCTGGGAATCGGACGGTATTTATGCGTTCCATCAACGGCACTTGTCCCAATGGCCGTTTTCGCTTCACATGAGTCCCCGCTTCTGAAAAATTGGTGGTCAAAGACGTCCTAGGATAAACCATATAGAGGTCATTCTCTATCAAGTATGCCATGAACAATTTCAGCCACGACTTCGCTCCCCAACCTCGTACTGTCGGTTGAAGTTGAGCTGAATTTCCCGCGTCAGGGTTCGCGTCCAACCAATGTCGAAAACTTTTCCACTGTGAATGGGTCCAAAGTTGTCCCCATGACTGAGCGACTCGCATAAAAAAAACATCTGACCCATCATCGGCGGCATCAAATGGCAGGTTAAGATTAAAATTACTGCGATGCCGATGCAACGAAATCCCCGCAATTCTCGGATGGTTTCCAAATTCCTGAACACATTGATGAGCGAATAAATAAAAGCAGGGCGATACAAACAAGTCGTCTTCGAGGACAATAACGCTACCGTATTTTGCTGAGAGATCTCCACAGGAAAGCACATGTTTTTTTAAACCAAGATTCTCCGTCTTAATATCGACAACGCATTCACCATGCTTCCATTGAAACCGTTTGGCTATCTCTATCGTTGCTTCATTTTTTGAAGTGCCAGAGAAATCGACGCTAATGTGCAATGTCGGTGTGTACCCACGATACTCGGCCTCAGCGAGGCTCTTTAAAAGTCGTGTAAGCGAACTTGGCCGATCAAACGCACAAACAACAATCGCAGGCGCAATCGGCTTCGTTCCGTTTTCCATTCTGTCTAGGTTCTGATTCATTTTTTAGCGTCTATGACTTCTGGTGCTTCTACAAAATTTGAATCTAGGGTTCGCCAGGGATCTATTGAAAAAAGGGGGTACCGCCCAAACGGCCATTGTTACCAACCTCAAATTTGAATCTAACTGAGGCACCATTGATCTATGCAGAGGATAAGAATCCGCGAAATCCGTGGTCTTCCATCCAAATTCCGGAAGATGATTCGCCCACTGACTCATCCGCGTTGCGCCACAACGGGATGTGGGTAGAACGCCTGTGAAACAATTAGCAAGGTCTTCATTTAATAATCATTTTACGAACAAAAGTTTGTTTAGGCCTATTCTGATTCAGAGTGAATTAGACGAGTTTGAAAAAGCCAATACAGTTTGGATGAAATTTTGCGTTTTCAACAGGCTGGTTTCCTGCCCAATAACTTCCAATACGATTTGCCGATTCTTGTCTTTTTGTTCTGCAGTCAGACTTTGCTCTAAAAGACTAGGGTTTTGTATCAACTCCTCTACTGTATACAATGCAACGCCATTATCTTTGTGAAAATGATACAAAGGGTTCTCCCTTCGAAGAAAAACGATTGCGCCAAGACAAAGAGCAAGCGTGACATTGGCACCTCCCTGCTGGCGACGATGGTTCATTAAAACATGAGAGCAACCCGCAACGACGGTTGCGTACTCCGCAGCAGCCATGAAATCCGTTAATGCAATAAATTGATCACCCCATTTTTCTTGTCCCAGTAAGGAGATGCGTTCAGCGATTTTGGCATCCCCGTAGCTGAGTGGGCAAATGATTTTTCGATCAGAGAGCGGACAATTTGCGAGAATCTCTATAGCTTCAGTATGATTGTTCGTAATTGTTGAACTATTACCGAGCAATATACTGTTACCCGTTAAGTTTAAGTCGGTCATCGTTCTGAGCGATCTTATTGAATGTCCATAATTCCATCGGACATGTTTGGGAAATGGGCCAATCCCACAGGCTCGCACCATCTCGTATTCGCTTGGGAGCACTGGTGAGAAAAACGAGATTCTGCGAATGGCTGCCGCCCGTCGTCGATTCCTTCTTAATTCATATACTTTTCTCAACCTCGTACCATCAAACTGCATGACAAGAGATTTGATTATCTTTGTCATTTGAGATTTCGGCGTGCTTTTCCTAACCTCCGTTTGTAACTGTTTCGTTAACGGCAGCAGTAAATCATTCGTACTTTTAACCATAAGAGGGTAATAGTCAAATCCGTGACCCACCCACACAAACACCAAGTCCCTATTACATCGAAGAATGACCTTCTGCGCGATCACCGTCAACGAGTGGATCACCACAAAATTGTAACGCCTCAGTGAATCCAAAAAGCTTATATTTCGAAAGCACTCGGTTCCTACTATTTCATAAGGAGCTTCTTTTATATGGGTCGGTGTTTCTTCGTTCGTCGTAACGAAAATATCATTACCTGCCGGTAGCACAGTGTTGAACCACTCATATGCACTATCAATGAATTTTTCATCGGTTACTAAATGGGCGATTCGAACCTTACGGTTTGTATTATCTAACAACTTGTCCATGAGGCATTCGAGTTTTAATTCAACGGCAATTGGAAAATCTGGACTGTCGAGCTTGTAGATTCAAAAGCGAATCCTGTGTGTATTTATGCGATTCATGCGTAGGTTTTTCGCTTAGTGGTAAAACAGTTCGATCCGTCGAGGCATCGTCATGAACGAATATTTCAACCGAAAAGCTAACTACTTGAATCAAAGAGCCCTTCAACGCATCACCAATGAACTGTTCACGATATAGTTGCGATGCAACAAATCTAAGACCGAAGCCGTTCGCCGAAAATCTCATATTCGGTTCTTAACATGGTGTTGTTTTAGGTCTTCGAAGCAACTGAATCCTGTTGAAAAAAATCCCCGTCACAATCGAGAGGGCTTCAAAACGAAACAACTTAGCAAGAGACAAATAGGCTGTGGTTGATAGAACACCTAACAAGATCAATTTAGATAATGAATGCCAATCCACATGGATTGAGATTTGATAACTGACAATTCCAATCACCAATGAGAGACACAAGCTAGGAAAAACATCTCTAATCTGTTCCCGAAGCGAATAGCCAAGTAACTCAATGGAGTAATAGCTATTAGGTGCAAAAGCCAAACAGGCGGTGAAAATTCGACCATACAAGATACCCGTAATTCCATAACGAACGCTCACCAACAGCACGACGGAGATCAGAATTTTTTTAATGATCTCAAGGCCTAGAAATAAATCAGATCGTCCCTTTACCTTTAATATATTGAGATTAAGTGAACTCAGTGGATAGAAGAGTGCAGCGACACACATCAATCTCAACATGGGCGCTGCGGGCAACCATTTCTCTTCTAACAAGAATTCGAACAAGGGTTCAGCCAATGCTGCCATCAGCATCAGTACGGGAAAGACAACGAAGGACGTCGTCAATAGTATCTTGCGATAGGCCATTTTCAAACGCTGGTTGTCATCTTGAACCATCGCTAACGCTGGATAGGTGACCGTCGTGATGCTCATAAACAACTGCTGAATGACTAACCGTTGTAATCGGTCGGCAAAGAAATAGAGCCCTGCAAGTGGGGTACTAAACATCTTCGCAATAACGATAACGTAGACATTGTTAAATATTGTGTCCAACAAGCTGGAGGCAAATAACTTGCATCCGAACGAATACAATGTCTTAAACGAATTTCGACTAAACGAAAGCGTGGGGCGCCATTTCTGGAAGGACCAAAGCAAGATGAGCTTCAACAGTGAGGCTATTATGGTTTGGGCGACGAGCGCCCAAACCCCAAAACCCAAGGCGGCCAAAATCACTGCGAGAAGCCCCGCTACGATTCCCGAAGGCAGAGTGATCCATACCTTTAAACGAAAATTTATCTCACGGGCAAGATGCGATAATTGGACGACTTGAAACGAACCGATCAGGATCGAGAGCGAAGCAATTCGAATCAGTAAAACCAGCCTGGGTTCGTCATAAAAGTTTGCAACCAGTGGAGCGCTGACGAAGAGCAACGCGTAGGACAGCAGGCCCAAGCATAGATTCGAATAAAACGCGGTGTTGAAGTCAACTTGTTTCGCATCTGGCAAGCGAATCAGAGCTTGGGTGAAACCCGAATCCATTAGTGAATTACCAACAGCGATGAAAACCGCCATCATTGCGACAAGGCCATAATCCTCGGGGACCAAAAGCCGAGCAAGCAGCAACTGGACTGCAATCCCAATCCCACGGCCAGCAAGTTGCTCGCCAAAATTCCAGAGCACACCACTGATCGTTCTGGCTTGCAATCCAGAAGATGCCTTTGAAATGGGAGCGGGGGATGTTGGAGGATTCATGGTTTCGTAGTATTCAATCGGACAGGCAGCGAATGACGAGATCCTTTGTCCCAGTCACACCATGCCGTACATGTAACCACTCTGGAGCCGGTTGTTCTCCGCGGATCCATGCTAGGATCGCCTGCGGAATGTCTGCTCCTGCTAGATGAGAAAACGGGTAACCACCACCGAAACGGTTGTTTAGTTCCAGGATTGAAACGTTGTCATCAGCAACAAAAATGTCCACGTCTAAATTCCCTATGTGGCCGAGTGCTCCCGCGAGTTTTTTGCCGAGCGACTTTAGTTGATCACTGTCTATAGTGATCGCCGCATCTGTTTCACCAGCTCGCATGGCTAGCTTCTTTTTGACAAAGGTTGTTACATAATTTCCGTCGAGATCATTTACGACGTCCAGCCCATATTCATGGCCTTTCAATACTTGTTGGATCAATACTGAATGTTCCAAGTCAACATTTGATTCATACTTTAAGTAACTGCGTTGAACTTCTCGTCGAACCTTTTCATAAAAAACTATCAATTCTCCTTCGTTTTCCGCCATATTTACGCCGATCGATCCCATCCCCCAACGTGGCTTTACGACCAAGGGAAACTCGATCAAATTCCTAGCCAACGCGTCTAATGTGTCCGCAAGGCTCGTAAAGCTTGCAGGCGTGTTGAACCCATTTGACCGTAAGAAGCTGTCTGTTTTGAGTTTGTCATTACAGATCATCGCTACAGCCGGACTCGAGACGACTATCGTCGTGCCAACCTCGGCAAATCTTGTTTTTGCACTGGCTAGTATCGGTAAATCAATATCAAAGAGCGGGATGATGGCTTTTATTCGATTGGCAACTGAGTACTCAAGAAGGAAAGGAATGTAATTTTCGTCGTAGATCAGAGGTGTTACGACTGACTTGTCTGCATGAAGAAACGACGAAGCTCGTTGGTCACTATTTGCTGCGTGAATTTCTCCTCTGCCGTCGAGTGCTGATCTAAAATAATCGAGAAGATACCCGCGACGCCCCGAACTCGTAAACAAAAGATTCATCGGTTTCACATTCATTGGATTGACCTACCCCTGTTTTGGAACATCACAATGAGACAGACCTTCCTGTTAACTCGGAAGCTTGAAGGTTCATCAGTCCACCGGTATGCCAAAACAAGACTTTGCTTCCAGTCCGAATTACGCGTCGCTTGATCAATTCAAGCATCCCAAGTAACGCCTTGCCTGAATACGTTGGGTCAACAATTAATCCTGACCTAGCTGATTGCTGAACAATCTCTAGAAGTGTTGGGTTTGTCTTTTCGTATCCACCACAAGTCCATTCATCGCGAAAGTCAACAGTAAGGTGGGGGGCATCAAGCTCGGAATGATCAAAATAACTCTTTATGCTGTCATGAATAACTTGAGTTCCACGAACGGCGTCTCTAGCTACGGAAATACCAATAATTCGTGTGGGTTGGTTTTCGTAGCCAATCGTGAGCCCAGCCTGTGTTGTGCCGGTTCCTGAAGCAACGACAAGGTAGTCTGGAATCCAATCGGAGCATTGTAATTGTGTTTCTTTCGCCGCTTCAACGTAAGCAATCGTCCCTGCAACAGAATGACCGCCGCCCCAGACATAGAAAGGACTTCGCCCTTTATTTTCATATGATTTAATTGCCTGATCCATTCGTTCAGATAGCTGGTCTTTCTCGCAAAACTCAATCGTCGCACCGCTCATCCGCATCAGCAGGAGATTGCCAGTTTCTTTATATTGGACGCCTTTCTCAATAACGAGTACCAAGTGACAGTCAATACCCAAGAGCGAGCACGCGACAGCCGACGCACGTGCATGATTCGACTGTGGACCGCCGTTTGTAACTAATACATCGTGCCCCTGAGCAATCAGGTCCCTCATGATGTATTTAATTTTCCTCGCCTTTGACCCTCCACCTGGTGATGGGTATAGGTCGTCACGTTTTACTCTTAAATCAACATCTAGATTCAGCCTGGCTACTAATACAGGATGTTGTTCAATCGGTGTCATTAGAGATGAGGCAAATGGGTCAATCAACTCTTTTAGCATTAAAAGTTTGTGACCATCACTTTTTAAGTTGTTAAAGCCAAACGAGCGATACAGCTTTTGAGCGGAACGATTGTCAACCTCTGTTTCAAGTTGCATCGATCTCATTCCCCGTTGTCGTGCTAGAGAAATCGCTCGGGATGTCAAAGAACTACCAATACCCTTTCCTTGGTGAGTTGGAAGCACGGAAAGGAGCGGACAATATGATCTCCAATCTTCCGTATCGTTAGCATATAGCACAATACAACCAACATTCTTTCCATTAACATTTGCAATTGCGATGTCTGCACTATTAATCAATTTGTCAGCGTAAGCATCCAAATTGACACGCTCACTTAGAGGCGTCGGCAGAATGTCACCAAATTGCTTAAGCAAGGTCGGCACGTGCGTTCTTTTTTCGGCAGCGTTCACCCAACCAATCGTAAATTTTTCATCGTTCTTCACTATTGCTACCTACTAATGTTCCGCTTTGATTAGAGAAGCAATTACAAATCACTTCTATCTCGTTGTCGCATAAGTTTGGATAGATTGGCAAGCAAATGACTCGATTTGCAACTCTGGAAGCTTTGTCTAGGGACACTGGCTTTCCATCAAGTACCCCTCTGTACATCGGCATCGTGCTGATCAATGGATAGAAATACCGCCTGCCATTGATGCCTGCGTCCTTCAACGCTTGGTACAATGCGTCGCGACTAAGTGGGTAGTCGTCTCCAACGAAGATCGGGAAGTAGGAGGCGTTGCCGATTGTGTCATCTGGAATCGGAAGTAGCGAAATCCCTTTTGCGTCCGTCAGTGCTTCTCGGTAAGCTCTCTCGATCTCACGCCGGCGTTCAAGTGCTTTATCGATGTGTTTTAGTTGCAACAGTCCAAAGGCAGCGTTGACTTCACTCATCTTGCCATTGATACCTGGTGCGGTAACCGTGACTTCGTCGGCGAAGCCAAAGTTCTTCAGGTAATCAATTCGCTGTTTCGTCTTTGCGTCGGGGCATATGATCGCGCCCCCTTCAAAAGTATTGAAAACCTTGGTTGCATGGAAACTGAGGACGGATAAATCACCATGCTTGAGTAGACTTTCACCTTTGTACTTGACTCCAAAAGCATGGGCGGCATCGTAGATGACTTTTAATCCGTAAGTATCCGCCAGTTCCTCAATGCGTTCGACGGCGCAGGGGTTGCCATAACAATGGACTGGCATGATCGCGGTCGTCTGTGGCGTAATCGCCTCTTCGATTCTGTCGGGGTCCAGATTGCATGTCTTTGGGTCGATGTCGACAAAGACAGGTTTAATGTTGTTCCACAGCAGCGAGTGGGCGGTCGCGACAAACGAAAAAGGTGTCGTGATGACTTCACCAGTAATTCGCAAAGCCTGCAGCGCGGTGACGAGTGCAATCGTGCCGTTAGTAAATAGGGCAAGGTGATCGACACCAAGGTAGTCACACAGTGCCTGCTCGAGCTGTTTGTGAAACGGCCCGTTGTTGGTGAGAATTTTGTTTTCCCAAATCTGTTCCAGATAAGGAATAAAATCCTCTAACGGCGGTAGCGATGGCTGGGTGACGTAGATCGGTTTATCAGCGACTGCTTTGTCAATGATCGATTTGTCAGCGGTAGGGGGTACGATGCTCATTCAAAAATTCAAGGCGAGGTGGTCATTTGTCGTTTGTCATCTGCGGGTTTACCGCGGAGGCAGAGAGGGACATGGAGTTTTCGAAATCCTTTAGCCACAAATCCTACGAATCAACACGAATGACGCGGGAAAGAGTTGGCAAAAAAATGGAGGGTAAAAAAAGAGCTTGTGGGGTTCGGGGGAAAGTTTGGTAGAAAACTCGCTTGTCGTTCTTCTATTGTTCAGCTCCGAGTTTGCGTCAAGCTGCTTTTTCTTTCTAATGCGGTGGTTACTCGCGTTTTGGTTATCCAAACACTTGTGACTGCGATGATGGAAAATTGACGGATCGTTATTTCGATTCCATATCCTGCTTTTTGATTTGTGCGACGATTTCATCCACCGTTAAATTTCCGAGTAACTGATCTCGTTCCTTTGTATAGTCACCAAATCCCAAAGTAAATTGGTTGATAAACCGAGCCGTGTTGACTGGCCCAATTTCCCGGCAAAGAAGTGAAACCGCAGTACTGGTCAAGTCGGCTGTGGGTAGTATTGGTAAAGCGTTCATTTCGGCAGCTCTAAAGCAAGTTTAAGTTTAACGAACTCGGGACATGTTTCCAATGTCGCGAGTAAACATGCCTTCTTTTGCGGATGTTGTGTTTGCTTTGCCTCAAAGACAAGCACATCAGACGACACAAGCGTTACCTGCCCCTGACCGCTTTTTGCTAACACCCCAAGAATTGCTTCTGCTTCCAGCAGTAATTCTCAACTGAGACCTGTTGTCAAGCGGTCGATTCAAACAGCAGTTATCGAGGTATCTCTTCACGCTACGATTGTCTGGATTTCAATTACGCTGGAATAACGGGTGTGACTATTTTCTTGAGGTAATCGCCGTAACCACTCTTTCCGTACCGGTCGGCCAACGCCAGCACTTGGTCTCGCTCGATGAAATTTCGGTAATAGGCAACTTCTTCAATACAGCCGATTTTTGTCCCTTGGCGTTCTTCGATCACACGCACGAACGTGGATGCTTCATTGAGTGATGCAAAGGTTCCAGTGTCCAACCAGGCGATACCTCGGTTAAACAAGCCTACTTTTAGCTGTTTGCGTTTAAGATACTCGTTGTTGACACTCGTTATCTCGTATTCGCCTCGGGCCGATGGTTCGACTTCTTTCGCGATTTGAATGACTTGGTTGTCGTAAAAGTATAGGCCAGGAACCGCGAAATTGGATTTCGGCTTTACAGGTTTTTCTTCGATTGACAGTACGTTCCGCTTCGCATCGAATTCGACGACTCCGTAGCGTTCGGGATCGTGGACTTGCGAGGCGAACACGACCGCTCCGTCTGGGTCGATATGTTCACGGATCAATTGCCCAAAACCAGATCCGTAAAAAATGTTATCACCCAAGATCAATGCGACGCTGTCGTCGCCGATAAACTGTTCTCCAATGACAAATGCTTGGGCCAACCCATTGGGAACCGCTTGTTCGGCATAACTAAATTGGCAACCCAAGTTTTTACCGTCGCCGAGCAGTTTTTCGAAGTGCGGAAGATCTTCGGGGGTCGAGATGATTAAGACTTCTCGAATATCGGCTAGTAATAAAACCGATAGCGGGTAGTAGATCATCGGCTTGTCATAGACCGGCAGCAATTGCTTGCTCATCGCCAACGTGATCGGATGCAGCCGTGTGCCAGATCCACCGGCCAGTATAATACCTTTCATTGCACTTCCTCGGATGGGTTCAAACCTTGGCGTTCCAATTGATAATCACCTGACAGGATGCTTTCCCACCAACTTTGATTACTCAAGTACCATTCGACGGTCTTGCGGAAGCCACTCTCGAAATCTTCTTGCGGACGCCAGCCGAGTTCTTGCTCGATTTTCGTTGCATCGATTGCATATCGTAAATCGTGGCCAGGCCGGTCGGCTACGAAGGTGATTTTGTTCTGGTGTGGCTGTCCCGATGAGCAGGGGCGAAGCTCATCCAAAATATCGCAAAGCGTTCGGACAAGTTCGAGATTGGTGCGTTCGTTGTTCCCGCCAATGTTGTAGGTTTCCCCCGCTTTGCCCTGACTCACAACCGTCAACAACGCTCGGCAGTGATCTTCCACGTAGAGCCAGTCGCGAATGTTTTCCCCTTTACCATAGACCGGAATGCTCTCGCCACGAAGACATTTTAGGATGACGACGGGGATAAGCTTTTCAGGGAACTGGAAGGGGCCATAGTTGTTACTGCAGTTCGTTACCAAAACCGGCAGCCCATACGTGTCATGCCAAGCACGGACGAGATGGTCTGACGACGCTTTACTGGCGGAGTAGGGTGAGTGTGGATCGTAGGGAGTCGTTTCGGTGAATTTCCCCTTTCCTTCCGCTCCCAGCGATCCGTAAACCTCGTCGGTGGAGACATGGAGAAAACGGAATTGAGCTGCTGCGTCCGGTGCCAATGAACGCCAATGGTTCAAACTTGACTGTAGCAGGTTGTAGGTGCCGATGACGTTGGTTTGAATAAATTGCCCTGGACCGTCGATCGAGCGATCAACGTGACTTTCGGCAGCCAAGTGCATGACGACTTCAGGACGAAACTCTTTGACGACTTGGTCAACGCCGCCAGCATTCGTGATGTCGGTTCTGCTAAAACGATACCTGGGATTGGCCTCGATCTCGGAGAGAGACGCTAGGTTGCCAGCGTAGGTAAGGCTATCCAAGTTGAGGACATGGTGACCTGCGTCAATCGCCATGCGAACGAGATTTGAGCCGATAAATCCAGCTCCGCCCGTGATAAGAATACGTTTAGACAAGTTGAGATGGTTTGATGTTGAGGAAAAAAATCTGATTGCCAGTAGTGGATCTTGTTAAAGATCCCGGTTGCGAAGGATCTTGTTAAAGATCCCGGTTGCGAAGGATCTTTAACAAGATCCACTACGCATACAAAAAGCATCATCCGTGCGGAATGTCTTGGCGACGTTCGCTACAGTGCTCTTTTTTGTGCCGATTCGCGCCATTCGTGGCCTTCCATTTGCTTCCGTCGGCGCGGACTTCGTCCACTTGGGTGACAGGGGAAACTTGAATTGTGAAAGGGTGAAGGTGGAATGCCTATGGACGACAGTTTGATTGGAACGGTTGCCGTTTCGAGCCTTACGGATGCCAGAATCGAAGATTTGGCCGATCGAGCGGTGGAAGATGACGGTTTTGCCAAACGAAGGGGGGAAGAGGGTGGCTCAGGGTGGATCAGGGGTGGCGGGGGGGCGGCCACGAATCTCACGAATCGACACGAATGGCTGCGGGGATGGTTGTCGCGTTTTGGGGGGGGCGAGATAGGGGGAGAGGGTGGCTCAGGGTGGATCGCGCGTCTGAAGGGGGCGGGGGGGCGGCCACGAATCTCACCAATCGACACGAATGGCTGTGGGGATGGTTGTCGCGTTTTTTTGGGGGGGGGAGATAGGGGGGGAGGGTGGCTAAGGGTGGATCGCGCGTCTGAAGGGGTGGGGGAGGGGGCGGCCACGAATCTCACCAATCGACTCAAATGGGGGCAGAGGGGAGGAAGCAGCCTATCCCAACTTTAAATTATCAACTTCACAAAATCATGCGTTGGTAAGCGCTTGCAATTACAGCATCTTCTCGGCGCAAGCAAGGAATCCCCCCTATTTTGGGATAGCTCCTTAAGCTACCGGGCGAATAGAACGCATCGCCGTAGTCCTCTAGCGAGTCACCAAAATTTGGACAGGCCAATCGGGGTGTCGCCGATGGCGCATCGGGGAATTTTTCTATCACAATCAATGCCGTAGGATTCATCGGGTTCGCTGAAAGGCCAAACAGTTCGTGCTTGATCACCGACATGCCTAGCGTCGCCGCTTTTTCAACAAGCCCCGTACAATAGCCGTGATTTTCCATTCGTTCCCTTGCCTCTGGCGAAGCAAGTTCATATCCAGGCTCTAACAAGATTAGATAGCGCGATGTCACACGGTATAGCTCTTTCAGTATCGCGAGTTCATTTCCACCATTGGGTTCAATGGTGTGTGACGTGTAAACAACGTCAAAACATGAATCGGCATAAGGCAAATGAAGCAAGCTCGCAACGGATAAAAAACAGTTGCCGCTCCAGTATTTCTGCATCCATTGTCGACAACACGCGATTCGCGACCAAGAAATGTCGAATCCATGGGCATCCACCGACGGAGCATTGAGGTGTTGTAAAACAAATGAAAGCGTGGTGCCTTCTCCAACACCGGTTTCGATGATACTGGTTGGATCGGTTAATTCTCGTATTTGATCCGCTATGGCTTTTCCATACTCGATTTTGTGCGCCATCATCCATTCGTCATCAAGCGCGCGAATATAACTACCGGCTTGGAGATCATATGCCGTTTCTATGATTTCCTGGGTATTCACATCCGAATTCGACTCTTGTTTCAAAATGGAGGTAACGTTTTCGCCATCCTGAAACGCTTGCTGCAATTTTTGTGGGTGCATAAAGTACTCCTTCACCTTCGTTAATGTTCGGATGATTGATGTGTGGGAACGGTTTTGCTAACACCACCGTTTACGATGAACATGGTGTCAGCTCAGCAACTCTAGCTGGAGAGCGGTCCCTGCCGCGATGTCTTGCCTCGCAGTCCGGCCAACGACTTCCGATAGCCTCTTTGGAGGCAAACCGTATCCAGGGCGGATACTCCGGACGTTCTTTTCCGTGAACATGTCACCCTTGGCAATATCCTTCACCACGTACAGTGATCGCCGAAAGACCTTGCTGGCTTGCTCTTTCTCGGTCAATTCGTAGTTGACCGTTCCCAAAGCTTGCTCGGTGACACGGACAGCATCGACCATTGCTTTGAATTCATGTGGTTCGAGTGAGAAGGCACTATCCGGGCCTGGGGCTTCACGCGAAAGCGTAAAATGTTTTTCAATGATGCACGCTCCCAACGCCACGGCTGCAACAGGAACTGCGATCCCAAGTGTATGATCCGACAAGCCAGCGGGCACCCCAAAGGCGTCGGCTAGATGGGGAATCGTTTGGAGATTCATCGATTCGGGTAATGCGGGATAGGCGCTAGTGCATTTCAGCAGAGCCAAAGGAACGCCTGCCTTCTTGACGATCTCGACCGCGTCGTGGATCTCTGCGAGTGACCCCATTCCCGTTGACATGATGACCGGGCGACCTTTGGAAGCGACGTACTCAATCAGGGGTAGGTCGACCAGTTCAAAGGAAGCGATTTTATAGGCTGGCGGATTTAGCGTCTCCAGAAAGTCAACCGATGTCTTGTCGAACGGTGTTGAAAAGCAATCCATTCCCAA
The DNA here is from genome assembly GCF_007860185.1 of Novipirellula aureliae. Classification (NCBI taxonomy): domain Bacteria; kingdom Pseudomonadati; phylum Planctomycetota; class Planctomycetia; order Pirellulales; family Pirellulaceae; genus Novipirellula; species Novipirellula aureliae. Next base: position 257,104 of record NZ_SJPY01000007.1, read on the forward strand.
ATCGTTTGCAAGCTGGAATAGCGGCTCGTGCCACTCCCAAGGTGTGTGTGCTTCTTGGTAGAGATCATAAAGTGTTCGTCCCTCCCAAAGCGATCCTGTTCCGACCTTGAAATCGTCGCGATCACAATCGATCGTAAGGGTGTCGGCGGTGTAGGTTTGAAGCTTGACAGCGTCGGCTCCAGAATCTTTCATTGCACGAATCGATTCCATCGCATGATCCAGACTACCACCGTGGTTCGCGGAAAGCTCAGCGATGAGATAGGTTCTTGTTCCTTGAAACCAATGCTTTACACAATCGCTAGTCATTCTTGTTGGCCTTTGGTACGTAAAAGAACTCCGTCCATTCGTCATCGGAACGAGTCACATGGAACCCAACCGATCTCGCAATTCGACAGGATGCAATATTGTTCGTACGAGCAATTGCATGAACGGCAGAACGCATCGTAAGCAGTACGGTTTGTACCATCGAACGACCAATTCCTTGTCCTCTCGCGTCGGGGGCCACGGTCCACGATAATTCTCTTGGCTCACCTTGGTCTAGACGGACGGTTCCGACGGGTTCACCATTGACTTCCGCGATCCATAAGTGATTCTCAGGATCCGATAGATACTTGTTGAGCCACGCTTTGTGTTCGGACTCGGAAATCGAGTGTTGATTCAGACTCGCCTCCCGAGTCTCAATATCATTGCGCCATTCCAAAAGAAGTTTCCAATCGTTCAGCGTCGCCTCACGAAGCAGGAGACTCTTTGCACCGTCGATTTCGTTTCGTTCCCTGTTCACACGGCGAAGTTCATCAACAACTCTCGTCGCCCCTTGTCCATCGACGAGAAACTCTGAGTTTTTCCTAGCCCGATCAAGAAATTCGTGGTCTTCGATCAACCTTCTGACTGCATCGCTAACGCTACCAGGAAGGACGTCCGATGTGGACCCCAGATTCACCGCGATCCCTTGATGAGACAGTTCTTGAACCACACCTATTTGGTTATCGGCAAGCACGATCAATATTCGCGGCAACCCATAGCGACACATTTCCCAATTGGTGCTTCCGCCCGCAGCGATTGCGAAATCCGCCCATGCGTACATTTCAGACATTTGTTCCACATGACCGATGAACTCGAACCGAGCATCACCTGAAACCAGTGAGACGAGTGAATCATGTCGATCGTTTAGGGTCCCTGTCAGCACGCGAAATCGGAGCGATCTATCTGACAACTGCCTCAATCCATTTACGACGGTCTCAAGCACGTTGTCAGGATCCGCCGCACCGAGCGTCACAAGAATGCGGTTGTGGTTGTGTTGCTCCTTTTGACGAGGCTCGAAGGAGCGAAACTCACGTCTTAACAGTGCAAAACGGGTTCCAAGCAACAATCGCGTGTTGGGTGACACGTCGGCGTAAAGCGAGCTCGTCGCCCCCAGATTTTGGTTCAGCACGAAGTCCGTACAATACTCGGCAAGGTGTCCATCATCATCGATTGCAAGCGTTGTTCGGCCAAGCTTTGTCAGGGCGGCATGGTAGGCGACACCAAACAGATAGCCATCGATGACAATCGCGGTGACGTCAAGGTCTTTGGCAAGCTTCTGTAATTGCAGAGAGTCGTCGGGAGAGCCAGCAATTGTCTGAGTTCGAACCAGCTCAAATCCCTCGCTCTCGATTCGTTTCCCGAGTGACTCAGAAAGGGTTGCCGACACAAACGTCACGTCTCCACCGGCATCTTGCCAAGCCTGGGCGAGCGCTAAACAGCGCATAACATGCCCCGCACCAATGGTTGCGGAAGCGTCTGCTCGGATTAGCAATCTCATCGACGTTGACTCTCGTCAATTGCTTCGTACATTCTCTCTGCTCGCTGCCAATCCTCGAGCGTGTCGATATCTTGGACTCGATACCGAGGGATCGAGATGGGAATGGATTGGGACGAGAACAATTGGGTGTCTTTCATCCAGGCATCGGTTGTACCCCAGTAAAACTGTCCCGCATCGTGGAAAGCTTCTGGCAGATCCTGTGAACGTGTTGACTCATGCTCGGGCCAGAACATCGAGACGCGTTCGTCATGCACTTGCAACGCTCGAAAGATCGGAAAGGCAAACGTGGTGACGGAAAAGGCAAAGGAAGCGTCAGGTGAGGCCTCCAGTTTTTGCATGCCTCGAATCATGTCTTCGCTCTGGACAAACGGTGCGGTAGCGTAGAGGCAACAGGCATAATGGACCGTCCGATCGTTCTGACAGATCCAATTCACGGCATGGCGTACAACGGGAATGGTGGGGGTGAAATCGTCGGATAGTTCGGGCGGACGAACAAAGGGTACCTCTGCACCGTTTTCAACAGCCACTTTGCTAATTTCGGGGCAGTCGGTCGAGACGATAATGCGATCAAAGAGTTTTGTTTGCTTTGCCGCATCAATCGAATATTTGATGATCGGTTGACCGCAGAATTCACGGATGTTCTTACCCGGGATCCGCTTGCTGCCGCCACGGGCAGGTATGACTGCTATATTCATTTGCGTCTTTCCAGCAGAAACCAAGTCAAATCGTCTTGCGGAAAGTTGGGATCGCGATGCCATGTGAACCCGTAATCGACTAGCGAAAATTCAGAGTGAAGATCAAGGAATTCGCCTGCAAAATTGCGTTTGAATAGTCGATCGTCATGGCCTCGATAGGGAATGGAGACAGGCGAAGGATTGTAATACTCTGCAATCACAACATACCTTGCGGAAGCGTTCGCTAATTTGTCGTATACGTCAGGAAGCGAATCGGGATTGATGTGGATCAGAACCCCTTTGATAAGCGCAAGATCGAATTGCTTCTGTAACTCGACGGTCAAAATACTCTCATTGAATATTTCCGCTTTCGGAAGGCTACATTTTAATTGCCGGGCGGCTTCCGAATTGATCTCAATCCCCGCCATGTCAACCGATGGCAGTAGCATTTGCAGGGCACGCAAGTTGAGTCCAATATTGGGTCCAAATTCAACGATCGATTTGATGCCTGACGTGTTGGATAGTATCTTTGAAAAAAACGCGATGTTCGAAGCAAGAAACTTTTCTTCCGTGTTTCGATTGATGTATTCGTCACCAAACGAACCTGCCCAAAACTCCTCTTGCGGGGTGCCAAAGTCAGTGTGTTGATTACTCATTTTTTTCTTTCGTTTTGGCGACGGATGATAGAATGTCGCGAATGCCCGCGATCACCTGTTCACAATCTTGATCCGTCATCTCGGGGTACAGTGGCAGGCTAAGTGTACGCGCATAATAGTCTTCGGCGATCGGGCATTTCGATATCGCGTAACCGTATTGGCGTTGGTACCACGGTTGCAAATGCACCGGGATGTACAACACTTGAGAGCCGACACCTTTCTCAACGAGCCGTTTGATGAACTCGGTCCGTGTGCAACCGATGGCGGCAAAATCAATTAAGACAGTATAGAGATGCCACGAGGTCAGATCGCGATCGTTTGGATTACGCAGTTTGGGAGTCTGCAGGTACTCGGTTTCCTTAAAGGCTTCATTGTAGCGAGAAACCATTTCGCGTCGCCGCTGTAAAAAGGTATCTAGCCGCTTCAGTTGACTTAAACCGAGTGCACACTGAAAATCGGTGATGCGGAAGTTGTAACCCAGCTCCTGCATCTCATAATACCAAGGGCCCTTTTCCTCGAAGTGGTCGTCTCCGATTCCGACGAACTCATCGGGTTGGCGAACCATCCCGTGTGTCCGCAGCATTCTTGCTTTTGTTGCATAATCGTCGTTATCGGTAACCAGCATCCCGCCTTCACCGGTCGTCATCGTTTTCACCGGATGAAAACTGAACGTCGACATGTCGGCCCAAGGATGGCCACCGATCTTCCAGTTTTTGCCTTCATGTTCAAAGCTGCCGCCGACACCGTGGCAGGCATCCTCGATCACGATCGCTCCTCGCTCTCTCGCCACAGCGGCAATCGCTGGCATGTCGGCCGTTTGACCCGCATAATGCACTGCGATGACAGCTTTTGTGTCCGCCTGCCAATTTCCTCGAAGCGATTCAGGACAAAGGTTATAGGAAACAGGATCAATATCGGCAAAGTCGGGTATCGCTCCCACCATCGCTGCGCAATTTGCCGATGCCAAAAAGGTATTAGGGCTGGTGACAACACGATCGCCTGGGCCGATGTTTGCAACCATCATTGCCAAGTGTAACGCCGCGGTCGCGTTACAAACCGCCACGGCATGTTTAGCACCCACGCGTTTCGCAAACTCTTCCTCGAACCGATTGACCAAGGGGCCCGTCGTCAGCCAATTCGACCGCAGCGAGTTAGAAACCTCCGCGATATCGGCTTCACTAATCGATTGACGGCCGTAGGGAATCATCATTTTTGGAACAAAAGTTTGGTCGATCGTGTTTTGTAGTGGATCTTGTTAAAGATCCCCAGTGTGTCAGGATCTTTGACAAGATCCACGACCCAAATATCTAAGTTTAGGCAATCACTCGATCTGGAAATTCGGGTCGAGACGTTCACGTATTTCTTGTCGTATCTGGTCAACGGTAAGGAATTCTGGATTGTCGCCTGAGGAATAGCTAAATCCTTGCGTCACCCGTTTGGCAGCGAATTTGTCAACGAATTCCTTTATTTTCCAAGCTGGTGTTTGGGGCAGGATAACAAAGTACTTCCCGAGGTCGTAGGTGGTGAAAGAATCAGATGCTGTAATCATCTCTTCATGAATTTTTTCGCCCGGCCGTATGCCAATTATCTTGTGTTCGCACTCAGGACCGATCGCTTCGGCTAGTTCCATGATTCGGTACGAAGGTATTTTCGGTACGAATAGCTCGCCACCCCAAGCATGTTCAAGGGCATGAAGAACCATTGCGACACCGTCTTGCAGTGAGATATTGAAACGCGTCATCGTCGAATCGGTAATCGGTAACACACCCGTTTTCTTTTTCTCTAGGAAAAATGGGATTACCGATCCATTCGACCCCATGACGTTTCCGTAACGGACAACGGAAAACCGAATGTCTTTTTTCCCGCGAATGTTGTTTGCCGCGATGAACAGTTTATCAGAGGTTAGTTTCGTTGCTCCGTAAAGGTTGATCGGGGCACAGGCCTTATCGGTTGACAATGCCACGACTCGGCTGACACCACTTTGCAGCGCAGATTCAATCACATTTTCGGCACCGCCCACATTGGTCTTCACACATTCGTCTGGATTGTACTCTGCAATGTGCACATGTTTCATCGCCGCCGCATGCACAATGAAATCAACTCCAGTTAAAGCCCGTTGCAATCTTTCTCGGTCTCTCACATCACCAATGAAAAAGCGAATGCTCGGATACTTCACAGCAGGATACTCCTGCGCCATTTGAAATTGCTTCTGCTCGTCGCGCGAGTAGATAACGACTCGGCCGACATCAGGCCACTTGTCGAAAATGGTCTTTACCAGTTCTTTGCCAAGCGAACCGGTACCACCGGTGATTAGGATTGATTTATTTGATAGCATTTTTTTGAAATCAGAAGGGCCAAAGCAGTGAAAGGGTCGGAGTCTGCAATTGATTTTTGAGACGGGAACTGAGCGGTGACCGGTGTCGACTCGGTTTGGAAAGGTCTCTAATGATTGAGAGGTTTTGCGTAGAGATAATTTGCGTAGAGAAAAACGTGAAGTTATTTTTGGCAGCTAAAACAGGCGTCGCTTAGCGGTTCAGCTTTATTAGCGTTGAACGGGCCGAAAGTCCAGGGGAGAAATGAGTCGTGGGTGCTGCGTTGCATCTTGATTTCAGGCTTGACAAAAGAGTGGCTGGGGCATCTTGCCCCAGAAAGCTGCGGCTGGAAGCTGCGGCTGAAAGCTGCGGCTGGAAGCTGCGGCTGGAAGCTGCGGCTGGAAGCTGCGGCTGGAAGCCACAGCCACGAAAGATCTCCACCTGGGTGACAGACGCGGATGATTTCGTCGTTGAAAAGTCGTTGAAAAGTAAACGTACGATTCGTGGCCAAAATCGTTGACGAGGACTAGGCGGACTGCATCAAGCCAATCTCCGCGTCGGACAATGGACCCTTCCTTTGTGGCTGATTTAGGCGTGGATTGGTATTGCCACGAATCTCACGAATCGACACGAATGGTCATTTGTCAGTTGTCAGTGATCACTGGAGTTTTTCGGTGACTTCGTGGTTGATCGGCTTTACCGATCAGGGCGTTCCAATGCTTGGGAGAGAACCGTTTTGCTAGTGTTCACTTTGTTGAGCGGGGATTTATGAGGGATTTATGAGCGGGCGAAGGGCTTGGCGACTCTCGCGATGGGGCTTCCGTCGGCGCAGACTTCGTCCACTTGGGTGACAGGAGATGAGTTGCCCCGAGCCCCATAAGAACCTCCCCGATATTCTGGTTTGCATTCGGCGTTTGACAAGTCTTAGCTAGATAGTCAATCGATCGATAAGGCACATAATCTAGCCCATGGATGAGCCATTCGGTAGACGCCCTTCGCTCGGACAACCGAGCAGCGTGAAAATGCTGCGATGCCGCATCACGGCAGAACGAGACTGCTCGACCATGGCTTGTTTTCGAGATGCCAATCAACGCATTGCTGCAGCCCGTCTTCGAGCGTCACGCTTGGGTGCCAACCGAGTTGCGTTTTAGCTTTCTCGATGTTCGCTTGCGTGGTGACGATGTCGGCTTTGTGAAACGTCTTGTGGACCAGCCTCGCTTTTTTACCGAGACTTTGTTCCAGCGAAGCGATGACGGTATTGAGTGATACCGGTTCACCTCCTCCGCCCAAGTTGAAGACTTCGTAGCCAACCGGTTTGAGTGCGGCGACCGTACCGCGAGCGATATCGTCGACGTGAGTAAAGTCACGCGATTGTTCGCCATCGCCAAACAGTTCAATCGGTGTCTCTTCGTCGATCCATTTGATAAACCGAAAGATGCACATGTCAGGCCGGCCTGCGGGGCCGTAGACGGTGAAATAGCGACAAACCGATATGTCGATATCGTACAGATGATGGTAGGCATAGGCCATCGCCTCGGCCGACTTCTTGCTGGCGGCATACGGCGAAATCGGCGTGTTGACCGGTAACGTTTCCAAGAATGGCATCGGTTGACCGGCGTAAAGCGATGAGGTGGATGCCAGGACATACTTTTTGACGTTCGTTCGCCGCATTTGCTCGAGCAAGTTCAACGATCCCATCGCGTTGGTCGTCATGTAGACGTGCGGATTGGCCATGCTGTACCGCACCCCCGCTCGGGCTGCCAAGTTCAATACCGCGTCGAATGCATGCTGGTCAAAAAGAGGCTCAAGCGTGGACGGGTCTTCGATATCACCTTTTACGAATGTAAAATTTGGATCGTCAAGCTTCTCGAGTCGATGCTGCTTGAGCCGGACGTCGTAGTAGTCGTTCAGGTTGTCGATTCCGACCACCTGATGCCCCGCATCGAGAAGCTCCGCAGCAACACGATTGGCAATAAATCCGGCAACGCCAGTGACAAGGTAGATCATGAGATATTTCGGGGTAAAAGTGTGGGCGGCTAGCCTATGGTCGTGATGTCGGTGCAAAACGGTTCAGCTACATGTTAGTCAAATTTGCCATTTCTGAACAAGCCACCCTTTATCCGCTACGACATCATCACTCTGCGCTCCGATCGGAATGCATAATTTGCCGAGGGTCTGAGTCTTGAGTCTTGAGTCTTGAGTCTTGAGTCTTGAGGTTTGAGGTTTGAGGTTTGAGGTTTGAGGGCTTGAGGGCTTGAGGGCTTGAGGGCTTGAGGGCTTGAGGGCTTGAGGGCTTGAGGGCTTGGGGCTTGAGGGATTGAGGGCCGTTGGGCTCGCCGAGACGAGCTCGACAGAAGGCTGGATCGGGCAGCGAGGCTGCTGAAATACATGCCGTTCGACGCCCTTCGCTCGAGGAGCGGACGCCCATTGCGTTAGCCGCTCGAAGAGCAGAGCGGCACCGTGATTTCTTCAATGCCGTGTTTCGATAACGCCTCTTTTCCGCGAACGGTTACGTCACTGATGAAGGCGAATTGATCACGTAGATCAAACGGGTACGCTTTTACTTTGTAGTGTGTTCCCCACGGTTCGTTGCTGAGCATCACCAGGACTGGCATTTCGTATTGCAGATAGCCGCTCGTCATTGCCACGTCGCGAAGGAGACTGCGAATCGCTGCGTGATCTTGTTTCGACGCGACGTAGAAATCGGTGACGCACATCAATGTCCGTTTCCCGTTATTGGAATTCGAGATATTCTGATCCCAAATTCGAGTGTGCGGGACGGTGATTAAATCATCGGATGCGGTCCGCAGCGTCAGCGAACGCATTCCGACGCCGGTCACTTCGCCATAGTCACCATCGATCTCGACCCAATCACCGGGCCGGTACGGCCGCTCGATGACGGCGATAATCCCCGCGATCAGAGCACTGACGTAGTCCTTAAACGCGAACCCGATCGCGACGCTGGCACCTCCTGCGATCACCAAGAAGTTTTCAAATGTGACGTTGAAAACAATCGGGATGACCCACAGGATCGCGAACGTCAACGCCAGCAACCGGACGATCGGCACGGTGTTCAAGAGATACAACCGAAACTGACTTGGCCCACGCTCGGCCAACAACGGCAACAGTTTGCGAGTCAAATGGATCACCAGCCAAGCCGTTAAGACGACCAAACCGATTTCGACGAAGCTGATGTCTTGCAAGTCATTGATAAGTTTTACCGCTTCCTCTTTCGCCCGATCGGAACCATTTGGGGAAGGATCCGCAATGACGGCAGCGGCGGGAAGTCCAGACTTGTTCTGCATGTCGTTTCCTAGAGTTGATCCAGCGGAAATCCGGAGTCCTGCAATGCGTCGCGGATCGCCGGATAAGCCGCCGCAGCGCAAAAATACTGGTCCCCCTCTCTTCGCACAAAGCCCGCTGCCATCAGCGATGGCAAGACGTTCGACGCATCCACACTGGGGGTCGCCACATCCAACTCGCTTGCCGTCAGACCGTCGTGAATCAATAGCGTGTGCAGCGTCAATAACGACGCGTCGACGTCGCAGCTTGGCAATTTCATTTCCTCCAAAGCGGCAACCCAAATCGTCGTTTCGTCCGGGAACTTTTCGGAGGGAGCGTTCTGTTGCTCATCGTCAGGCCCGAATCGCAGACGGCGCCGCCACAGGTGCCATGCGATCCAGGGGATCCCTAGACTGGTCGCTGCCAGCTTTTGAAAGAACTCTCCCGTCTCTTTGCTTGCCAGATCCGATGGAAAGACTTCATTGCCGCTGGTCGAAAAGCGAAACGTACGATCTTTATAATCAGCATGCGTCGCGAGCTGTTCAAACCAAACTCTCAGGCGATCGGCGTCGAAGGCAGCGAATGTCAATCCCGCTGGCAAGAGCCCCCCCGCTCCAATCGCCTTATTCAAAAACGCCCAAGCCCATGAATTACAACCGATCACACAATGTCGTTCAGCCTCGGCCGCCTTGCTTAAAAAATTCCGCACATGATGCAGCCCATCGTAGTGGCGCAGAAACCATCGCTCCAAACGAGGAACCACCAACACAGCATCGTCGCTATCGCAGTGATAAGTGAGCTCTGCGCGAGGGTCGGTCAGCACGTCTCGACTCGGCGGTTCGAGGATGCGATGCCCGTGTTGCCGAGCCCACGTTCGCACCAAGTCGTTCGGTTCGCAAGGAGGCAGCACCACCAAATGCAACCAACGCGCAGGAGCAGGATCGGCAATCCAATCGGCAAATGTGGCTTGCATTTCTTCCAAGATCGTCCCACACAACGGCGGCACTGCGATCGAATCGAGCTTTCGACGATTGGCCGATCGCAAGGATTCGTCCGAGATGAACGGATCTTGTCGCTGACGACGATAACGCCTCCAAATCTTCCAACTAAATTTCTTGAGCGATTCATCGGCTGGCACGGATGGCCATTTGTAATTGCCCAGCGTGTTGAAGGTCGGCGGGTGGTCGGACTGGGGTTTCATTCGTTGCTGGTAGTGGACGAGGCTACGAGTCCTCAGGATTGGGCTCTACCGAAGAATCCGTGGGTTGATTCATCAATCCCAAGTACAGAACACGGTCGGTTTTTCAAGCATCGCAGGGCAAAAAGGATGTTTTCGGTGCATCGGCAATCGGACGTTCAAAAATAAACCTCGGCAAAACAAGCCGTTTTATCGAGGCCAAGCGAGACATTCTTCCCGCCCTCAGCCCGTTATCCCTCAGCAAGTTGCTCCTCAGCAAAGCTTACCTCGAAGGGCGTGGACTTAAGAAAAACGCAGTGACTTTCGCAGTGGGTGATTTTCCTGCTTCCGTACGGCTCGTCCGGGCGGAGCAACAAGTGGCAGCTACCATATGATTTTCCTGCTTCCGTCCGGCTCGTCCGGGCGGAGCAACAAGTGTCAGCTACCATATGATTTTCCTGCTTCCGTCCGGCTCGTCCGGGCGGAGCAACAAGTGTCAGCTACCGAATTCTAAATTGGCAAAGGGGTAGCTGTGGAACAAAAACGATGCTCACCGCTACAGGATCCAACCCGAATTTTGAGCACCCTTTGAGCACCCTTTGAGCACCCCAGGATGGAACTCGCAACCTCGCCCACTATGTTTTCTTTTCGCGAACGGTTGTGAGGACGACCTCGAGAACTTCGCCGGGCGTCATTCCATCGGTATCGAGTACGATGGCATCGTCAGCCGCTCTCAATCGTCCCACTTCTCGCGTTTGATCCTCGCGGTCCCGCTTATTCTGGGCGGCGAGCACTTCGGCATGGGTCAAGTGCCGGCCATCTTTCCGTAATTGCTCGCAGCGTCGCCTTGCTCGTTCTTCGGGGGAGGCGGTTAAAAAAATCTTGCATTCGGCTTCGGGAAAGACCTCGGCTCCTTGATCGCGTCCTTCGGTGACGACATTGCGTCCATCGGCAATTCGACGCTGCAATGCGGACAACTGCTTGCGAATGAGCGGTTGGTCGGCTAGGTAACGGATCGCATCGGTCACGGTTGGCGAACGAATTTCATTCGAAACATCCTCACCATCCAACAGAACACGCGTACCATCCCAATCGATCCGCAAACCGCTGGTCAAGTTAACCATCGCCTCCACATCCTGAAAATCGATTTGAGCACGGATTACGGCTAAAGTCGCCGCGCGATAGAGGGCGCCGGTATCGAGGAACTCAAAACCCATCGCATCAGCGGTTTGACGCGCGATGCTGCTCTTGCCAGCGCCAGCGGGACCATCAATTGCTACAATCACGCGCAGTCTCTAAATTTGTACAGAGGGGAGCAGAAGGCTGCCCCATTAGGACTTGAACCTAAAATAACAGAGTCAGAATCTGTCGTGTTGCCAATTACACTATGGGGCAGTGTCGCCGACTGGAAATCGATTCCATGACGGAGAACACTATTTAGATTGTTTTTTGGCGTGACGTCAAGATGGCAAGGCGTAACGATTTTTCGGGTTTGGTGTCTCGTTGTTGATTTCCCTTTCCAGACTTAGAATATCGGCTCGCTACCCCATCGTAAAATCGACGTTCCGACGCGAATAACGACTCCGTACCACTTCCGTAGAAGGTTCAATTTCTGATGGCTTACTTGTCGAACAGTTCTTTAGGAACTGACGGAATTGCCGAGCGTTTCGAACTGCAAGACGGTGAAACGTCGATCGGTCGGCATCCCGAATGCCACGTTTTGGTCGACGCGGGGGCCGTCAGCCGATATCACGCGAAAATCGTTCGCCGCGGGAATGATTTTCTTGTCGAGGATTCTGGCAGCCGAAACGGCACCTTTCTAAACGGCCAATTGCTCTCCAAACCAGAACTTCTGCGCGAAGGTGACCGTATTCGCATCAGCGAGGTCGATCTGATCTTTCACCATGAAGAGATCCCCGAATTTGCTCAGGACCAGAACCAGATGACGTTCGATGGTGCCAACTTTGGCATTCTGATGGTCGAAGACGAGAAGACCGATCGGTTGAACGCATCGAAAGTCGAATTCAAGAGTAGCGGCGATGGTTTGAAGTTGTCGGCAACGCCCGAAGCGAAACTTGAGGCGTTGATGAGGATCAACACCAACCTCAGCAATTCGCTCGGGCTCGACGAGGTTCTCCCCAATGTACTCACCAGTCTTTTCGACATTTTCCCCGCTGCCGATCGTGGCTTCGTGGTCATGGAGGACGCTAAAGGCAATTTGACCACGCGTTGGGTGAAGACCCGACACACCCGTGACGAGACGGAAACGGTACGAATTAGCCGTACGATTATTCGTGAGGTAATGAGTACGGGCGAACCGGTCTTGTCACTCGACGCATCCGAGGACGTACGTTTTGACAGCAGCCAATCGATCGCCGATTTTTCGATCAAATCGATGATTTGTGCTCCGCTAATCGATGGAGAGGGCAACGCATTCGGGGCGTTACAAATCGATTCACTTCGAGGCCGCGGCCAATTTCGCGACGAGGATGCCGACTTGCTTCGCGGGGTGGCCGCGCAAGCGGGCATCGTGATCAATAACGCCCGGCTCTATGAACAAGCATTGATCCAACGTGAAGTCGAACAAGACCTGAAGCTGGCAACCGAAGTGCAAGCAGCCTTTCTACCGCAATCGCCTCCTGACGCGCCTGGCTACCATGTCGTCAGCTTCTACAAGGCAGCCAATCATATCGGGGGTGACTATTTCGACTACATCCATTTGGCCGATGGACGTGTCGGAATTGTCGTTGCCGATGTCGTCGGCCATGGAGTGGCCGCAGCAATGTTCATGGCAAAATTGTCAGCGGAAACACGGTTTTGTTTGGCTAGCGATGACAACGTTGCTCGCGCCATCGAACGACTAAACGACCGGATGAGCGGGTTGCAAGTCGAACGCTTTATCACCTTCCTACTCATGGTCGTCGATCCCAAAAGTGATAAGGTGACGATCGTCAATGCCGGACATATGCCGCCCATCGTCCGCATAGCCAAGTGCGGTTCGATTTGCGAACCTGGCGAAGAGGAGTCCGGTCTACCGATCGCTATCGATGATGGAATGACGTATGAAGCCGTCGAAATCCCAATGAATTTGGGCGATGTCGCGATCATGTATACCGACGGTATCAACGAAGCGATGAACGCGGCGGATCAGGAGTTCGGGATGGAGCGGATGCGTGAAATTGCTGCCGAGGGCGGAACCGCAGAAGAGATGAAAGACAAAATTGTCTCTGCCGTCTTGAAGCATATCGGTCCCACACCGCCCTTCGATGACATGTGCTTGGTGGTTCTTGAACGAGTCGCCAAAGTCGATCCGGTCGTTGAACCGTCCCGCAAATCAATCGCGAACGATACAATCGATGCTTGATCGGAACCGCAGGTCCGCTAACGCAACCACCTACACATCCAATGGAGGATTGCCGGTCCACTTCACCCTCGCCGGATCGTTTGCCAACGGCTCGCTTTGCGACCCTCCCTGGCTTCACCGAAAGAGTGAATAAAACGCTTTCGGGTAGTGGATCTTGTCAAAGATCCTTTCCCATGAGGGATCTTTGACAAGATCCACTACGGCAAACTTTATCCTTACTCCCTTACCAAGCATTAGCCTGGGACCACTTTGAACGCCGATTCCCAACCTGCCGACTCCAAGACAAGGCAAAAGGCACCCGTCTTTCGGTGGGCGATCATCGTTTCGATCGTCATCTGCTTGCTTGTTGCGGTACGCCTACTACCGATTGACCAAGCGATGTCGTCGGTAAAAACGTGGATCGCTGGCCTAGGTTTTTGGGGGCCATTCGTATTGGTGCTGCTCTACATCCTTGCGACGATCTTGTTCGTCCCCGGCACGATATTGACGTTGGTTGCTGGTGCGACCTTCGGCCTTTGGATCGGTTTTGCTGTGGTTTCGCTGGGGTCGACGATCGGTGCTTCGTTGACCTTCTTGATTGCTCGCTATGCTGCCCGAGAAAAGGTCGCGGCAATGGCAACAGGCAGCCGCCGCTTTGATGCAATGGATCGAGCGATCGCCGAAGGTGGATGGAAGATCGTGGGTCTGTTGCGATTGTCCCCCGCTATTCCCTTCAACCTACAAAACTACTTGTACGGCTTGACGTCCATTCGCTTTTGGCCCTACGTGGTGACGAGTTGGATTGCGATGCTGCCGGGTACCTTCTTGTATGTCTACATCGGCCATGTTTCCGGTGCAGCTCTCGGGGCCGATCGCGAGCGTTCCAGTGCTGAGTGGGCGATGTTGGCGATTGGGTTAGTGGCCACCGTCATCGTGACCGTCTATATCACTCGTCTGGCAAGTCGTAAACTAAACGATCAAGTTGATGAGCTTGATACGGAGAAAAGCAAACAAGATGACACGATCTTCTGAATGTCATGGTATTAACACTCGAACCTAGACTATCGGAGCAACGTCGATTCGGATGCGGAGGTAGCGAAAGTCACCAAGACTTTCGAGGTGATGGCGGATTGCATATCGCTCTCATCGCTTTTCCCCTGCGGTTGCTTTACGGGGATCGAACTTCTTTTTAAGGCTCTTCAGAAGAATTTGTGGGTGAAAAGGAAGTTGCGGAAGTTTTTTGGGGCATGGCAGTCGCGATACCCATTGCCACGAGGCAGATCGAATATCACCTTGATGACCGGGAACGGTGTTTCGCCAAAAGGACGGCGGCGACGATACGCGATATTGGACTCCTCCTCCTCCTTCGGCCTCTTTGCTCGCCGACGGAGGCCGATACATCGATCGTAATGTGTCGCCCTCCGGGCTAGCGGTTCGGTTGCCATCCATTCCGGTGGCTCACACCACCGGCAAGGATGTTTCGGCCTCCGGCCTGGGGGGCGATGGTGCAACTATCCACAGATCGGAGGGATCACGTCACCGGCAGTGGATGTTTCGGCCTCCGGCCTGGGGGGCGATGGTGCAACTATCCACAGATCGGAGGGCTCACACCACCGGCAAGGATGTTTCGGCCTCCGGCCTGGGGGGCGATGGTGCAACTATCCACAGATCGGAGGGATCACGCCACCGGCAAGGATGTTTCGGCTTCCGGGCTAGCCCGGATTATTCATTAGCCGTTTTGGCGATAGCGGCCTGCTGATTTAATCGGTTTGACTCGACTTATTGTTTAACGCCAAGCCATAGGCGACCGCTTACAGAAAAGCTGACGCCTTCGGCTAAGCGTTAAACGATTAAATCGACAGCCCGCTAACGCCAAAACGGCTAATACGCAGACTGTTTTTCGAGCAATGAACGTAAACGCTTGAAGGCGTAGACGTTAGCAAAACAATTTCCAAGCCCATGAATCATCCGGCCTAGCTCGAATGGCGTGGACGGAAGAAAAACGGAGTGAGTTTCACAGGGGTGTTTTTTCCTGCTTCCGTCCGGCTTATCCGGGCGGAGCAACAGGTGGCAGCTACCATGAACGCAAAATTCCACGCTCGCCCCACCCCCACGAATCGCCGGAGGCGATTCGTGGGGGTGGGGCGAATTTCTTTCGGTCGTGCGGTTTGTAGCCGCCACTTGTTTCCTCCGCCGAGACAAGCTCGACGGAAGGATCTTTCACGTTTCAGAATTCCTTCAGTACACGCCATTCCGGGCTGGCTCTGAGGAACAACTTACTTAGGGACAACGGGTCAGGGAGGAAAGAACGTCTTGTTTTGTTGAGGTTTATTTTTAACCGTCCGATTGCCGATGCACCGAAACATTCTTTTTGCCCTGAGGTGCCTGAAAATCCTACCCTTCGGTACTTGAGATGGATGAATCAAACCACGGATTCTTTCGGCGGAGCCTCTTTTCAATGGAGAAACCGTTTTCAATGGAGCGAAGAATGGCATCTGTTTTTGACCGACGTTATGACACGACCGTTGAGCCATCAAGGCGCAAATTTTCACCAAACTCTCTCCGAGTAGGATCGAGTCTTTGGTCGTTGGTATTACCGTGTTGTCCCCATCGTGGAATCCTAAACCCGATGCTTAAACGGTTTCTATATCAACGCAAGAAAAGATGGTACACAGGGTTCTCGGTTTCATCGACATAGGGGTAGCCAAGTGACGCGAGAAAGTTGTCGAACACAGGCAAGTCATCATTGGGCACTTGGATACCGACCAAAATGCGTCCATAGTCGGCACCTTGATTGCGATAGTGGAACAGGCTGATATTCCAATCGGGATGCATACGGGACAGAAACCGCATCAAAGCTCCTGGACGTTCAGGAAATTCGAAGCGATAGAGCCGTTCATTTTCGGATCGAGGGCTACGGCCGCCGACCATGTACCGAAGATGCTCTTTCGACAAATCATCATCCACCAAATCCAAAGCAGCAAAACGCTGTTGAGCCAACGCGTCGCGAATCGTCGCCGCTTCGCCGCGATCGGCGATCGCAAGTCCGACAAGCACTTGAGCTTCACGATGATCCGAGATGCGGTAGCTAAACTCGGTCACATTTCGTCCGCCAATCGTTTCGCATAAACGTTTAAAACTGCCTCGCGTTTCTGGGATCGTCACCGCAAACAAAGCTTCACGTTGGTCTCCCACCTCGGCTCTCTCGGCCACGAAGCGAAGCCGATCGAAATTCATATTCGCACCGCAAGTAATCGCGACCAGCTCTTCTCCACGCAAGTGATGCTGACTGACGTACTGCTTCATTCCCGCGATCCCCATCGCACCGGCGGGCTCCAAGATGCTGCGGGTATCTTCGAATGCATCTTTGATCGCTGCGCAAACGGCATCGGTATCGACCGTGACAAAATCGTCGACCAACTCCTGGGTCAATCGAAACGTTTCGTCGCTGACGCGTTTCACGGCCGTGCCATCGGAAAACAGTCCCACGTCGGATAACGGGACGGGGTTACCCGCTCGGACCGCTTGCAGCATCGCGTCAGAATCGATCATCTGGACCCCGACCACTTTGATCTCGGGACGAACCGCTTTGATGTAGGCAGCGACTCCCGATATCAGTCCCCCGCCACCAATGGCGACAAACACGGCATGGATTGGATGTTGGTGTTGCCGAAGAATTTCCATTCCAACGGTGCCCTGGCCGGCAATCACGTCGGGATCATCAAACGGATGGACAAACACGAAATCACTTTGCTTTTGTAACGTTAAAGCATGTTCATACGCATCGGAATAACTGTCTCCGTACAGAACCACTTGGCCTCCCAAAGCCCGCACAGCATCCGATTTAAGCTCTGGTGTCGTGACAGGCATCACCACGACCGCTTGGCAACCGAGGTGTCGGGCGCTGAGGGCAACGCCTTGTGCGTGGTTTCCAGCTGATGCACAAATGACGCCTCGAGCTAACTCCGAGGGGGAGAGGTGAACCATTTTATTGTAGGCACCACGCAGCTTAAAACTGTGGACCGGCTGGGTATCTTCCCGTTTGAGCCAAACTCGATTTTCCAATCGGCCCGAAAGTTTCTCGGCAATCTCGAGCGGCGTTTCGATTGCCACATCGTAAACGCGGGCGTTGAGAATTCTCTGCAAGTAGTCGAGCAACCGTTTGTCCATTTTGAATTGTTTGCCGTTAGAACGTGATTCACTCTTCCCCAACGAAGAGTTCGTGGTGTTATTAATTCCGTTGCCCTGAAAAGGGCGTGATTGAAGGCTCCTCCGCCCTCTTGAGACGCTCGGGAGGCGAGAGCCTTCCGAACAATGTGTTCCCAGCCGGGAGCTTAGGAACAAGTCCCCTCATTCCTTGTCCAACAACAGCTTATGCTCCGCAGCCAAAACGTCTTCGAGCTTTGACACATTTTGTTTGCTGATCTTCATTCCTGTCACTTCGCGGTAGAAGTCAAGCGTGATGTTTTCGCAAAGGTCTGTCCAGCGGTCGATCAAATCGCGTGCGGGACGCCCTACCTTTACGATCCCTGGTTTTGCTAATTCCATTGCCGCTCGTTTACGATCCCGAGACGGCGGATGCGTGTCGAAGGCGTTGATTCGCTCTTGCTCCGAGGCTTTTGCAATCCGTTCAATCGTTGTCGCTGGCATCGTTTTACCAATGTGCTGGACCAATCGTGGAATATTGTCGACCAGAATGCCAGCTTGATAAAGCATCTGCAAATTCATGACGGAAACACGGTAGGCAACTCCAAACTGCTGAGCGGAAGTTTCTGATTCGCAAAACGCTTTGCTTCCCGCCAGATGGACGGCGTAGCGATCCGCGTCAAACTCCATTTGCCTAGACAAGCTACCGCTGCTCGCATAACCCACGTAGGCAAATATCCTCATCATGTACCGCCCGATAGAGCCGATTACATAATTGATTGCCCATAGAAGTCCAAAAACGCTTGAGCCAATGTCCGAATTCGAGACCACATCGGCGACCATCTCATCACGATAAGCTTTGCGACTAGCCGAATGAACGAACCACCCATTCAAATTCGCCAACACGAAATGAACTCGCATTCCCGCACCTTGGCAAAAATGACCGAACTCATGAGCGATCACCGACGCCAATTGCTCGGCCGACTGGGTCGCGATCAAGGGGACGCCGAGCGTCAAAACCAAATTGTTCTTCTCGAAACTCAACATGCCATGGTCGAACGATGCTGATGCATTAAAACCACAATTCAGATCGATTCGAGAAGGAGGCGGTGTTCCCATCCGCTTGCAAATCTGATCCACAAACTCATACATCGTCGGCTGTGCTTCGCGAGTCAGCGTTCGTGTTTCAGGAGCTTTGTGCGTTCCCGAAAAGAGCGTTGCGATGGTTGCAAAGAACATGCTGACGATCGGAACCCAACACGCTAAGACAAGTAGCCCCAAACCGATTGCTCCAAACGCTAGAAACGGATTGGGCAATTGGCCCGTTGACTCTCTACCGCTCCAGGTATAGATACCAATGAACATGAACACGGTCGAGACCAGGACGATGATTGTAAATAGGCTCGGCAGAAAAAGCATCATTGCTGCGGTACCGAGCAAGCTGTGGCCATAGGACCAATTTTGCACAACGGGTTCGAAATCACCACGAAAACATGTCTCAATTTGAGCAGGCGTTAACTTCGCAGCGAGCGCTGCCGTCCGCATCCGCTGTTGTGCCAAGACCGCTTCATTCACACTTTCGGTTGCGGCATCAAGTGCTTTGAAGAAATCGTCGCTGTCGTCAACCACGGGGCTGACGTCAGCTACGGGCTCGGCAGGCAATTCCGGGGCATTCGAAAGGTTGGCTAATTGTGATGCCAGGTTCTTTGCCACGGCTTTTTTATCGGTCGCTGCGTTTTTCGCAATCGCATCGCCGACTCCATCACCAAATGTTGGTTTTGATGTTGGTTGGGGCAAACGAGTTGTCGGCATGGGACCGATGTTTTCCTTCGCCGTTTGCCTTGGTGCCGGTGGCGATGGCTTGGGAATCTCGATCATTTTGCTGCACTGGTTGCATTTGGCGCGTCGCCCGGCTGCGTCGGGGCGAGCCTTCAAAAGGGTTTGGCAACCAGGGCACTTGAACCGTATCACCGCTTGACTCCAAAGTAAGTCGAAAAACCTCAGCCGTTCAGCCGGCGAACGAATTGCGTTCGCAAAGCCTTCAAGAGAAGCATTGTACACCCTGTTTGCGGTCGCCCCTAGCTATCGAAGCAAGCGATGGTGTTTGGTTGTGGGTCGGCCTAACGATCCACTTGGATCTGTCGCGGTTCGATCTTGGCCGCGGCATAGCGAACTTCGATTTTTGTTTGATCGACGGTTTGATCGACAAATCGGGTGGCCTCTTGACGCGATGGGAACCATGCAAAAACGGTCGGTCCCCAACTACTTTGCCCGACACCAGTCGCACCGTTTTGTTTTAGCTTATCGACCAACCGCGTGATCGATGGGCCGTTGTAGGCGCCACCTTGCACTGACGAGAACAACATTCCACTGGCATGGTTGTAGGCCTCGACCGCTTCGGCGAACCGACCAAAATCCGATGCTCGTGCAGCTGGAAAGAGCTGCTTTGTCGCTGTTTCTCGCAGTTTGGCTTGAGATGCTTTGGATGCTGGTTTCAGTTTGTCGAAATGAGTCTGCTCCAGTTGGCCACTTACGAAACAAGGTGAGCTTGACTCTTGGAATAGTCCCACACACCATGAGGCAGGGATGGCCGTTCGATCGATGATGGGATTGATCGACGCGTTATTGACGCGATTCGATGTTCCCTCCAACACCAATCCACCGTTAAAATAGCCATGAATTCCGACGGCGGAGCGTTTGCCTCGACGCGCTACCGTCAACGCAATCTGTTCGGCGGATAAGTCGACATCGAAAAGTCGGCACATCGCTTCGGCAACGGCTAACGATAACTGGGTTCCGCTGCCTAACCCGCAATGCGGTTTGGGTTGATGGTGAACATGGATTTGGCAGGGTGGCAATTCCGTTTGCCCGGCAACCGTTCGGAAATTCTCGGCGATCGCGTTGATACGATGGCTTGCAACGTTGGGTCGCTGATACTGACTCGTTCGAACAGCCGTCACTTCCGTAACAGGTTGGTCAATCATCAAGCCGACACCGCCAAACGGTTCGACCGTATCAAGTAGTCCCAAATGAAGTCTTGATCCAGTCGTCACGCGAACTTGAATTGACGTCATGACGAAGCATTCGATTGCAAGAGAGATCGATTTGGGGTCACACCATCCACCAACCGTTTGATTCGATCGAAAGCATCCATCTCGGTCTTACCGCCTGTCTTGTCGACCAACGGTTGTAGCGATTCAAGCTCGATCCGAATCTGCTCGATCGGCAATATACCAATGCGTGAGGCAAGAATGGCCGCTTCCACAACCGCATGTTTCGCCCGGTTAAAACCAAAGAAGGGGCGGACGATTCCCGTTTGCTTGACATGGCAAACGAAACGGTGCCGAATCGCTTCGCCCGATTTTTCTCGATCATTCGATACAGTGATGCTCTCGTCAATTTCCACAGCAAACCAGCGGTGACAATCACGCAGAACATAGAACTGATCATCAAGACAATCGACCATCGAACGGACATCCTCCCCATTCTCGAACCCGCCCGTCACCGCACGGGAAAACAGGTCGACGTTGTCCGTCACATGAATGGTGGCGGTACGATTGGCAACCAAATTCTTGTAGGTCTGTGAAGACGAAAAGGGACGTAATTCAAAGACAAGCTCGTCCACCATTGCGGTTTGGAAACCCTCGTCCACCGATGGCCCCATCGGTGCGATGTTCACTCGTCCTCTCTGGTCAACGGTCGTGACTATTGATTCGAGAATCATCGTCTTTACTTCGTTTTCAACGTGTCAACAAAATTCTTCACCACCGTTTCACCGATCTCCGAAAGAATCGATTCTGGGTGAAATTGGACACCAAAAACGGGCAATTGTCGATGCCGGATGCCCATGATGATGCCGTCATTGGTTCTGGCGGTGATCGACAAGGTTTTCGGAAAGTTGCTCGGACCGACCGCTAGCGAATGGTAGCGTCCCACTTGGCAGGGCGATGGGCAGTTTCGAAAAACCCCTTCTCGGTCGTGCGTGATGGTCGATGCCGATCCGTGGACCGGAGCACAACGAACGATTTGAGCACCAAAGGCCAGCCCGATCGCTTGATGCCCCAAACAGACACCCAAAATCGGTACCGTCGACGACAAATCGCGAACCACGGAAACCGAGCAGCCAGCATCGCTAGGGTGACCGGGGCCTGGGGAGATGACGATCGCCTCGGGTGATCGTTCTTGGCACGCCTGTACGTCAATCTCATCGCTGCGGACGACCAATGTCTTGCAACCCAATTTACGAAAGTAGCGTGCCAAATTGTGGACGAACGAATCGTAGTTGTCGAGAAGCAAGATCATCCGCAGTGGTTACCGACGAGCCTTTGCGAATTTAATCTTCTCGATAAGCTTGACCACTTGATTGCCATCCTTGTAGCCACTCACCGCCGTAATCGCGTTAATCACATTTTCGTATCGCAGATTGTAGTCGCTGTCGATTTCAATCTCGGGTCCCTCGTCACCTTCTATCGGTGCCGAATTGCCGACCAAGGACAAAACGTTGCTACGAAGTTGGACAAAGTCTCTACCCAAATCGATATCGTTTAGAGACATCGAGGCCAATTGTCCATTGGCGTCCGCGCGGAGCCGAAGTTTTAGGGGCAAATCCGTTTCGTCAATGACCCCACTACTTTCACCGAGAGGCATACGGACATTGAAATCGCCTTCCATCTCAACGATTTTGAAAGTCATCACGAAGAAAACGAGCAATAAGAAGACGATATCAATCATGCTGGTCATGTTGAGTTCATTCTTTTCAACCTCACCACGGTTACGAATTCTCATTAGCGATTGTCCTCTTTCACTCGCAGGGCAAAGTTCACCAGACTCTGCTCCTGTGCCACGCGGATCACCTCTTGAACGTCGCCCATTGCGGTATCTCGATGGGCACGGATGACAACGCTTGCGTCGTCCGCTGTTTTGCCTTCCGCCTTGATGACCACCATCTCACGCTGCAAGCCAATGCGTAACGTTTCGACCGTGTAGTCATCGCCACCCAAGACAATTTCGCCATCCTGTGCGACATGGAGGATGATCGGGAACTCCAATGGAGCTTCGGGCGGCTTGACCAATTGGCTGCTAGGCAAGACGACTCGATCGTTCGCTTCGGTTTGCGCAAAGTTGATCAGAACCATGAAAAATGCGATCAATTGAAACGTCATGTCAATCATTGGCGTCAAGTCGCCACTGGACAAGTCAGGCTTTTTCGATTTGACTCGCATCTACTTTTTGGCCCCCTTGGGCTGAACATCTTCAAATCGGCTCATCAAGTTTTCACTCGACACGCCGACTTCGAGCAAGAGCCGAGAGACACGGTTGCGGAGAATGTTGTAGGCGGCAATCGCTGGGATCGCAATCGCCAATCCGATCAGCGTCGTAAACAACGCCGTCGAGATACCGGACGCTAATTCAGCCGGTTTCGGCGATGCCCCGCCGACTGCGATGACCTGGAACGACGAAATCATTCCGTGAACGGTTCCAAACAGCCCGATCATTGGACTGAGGTTACCAATCAAGGCCATGTAGGAGAGCAAATGTTCGAGTTTCATACTCTCTTCTTCGCCGACCTCCTGCATCCCTTCGAGAGCTTTGTCGTACCCACGAGAGATCTTTGCGAGCCCTGCAGAAAGCACTTTGCCCAAAACCGACTCATCAGCACGGGCCATATCGTAGGCTTCTTGGAACTGTTTTTCGTTCAACAATTCCTCAAAATTCTCAATCAATTCGTTGGGACAAAGCGTGTCGCGTCGTGCGGCCAAGACGTTCATCACGAACAGGGAAACGAGCGAGATCGAAAGAGCCAGGAAGATGAACACGTAGCCCCAACCGAGTGATTTGATCACCCAACTGAGCAGGTTTTGATCTTTGGCGGCAGGTGTCGTTTCATCACCGGCATCCACACCCGGCTCGTTTTCGGCGACGATGACCTCCGTAGGCCCTCCCGCCACGTCCACGCCGAATTCGGCCATTGCATCTTCATCTTGTGCCCCGGCCGAAGCCGAAAACATCAGCGATGCGAGCAGGGCGAAACAAGGCAAGCGAAGCAAGCGAACAACCGATTTTCCAACGGACATCCCATCATTCGGGGTCCCATCATTCGGGGTCCCATCATTCGGGTGCTTGGGGCTAACGAGCGGACCGCAGGGAGCGAACATGTATGAGATACTCCGAATTTGTTTTGTAAACAGTTTTGTGAAAGTTGATTGGAAGATGAGTCTAGCGAATGGAAGAGGGTTCTGTTAGCTAAGTGGAAAATTCCTTTGGCAAAGGCCAAGTTCACCGTGGGCTCACAACACCAATGTGTGGGGTGCTACGATTCAAGGGCGAAATCCGGGATAGCGATCTCTTAAGCGTTGTCGTGCTGCCGCAGCCCGCTCTGGCTTGCCGACTTTGGGCCAAAGTTCAGCCAACCGCGACAATGCAAAAGCATCGGCATCACTTTGGCTTGAAAACATCAAATGGGTGTGCAAATAAGCGAGTATCGCACCTTCGGTATCGCCTTTTGACTCAAAATTGGCACCTTGCGCGTTGTAGGCACGGGCGGACATTTCGATATCGGTTGGCCCCAATTCGGCGATAACGGAAGAGACAAGTTCGAGTCCTTTATCGGCTTGGTTCTGTTTCGCGTAGGCCTTCGCCAAGGCGGCCTTGGCGAGCGATTGCAAACGAGCATCGGGAGCGGATTGGACATTGATTCCAATCACCTTTTCAAACTCGGCGATCGCTTTTTCGACATCGCCTGCCGCGAAGTGGGCCAATCCCGTCAAGTAAACCGACTGGATTTTCTGGGTCGTACTGGGAGCTCGCCGCAGCACTCCATACCACTTAAACGCATCATCGGTGTTTCCGAGCGCGAGAGCTAAATCACCGATTACCTTTGCCGCGCTAAACCAATGCCAAGACGTCCGGTGGTTCGATGCGAACGCGATCATCTGAGCGGCCGCGGACTTTTTGTCCGCTTGTCCCGCCAAGGCCAATTGGCTTTGCGAGTAGGCAACATAAAATTCCCAATCCTCTTCGATGATCTTGCGAGGCAGAGTGTCTCGGACGACTTCGGCCAAATCTTCGAGTGCCTGTTTGTATTGGCCATCCAGAGCAAATTCACGGCCTTTGGTCAGCCCTGGAGGATCACCTTCGAACAGGATCTTCAGGATCTCTCCCGACGAAATCTTCTGGTTCGTCGCGCCACGCTCAACCGCGACGTACTCGGCAGTCGTCTCGACGACTGCTGCGCGAATGGGCGATCCGGTCAGCGGATAGATCGTGTCATTTTGAGCATACGCTTGGGCGCATGCAAATAGGCTTGCCGTAACCAAAATGATAAGAAACGGCAAACAGGGCTGATGGGCATTTCGGTAAACCGAACGAGTCATACTACTTACCTATTTCCTTCTGAATCTGCCGAAGTAAGGCTTCAAATTTTTGTTTGTGTTGATCGCCGCCGAGATCGGGGTACAGAGCTTGGACTTGGACAATATCTTGCTCCGCCCGCTTGAACAACTTTGGGTCTTTCGCAGCGCGGCCCCAGAGAAAGCGAGACAAAGCAATATGATAACGGGCGAGAAAGAACGTCTCTTCGAATTGTTGATTGCGGTTCGCCAAACTGCTGATCTTCCCCCATCCCCAAAGGATGTTCTTGTTATCGCTGCCTTTTCGAGCGCCAAATAAGGCCGCCTCGTAGGCTTTTGGCTTGAAACGATCGGGCAAGATCAAAGCCCAATTTTCGTAGGCGGTTGCCGCTTCCACTTGGGCGTCGAGCATGGTTGGCTTCTCGGTCAAGATGGCCGTAAAAATATCGAGAGCGTCTTTATAGTTCCCGAGTAGCCGCTGAGCACGGCCAAGTTGAAACTGGATCGCTAGCGAAGATTCTTCGCCTGATGCCTGTAGCTTCTTGGAAGTTTGCACAGCCGATGAGAGCAGCTCCGCTGCTTGTCCTTCCGCCTTGATCGCCTTGGCAGGCATCGCTGACTCGCCAAGTTGGACCAATGTTTGGATGATCCATTTTAGCCGCGTTGGATTTTGCGTTGTCGCGGCGATTCGGCTTAAGAACACGCGGAACGCTTCGATCAGCTGCGTTTTCTTTTCACCGCTGGTCGATTCCAATTCACTTTGGAGTTCGGTAGCCATTTCCGCATAGATTCCCGCCAACCGTTTTTGCCCCTCGGCATCGTTGAACGTGGCCTGCAACTTCTCCATCACTTCGGTTGCACGCTTCATCAATGCGTCGAGGTCCGCGTTGGGGCTGGTCATTTGCGAGACCACAATATTCAGTTCGAGTGCAGCGAGATTCCCACGGAACGCGTCATCTTGAGCGGCGACTTCATCGCGTCGTTTGAGCGGCCCGTAAGATGCATTTTCCAATACCGTCAATGCCTGCGAACCCTTACCCTGACGCAACCTGACTTTGGCCAACACCAAAGCGGCTTGCAGAACCTCGCTTTCGATCTCCGCATTGCCGATTCCATCGAGGCCTGCAACCAGAAATCTATCGGCTTCTTTCAATTGTTTCTCCGCTTCACCTTCATCGCCCTCTCGTTTTGCAACGACCGAGGCATTCCAATAGATCCGACCAAGCAAGCGTTCAAATCGAGCTCGTTCTGGACCCGCATCCATCTCCTCGATCAACTCCTTGGAGCGATCAAATTCGTTATTGCGAAGGGCCAATTGAACCATGATTCCTCGGGCAGCGGAGGCCAATGAATCATCGGGCCATCCATCCCCTAATGAATCGGCAAAGTCTCGTATTCGACCGATCAAATTTGGTATCTGAGCTTCCGGAACTTCGGAAAGCAGCATTTGGAAGGAATTGAGTGCAATCATGCCACCTTGCTGGCCAAGTTCGGTGCCAGGCAAGGTTTGTGCAATAAAGCTGCCGACGGCGGCAGCATCGCGATACTGTTTTTCTTGATACAACAAATAAGCTAAAATCTGGCGTGCTTCGCCAAGCTGGGATAAATCGGTCGAAGCATCGACCATCGTGATCCCGCGTTTCAAAATCTCGATCGCGACGACGATCGAATTCTTCCATTGTTGATTGAGCTCTGCTTTTTGCGTTTGCAGATCCGGGCCATCACCACCTTGCCTCTCGATGAGCTCAAGTGCCTGTTTGGTGGTTTCGCTCACCTGCAACAATTGGCGAGCAGCTTCGAGAGCGTCGTCGAAAT
Source organism: Novipirellula aureliae (assembly GCF_007860185.1). Classification (NCBI taxonomy): domain Bacteria; kingdom Pseudomonadati; phylum Planctomycetota; class Planctomycetia; order Pirellulales; family Pirellulaceae; genus Novipirellula; species Novipirellula aureliae. Next base: position 283,659 of record NZ_SJPY01000007.1, read on the forward strand.
TCTTAGGGTCTTCGACCTTCGGTATCTTGACCTCGGCGACTTTGATTCCCAAGCTTCGCAGTAGCTCTTGTGATTCCTCCAAATGAGTACCAGGAACCTTGACAATTTCATTGAGCAGCTTTCGTCCATCGGATTCAGCAATGTTCGTTTCCGCCTTCTTGAGGTTTTCTTTGTCAGCCGCCTTGGCCAGATAGGCTTTTGCCAATTCCAACTTCAAGCTTGCCAAGCTTTGGAGCCCAACCTCATTGGGTCGAACGTCTTGCACGAGCACCGCAGCACGTTCGATCGCCGCGGCATAGTTTGGTGGCGACTCGGACATGGCCATTCGAATCAGGCCGGTGGCCGATTGAAACTTCGCCTCTCTCAGATCGTCATCTTCCGGTTGCTCAAGCATCCGTAAATAACAGTCCTTCGCCTTTTCCGCTTGCCCTAGGGCGTCGTAGGATTGACCTAAATTGACAAGCGCCAACGCTCCGGTCACAAACCCGTCGTAGTTTTTTGTGAGATCTTCGAATTCCGCAATCGCCTCCTCAAGCAACTGACGGCCATCCTTTGCTGGATCCGCATAAGTCATCGCGGCCAACCGTCTCGCCTCGGCAGTATTCCGTTTGGCTTGCAAGAACTCACCACGATATCGGTCCCGAAGCCCTGGATCGATCTTGTCATCATCCGATTGGCCTCGCATCGTTTTCAGTTTTTCTCGCAAATCGTCGACGATCGTTTGAAATGTCTCAGCTGCCGCGACATAAGATTGGCGGGCCTTCTCCTTATTCGCAGAAATCGTATCGAGCATCTCCAACTGATTACCGCGAACCATTTGCAACTTGCCAAGCTGAAGGCGAGCTTCCGAGAGGCGGGGATGAGATTGATTCTCAAGAAATCGGGACAACGATGACTCGGCCTTGGCAAAATAGTCATCCCGATCGCTGACGCTTCGAGACGCAACGGCCGCATCGATGTAGACCTGCGCTTTCTCCAGTTCAACAGCCTGCAACAGAGAATCGTCGACTCCAGGGTACGAGCTCAAGCGGTCGAGATAGACAATCGTCATATCGAAATAACCATCTGCCCGAAGTTGCTTGATAAAGGCGTTAGCCGGCTCTTTTGCACTCGCCGTTTGCATCCCCACAAGCGTCATTAGCATGATGCCGATGATGGAGACGCGTATGGCCTCCCCCCCGATTACCGAGGAAAAAGCGTCGCGGCGGAGGAATCGCAAAATTCGAAGGGGAAGAGTTTGCGTCGACCGCATAAGGCGATGAAGAAACTGCAAAGTCGTGCTCGAATGCTGTGAAAAAGAAATTCTGGAATTGACTAACATTGTAGGATGCCGCCTAAATGCTAGGTTACGGTGCCTTGCCTTCACGTTCAAGTAGTTGATATTGATCCTAAACAGTTCCCATGAGAATTCCATCGCAATTTAACGAAGATAGCCTTTATAACCGCCAACCGGGGCACCGAATTCGGCGAGCCGAGTCGATCCAAACCAACCGACGCTTGATCCGCTTGAGTCTCGGTTTGTTGTTGGTCGTCGTCGTGATCCGCCAGGTCTCGAAGCCCGAGTTCTACCAACCCTTCTTCTCTGACCACCAACCGGCCCCCAAACTGGTGGGGCCGTCACACGTATCGACAGCGATAGACTCGAGCCAGAAAGTGGCCGTCGAAATGGATCGAGCCTTGCAGACCGAAGCAGACTGGATCGCTGCCCACATACCTCTGGCCGAGCAACCGGTATGGCTAGCCGGATGTTTGAGAATGAAACAACAAGGCGAATCGAGGCAGAAAAATGACGTTATCGATGCGAACATGAATCGGCCGGAGTCTTCGTGGATGGCGGAATGTTTTGCCGATCCATCCGCTCCGATTCGACAGCATGAGCGGCAGGGCTGGATCGAGTTTCTGAACCAGTTTCCGTTATCCGTCCAGTCGAAAAGACCGGAAACGGAATCGACGGAACGGAACTTACGACTCGAGACTCTCATCCACGCACTCGACCAACTCGCCATCGGTCGCGTGGTCGATGGCGGTGTCTGGAGTGGGAAAGACGTTGACGCGCTGTATCGATTTCTGGCAGAAGCCCAGTATCTGGCAGAAGCCCAGAATCTGGCAGAAGCCCAGTATCTAGCAGAAGCCCGGTATACCGATCCGCTTGCCAAACGGCGATCAACACAAACCGACATCGGACCGCTAATTGGCATCCTGCCGCTGCTGCAGCAACCCGAGGTCTACGCTGGTGCCTCCGTTTCCTTTCGCGGACGCGTGGCGCGATGCGAGCGACAATCGACCCCGGAGCAATCGATTGCCTCCAATGCTTATGGACTTACCCACTACTATCGACTTTGGCTACGCCCGTTGAGTGGAACCGATCGTCCCTTGCTGGCAATCGTGCCTGAGGTTCCCAAAGAAGTCGATGCCGTCGGAGCGGACAATATCCTGAGCGAGGGCCCGCCCGTCATGGTTGCGGGACGCTTTTTAAAACGGCTCGCCTATCGCTCCGCTGCCGGCCCCGATTTGGCTCCTGTCATCGTTGGACGATTGGTGGCCGACCCCACCGATTCCGAACGATCATCTTCTCCGATGACGAATGCAAGCGAAGCGAATCCAACAGATCAACCGCAACGCCTCCAATTCACATCTCTTTTTGCCTTGGTCACGTCTGCCTTCTTAGTGGGGTCAGGCTTGGCCGCCATCCTCTTCTACCGCACCAACGCCCAAGCGAAGAGAAGCCGCCAACTCCGCGATACAAGCATGAAAGACCCCTCAACGTTCCTAAACGACCTAGCAAGTCGAAACGAATAACCTCTAGTAGCCGAGTCTCTCCGAGACGCGAAACCAGTCACCTCTAGTAGCCGAGTCTCTCCGAGACGCGAAACCAGTCGCCTCAAGTAACCAAGTCTCCCCGAGACGCGAAACCAGTCACCTCAAGTAACCAAGTCTCCCCGAGACGCGAAACCAGTCACCTCAAGTAACCAAGTCTCCCCGAGACGCGAAACCAGTCACCTCTAGTAGCCAAGTCTCCCCGAGACTCGAAACCAGTCACCTCTAGTAGCCGAGTCTCTCCGAGACTCGAAACCAGTCGCCTCAAGTAACCAAGTCTCTCCGAGACGCGAAACCAGTCACCTCTAGTAGCCGAGTCTCTCCGAGACTCGAAACCAGTCACCTCAAGTAACCAAGTCTCTCCGAGACGCGAAACCAGTCACCTCAAGTAACCGAGACCCTTATCAAAAGGCTGCCTGAGTGTTAGGCTTTGCAGGAAAATCACAAACTTTCAAGAACGACATCGCTAGCCAATGAACCTTTCGAAATTTGACTTTGTATGCGAGAAAGCTCGCGAAGCCATGTTGCTACAAACCGTAGCCGATACGCTGGAGTGGGACGAGCGAACGGGGATGCCGCTCGGTGGTGGCGAGTACCGTGCTCGGCAGGTGAGCTACTTGCGTGGGAAGATTCACGATCTTCGCACTGATGCCGCCTATGGCGAAGCGTTGAAGCAGCTCGACCAAGACATGGTCTCCGATGCTCCATCTTCTACAACCGAGCAAATCGCGACCATTCGAGGATTGCTTCGCAATTGGAAACGTGACGCGCGATTGCCAAGTGAGTTGGTCGAACAGATTTCGACGGCCACGGTCGTTGGTCAACAACGTTGGGATGCCGCTCGAAAAGCAAATGATTTCTCGATGTTCCGAGATGCTCTCGATGAGGTCGTTCGGCTCAAACGCGAAGCGGGTCAACGCATCGCGGAGGGTACCGACCGAAGCGTCTATGAGGCACTGCTTGATGAATACGAGCCCGATGCTCGAGTCGAATCGTTAAATCGGATGTTTCGCGATTTGAGGAAGCCTTTGGTTGAATTGATTGAAGAGGTTCGCGGTGCAACGAAGCAGCCCGATCGAAGCTTGCTGACGCGACACTATCCGATTCCTCTGCAGCAGTCATTTAGCCATCGCGTTGCCGAAGCGATTGGTTTCGATTTCAACCGAGGGCGATTGGACGAAACCTCTCATCCTTTTTGCACCACACTCGGCCCGAGCGATTGTCGGATTCTTAGCCGATATGATGAGGCCTGGTTGCCGGCCGGCTTGTTTGCCGCGATGCACGAAGCGGGGCACGGCATGTATGAACAAGGTTTGCGGACGGATTGGTTCGGCTTGCCGCCTGGTTCGTATTGCTCACTCGGCATTCACGAATCTCAATCCCGATTATGGGAAAACCAAGTTGGCCGCGGCCATGCATTTTGGCAATGGCTGTTTGATGATACGAAGGCCCACTTTGCTCCGGTGCTAGATGATGTCAAACGCGAGGATTTGCATTTCGCGATGAATCAGATCGAGCCATCGTTGATTCGAGTCGAAGCGGACGAAGCGACCTACAATCTGCACATTATCATTCGCTTTGATTTGGAACAGCAACTCATTGACGGGTCGCTTGCCATCGACGATTTACCCGCAGCGTGGAACGACCGATATGAAAGCGACTTAGGGATCCGCCCTCAATCGGATGCCCAAGGAGTGTTGCAAGACGTCCATTGGAGTGCAGGATTGATTGGCTATTTTCCAACCTATACGATAGGGAATCTAGCGAGTGCTCAGCTGTATGATGCAGCAGCACTTGACATCGGTGATTTGGAATTAGAGATCTCGCGTGGAAACTTCCAGCCGCTTTTGGAGTGGCTTGGAAAGCATGTTCATAGCCGAGGTCAATGTGAGAGCGGGGATGACATTGTCAAGAATGCTACTGGCAAACCACTCGAAGCGACGCATTTGATTAACTATCTGCGAACCAAGCTCCGACGTTTATACGGGACGGAAGCGAACGATTGAAAGTCTGTCTTCTACCAGAGTGTGTAGATCTTGTTAACAATCCAAGCTTGAGAATTTTTTAACCAGTTCCACGGAGGCGACTCACCGAAGCCCTTGCGTCTGAAAGGCACGCCTGAAAGGCGAAACGCCCCCTGCAATTTTCGCTTTGACGGGTTACAATACGGCGCGGTTTTCTTGCCGCCGCCAACTGATACCGCTTTTCCCCTAAGAAGCTGCTGCATGATCACGTCTCAATGCCCCCGATGTTCGGAAACCTTTCGTTTGCCGTCTGCTGATTTGCCAGCCGACGCGATTGCCAAATGTCCTTGGTGCGGCGAATCCTATTCGGCTAGTGAGATCTTGGGCAACCTTCCACCGGTCGTTCAGCTTCAATCGGCGGATGGTCAGCCGCTTGAATTTAATCTCGCTTCAAATCCTGTCGCGGTAGTGCCTCCTGCCTCAAGTAACCCAGCGACAGGCGAAAAGGGGCACCAGGACATTCCATCGACGGACGAATCCGGCTTGGATGAATTCGATTTCGATCAGCCTTCACCCGATGCCGCGGATTCATCAAAGATTGAAGAAACGTGGAGCGACCAATCGGAACTAACGGTCGATGACGTTTCCAGCCTAGTGGATGATCGCAGGGAGCCCACGGATTTTGATGCCGATCGAACCAACCAAGACGAAGCCATCGTTGATGATCAGGCGGACGACCAATGGGGCGATTTGCGGGTGGCCGAGTCTTCGCTGGGCAATGCCGATCCCATCCCGGCAACACCCATGCGAGTCAATGCTCGTCCCCGGCAAAAATCAAAATCCTCGCCAATAAAGGGCATCCTTGGCACGATCGGAGGCCTCGTCTTGGCTTTACCTTTGGCAGGCGGCATTCTATTGGCGATCGGCAAAGCTCCCGATTTGGGATTTTGGCCTTTCGTCGGACAAAACGCTGGCTCCCAACGCGTCGCAGCCCAGCCGGGTAGCAATCTCGCGAACCCTGCAAGCAAATGGTCACGCCCGGGTCGCACCGTGGACATGGCGAACGGCTTGGGCAGTGAACTGCAAGATACAAATGAGAAGCTTCGTGGTTCGTCCGAATACGTAACGGCCGATTCCCAGACGGCAAACCAACCGATCGCCAAACCGAGCGACTATCTATCCGATCCGTCATCCGAAACGAACCTTGGATCCGAAAACGGATCGGTCACCTACCCAGAAGAATCAAGCGTGAATCGATCCGATCCGACTTTGGCGGAGCCGGCCAACCAACCGAAAGCCGAAAACTTTATCGACATTTTGCCGCTGCCAGAAAACTATGACGAAAATTTCCAAGTGGACAATTTGGGAGACGTGCTAGAGTCGCTCGCGTCTGGTAACCATAGGAACGAGCTGCCGAGTTCCGAATCAAAACCAGACAAATCGGCAGGACCAGAACGGGGGATGCCATTGGCGTCGCCAGTGGCCAGCCGACAACAGGAGCTCAGCCCACGGCAGGAGCTCAGCCCACGACAGGAGCCCAGCCCACGACAGGAGCCCAGCCCACGGCAGGAGCTCAGCCTAGAAGAAACGCGGTCTCGTCCCAATAGCACCATCACCGTCGAACCCGAGACACCCAAAAACGACGATTCGGCGCCCCCTCAAATCGATGCCGCAATCGGCGCGGCAGTGACTTATGCAAACCAACAACTTGGGAATTTGATGCGATTTGACGGCGAGCCCTCCAAACGTGGCGGATTGGTCGCCAGGGCCTATGACGCGGTCGCGAGAGTTGGAGCAGAACCAAACGCCGGGCAGAGCGAAGCCGTCAATCGCTTGCTCAGCAATATTACGCGCTCGCCACTCGTAAACGATCTAGGCAATGTTGCCAACCAATGGCTTGATTATCCGAAGCGGAAAACCGATGGAGCGGTTCTGGTCGGCCAAGTTACAAGAGAACCGAATGGCCTCGCATTACAAATCAATGCACCTGGTTCGGAGCAACGAAGCGTCAACGTGTCGGGCATTGACCTTTCCGAGGGGCAGCGAGTTTTGGCAATTGGCAAAATCTACGATGCGTCAGGCAACCAGGCGGTCGAAATCGTCGCATTTAAAGCCTTGTGAGAAATGCGCGTTGGAACGTCGGCCTACGGCGGGACTCGGGCTCGCAGCGTCTTGGCCGCCCGAGGACGAGCGAGATTTCATTGAGGAGGAGGAGGAGGGGGAGGAGTTCATTGAGTACGGTTGCCTTGCTAATCTTGGTGGTGATTTGCGAGAAGTACCCTCTCCCTGCCCCCAACGGGTTCTTTATTTACCGGCATTCCGAAAAGGCTTTTTTATGCTCTTTCTAAACACTCGAAGCGATTCCACTCGCGTGCTGCTCCTGCTAGCGTTTGTTTGTCTATCCAATGCCTCCTTTGGATCAACGACGAATGCAAATGGCGAAGCTCAAAATCCTGGTGCAACCGACGATCCGATCACGATGCTTGAGGTTGCTGTCCGAGGCAACGTCGAGCTAAGCCAGATTCGAGAGATGTCATTCGCGGAGCAGCCACTATCTCGACAGCAGGCAGAACTGGCGAGCAAGCTGCTTTGGGATCAATACCAATTGCTGATTCGCCGCAATCGAGCCGAGGAAATGCGAGCGAAGAAAATCGTGGTTGGCGAATACGCGATGCCGTTTGACTACAAAGTATTCGGCGAGCAACCATCGGAGGGGCGAAGCTTGTATATCTCGATGCATGGTGGCGGGGGGACGGCAGCCATCGTCAACGATTCTCAGTGGGAAAATCAAAAGCGTTTGTATCAACCCAAGGAGGGCGTCTACGTCGCTCCTCGCGCTCCGACCGATAGTTGGAACATGTGGCACCAAGCCCATGTGGATACTTGCTTCGCTCGGCTGATCGAAAACATGATCGTTTTTGAAAACGTTGACCCCAATCGTGTTTCTATCATGGGTTATTCCGCGGGCGGCGACGGAGTCTATCAACTTGCACCACGGATGGCGGATCGCTGGGCCGCCGCGGCGATGATGGCGGGCCATCCCAACAACGCCTCACCGCTCAGCCTTCGCAACATCGGCTTCACCATTCATGTCGGGCAAAACGACAATGGCTTTCATCGCAACGAGGTTGCCGCAAAATGGTCGGCAAAGCTTGCCGAATTACATTCCTCGGACCCTAAGGGCTACAAGCACTATGTTGAAATCCATCAAGGCAAAGGACATTGGATGGATCGCCAAGATGCTGTCGCACTCGATTGGATGGCAAAGTTTACGCGCAACCTTCGCCCCGAAAAGGTCGTTTGGAAACAGAGTGGTGTTTTTCACCATCGATTCTATTGGTTGGCAGTCGATGAATCGCAACAGCCAAAAAATTCGTTGATTGTTGCAACTCATCAAGGACAGTCGTTCGATATCGAAACCGAGGATGTCAAAAGGCTTACGATCCGCATGGATGATTCGATGATCGATTTCGACCAGCCGATCACCATCACAGCAGGTGAAAAAGTGCTCTACGAGGGCAGGGTGACGCGGACACTCGAAACTCTTATCAAGACACTCACAGAACGAGGAGACCCAAACGCGGTCTTTTCAGCGGAAGTAGCCGTGACGCTGTAGAGGATTGGGCAATGCTTCGCCGCGTAGAGGCGTGGCAGAAGGTCGCCAAGACTTTCGTTGTTCACAAATCCGACGAAACCATTGGCGTGCGAGCCTAGCCCGGATGATTCATGGGCTTGCAAATTGTTTTGCTAACGTCTACGCCTTCAAGCGTTTACGTTCATTGCTCGAAAAACAGTCTGCGTATTAGCCGTTTTGGCGTTAGCGGCCTGCTGATTTAATCGTTTAACGCTTAGCCGAAGGCGTCAGCTTTTCCATAAGCGGTCGCCTACGGCTTGGCGTTAAACAATCAGTCGAGTCAAACCGATTAAATCGACAGCTTACTAGCGCCAAAACGCCTAATGAATAATCCGGGTTAGCGGCCTGCTGATTTAATCGTTTAACGCTTAGCCGAAGGCGTCAGCTTTTCCATAAGCGGTCGCCTACGGCTTGGCGTTAAACAATCAGTCGAGTCAAACCGATTAAATCGACAGCCCGTTAGCCACGGTTCACACGACAAATCACGCAGCCGTGGCTATCGGCCTGCTGATTTAATCGTTTAACGCTTAGCCGAAGGCGTCAGCCTTTCCATAAGCGGTCGCCTATGGCTTGGCGTTAAACAATCAGTCGAGTCAAACCGATTAAATCGACAGCCCGCTATCGCCAAAACGGCTAATGAATCATCCGGGCTAGTGGATGTGTCGGCCTCCGGCCTGTGGATCGTTTCGTCCTCCGGGCTAGCTCTGCTGAGGAGCAATTTACTGAGGGACAACGGGGTCAGGGGGGACAACGGGGTCAGGGAGGGAAGAATGTCTTGCTTGGCCTTGATAAAACAGCTTGTTCTGCCGAGGTTTATTTTTGAACGTCCGATTGCCGATGCAGCGAAAACATTCTTTTTGCCCTGCGGTGCCTGAAAAACCTACCCTTCGGTATTTGGGATGGATGAACCAACCCACGGATTCTTCGGTGGAGCCATTTTTTTCAAACGTTCTCAAATCAGGACGCTCATGAATAATCCGAGCCTAGAACTCCGCTGCAACCGTCCGCAATGCAGCTAGTAAACGATCGATCTCTTCCGGCGTCGTCGCGGCTCCTCCGCTGATCCGCAGCGTCCCATCGGGCGAGCTACCCAGATGGGAATGGATCAGCGCGGCACAATGCAAACCTGCACGCGTTTCGATGCCGAATTCAGCATCCAAGATTACCGCCAAGTCGCTTGGCGTAAAATGGGCCGCGCGGATGCTGGCGATCGGCAAATCGTCGCCTTGGCCAAACAACTCATAGCTCCCGATCGCTCGGATACCTTCATGCAAGTGATTCGCGAGTGCTTTGCAGTGCTGCGTGTGCAGAGCTTGACCAATTTCGATCAACTCCTTCAATCCTGCAGCCCATCCGGCGAGGGCAGCGACGTTTAAATTCCCCGCTTCCAATTTGGCTGGCATCGTCGTCGGCATTTCCAGTGATTCCGACTGAGTTCCCGTCCCACCGAACGTACTCGGTGCAATACGCGGGTGCCATTCTGGGGCGACATAAAGAAACCCTGTACCTTGTGGTCCGTTGCCGCCCTTGTGGCCTGGAGCCGCTAAAAGATCGACGCCGATCGCTTCAACATTGATCGGCAAGTAGCCGAAGGTTTGTGCGGCGTCGACCAAAAAAGCAGCCTGAGATTTTGCCAAATATTGGCCAATTTTTTCGATGGGCTGCAGCGTCCCGGTCACGTTGCTGGCGGCCGTCACGGCCACTAGTTTTGTTGTGTCACGAAGGTGCTCGGCAACGGCAGCGGCATCGACCAAGCCGTACCGGTCGCAATCGACGATCGTAAGGGAGATTCGGCCGAGAGCGTTCAAGTGAGACAAAGGCCGCAGAACGCTATTGTGCTCCGCCGCGGTCGTAATCACATGATCTCCTTCGCAAAGGATACCCGCGATGGCGGCATTGAGTGCCATGGTCCCGTTGCTAAACAGCGCGATGCAATCGCTTGATTCTGCCGAAATCAAACTGGCAACGTGGCGTCGAACCGCCGCAACGACGTGGTCCGCCTTGCTCGCCGAAGCATATTGGCCGCGCCCCGCTGCAGCGCCGACGTGACGATGATACAAATCGGTCGCAGCGAATACCGATTCGGGCTTTGGCCACGACGTGGCTGCATGATCGAGATAGATTCGTGGGGATCGCATTGAGTTCGGTACTATTGGTTCGTGGGGTGAATCCACTCGGTGGTGCCATCGAGATAGATTTCTTTTTTCCAGATCGGGACATCCTCTTTGATCTGATCCATCAACCAAGGAAGTGCTGCGAAGGCTTGCTTGCGATGAGCACTGCTGCAACCGATCACCACACTCGGTTCGCCGATCGGAACGACGCCAAGCCGATGAACGATCAATAGCCTGGTTAGCTCGAACCGAGCCATTGCTTCATTCGCCAAGCGACGCAGCTCTAGAACCGCCATCGGCCGATGAGCTTGATAAGACAACGACTCTGTAATTCGGTCACCCGTCTTGCGGCGCGTCACTCCCGAAAACCATCCATGAGCCCCGACATCTGGATCCTCTAATTGATGGTGAAAAGACATCCAGTTGATCGGTTCCTCCACGATCGAAATGAACACACGGTCCGTCGCAAGCGTCATTTGCTAGCCTCCACTTACGGGTGGGATCAGAGCGATTTCCGTCGCATCGGCAACGACTTGATCGTTGCCAACATAGCGTGAATCGAGAGCAATGCGACAAGAGGGCAACAACGGCCCAATAGCGGGCAAGTGCTTGCCGACAGCGTTGAGAACGTCAACCGCCGTAGCATCCTTGGAAACCTCAATTTCAATGGAATCCTGGTTCGCCAAATCGCGGATCGCAGCAAATAAAAGCACGTCGATTTTCATTGGACACTTTGAAACAAAACGATAGAAATATTCATCACCCGGCTAAACCCAGATTACTTCGAATGCTAACCGAAATACTAGCTTATCGATAACGACCCAAAGCCTACAATAGAGCGTAACATGTGCAGGCTCCGGCTGGAAACACTTGCCGGTCCCCCGACGCAGAAATAAAATCGGGTCGCCGGTTGAGTGCCAATCGATTTGACCTTTTATAATGGAATGGAGTACTTGTATGCGAGTTTGTTTTGCGGCTGACGATCTTCGTGCATCGCGAGAAATGATGCGAACTTGGTTTTCGATGCTTGATTACGAGTGCAAAACGTTTAGCGGTGGAACCGACACTTGGGAGGCAATCTTGGAATCTCCGCCCGATTTGGTCGTGGCCGACATCGAGATGCCTCGCGGTAGCGGTTTAGATCTGCTGAGCGCTATCCGAAATCACTCCGACGTACAGATCCGCACACTACCGGTCATCATGATCAGTGGATTGGTGGACGCTGAAATAGCCCGAATCGCCGAAGATTTCAAAGCCACCTGCCTGCTTCCCAAACCTCTCGACATGAAACAATTTGAAGAGGTCATCGATCAAATTGAGTCACAGCGGGAATGGAGGTCTAACACGGTGTTCGAATCGGCGTTTCCAATTCAGGTCGCGACGCTGAAGATTGCCAGGCCCAGTGCGATGCCAGCGGTATCACCTAAACTTCGCCGCATGGCACGCCGCATTCAGGAAAGTGGTTCGCAATTGTCCCCGTGATATGCTCTCCACTGATTCAACGGCCGCGCGTTTTCAAGTTCAGCTGAATCAAAAACCTGACAGCCGCCCCTGCGCTGCGCCGAATGGCGTGGACTTAAGAAAAACGGAATGAGCTTCACAGGGGTGTTTTCCTGCTTCCGTCCGGCTTGTCTGGGCGGCTTGCCTGTCCCGCTTGCCTGTCCCGCTTGTCCGGGCGGAGCAACAGGTGGCAGCTACCATGAATGCAAAATTCCACGCTCGCCCCACCCCCACGAATCGCCTCCGGCGATTCGTGGGGGTGGGGCGAATTTCTTTCGGCCGTGCGGTTTGTAGCCGCCACTTGTTTCCTCCGCCGAGACAAGCTCGACGGAAGGAGGTTTCACGTTTCAGAATTCCTTCATTACGCGTCATTCGGCGGCGCGCCGGGGGGGACGACGACAAGCGTACGCGTTTGTAAAACGAACCCTTCAAACGGCAGGGCTTCGGCTGCCTTACTTCGAGGCGGCTTCGTTAAAAGGCTGTTCGTCTTCGGCAGCCGCCTCAACGACCGCCTCGGCTTCGAGAGCTGCCCTTTGAGCTTTCCGCTCTTCCCGTCTCGCCATGTGCTCGGCGGCCATTTCTTCGATCGATAGAATTTGGTCGGGCTCGGTTTTGTTGAATTTTTTTTCGTAGAGCGATTCGATGAACTGGGGGAGCGGTGCTTTCCAAGGCTTGTTGTCGGTATTCGCTAAGCTACGAAATCCCTTTGGTGACATCCCCAATTCCCGAGCCATTTGAATTTGGGCGTGGGACAGGCGGTATTTTTTGCGTGCATCAATCCAAGGCTGGTATTTGTGCGGAATTCTACTGTTTTTCTTTTTCTTGCCCATCGTCTCGTCTTAATCCAAATCCTCTCGTTCAATGTCTCGATCGGGTAATGTATGGGATCGCTCGCCCCCTGTCGATCGATCCGCCGCCGCTATCGCTTCGAGAAGCATTGTTTTGCGGCCATCGCCGCGATGCGATTCGAGCCACAAAAAAAAAGCCGGATCGAACAACGATCGACGATCCTGTACATTGGTTTCTAGTGCACTGGGAACGATTCCGTCCGACTCGCTATATTCCTTCCGCGTCTTGATCGTCATCGTCTTACTCCCTCACTTATTCACCCTCATTCTTTCGCGAGGCAGGCATGGCCGCTACCGAACCGAAAACCTCAGATTCAGTCAACACAGCAACAAGCATGGCTCAAAATAAAAAACGTGGCGTTCCGGAAGGTTTGTGGGTGAAATGCCCCGGCTGTTCCGCTTCGGTATACAAAAAAGAAGTCGCACAACGACTGAACGTCTGTCCCAAGTGCGAGTACCACTTTTACGTTTCCGCTCATGAGCGTATCGCTCAGGTATTGGACGACGGTACGTTCGAAGCGATGAATGAAGAATTGCAATCGGTCGATCCCTTGGAATTTTCGGATCGCCGAAAGTATGCAGACCGACTCAAGGATGAACAAAAACGCACCGGATTAACCGATGCCGTTGTCACAGGGACCGGCATGATTCGTGCCCGCCGAGTCGCCTTTGCCGTTACCGACAGCGCTTTTATCATGGGGTCGATGGGGTCCGTCGTGGGCGAGCGGCTAACGCGTTTGGTCGAATTTGCTACCGACCAGAGCTTACCTTTGATTATCATTAGCGCAAGCGGCGGGGGTGCCCGCATGCACGAGGGAATTTTGTCACTTATGCAAATGGCAAAGGTGACCGCTGCATTAGCAAGGTATGATGAAGCAGGCGGTTTGTTTGTCAGCGTACTGACCAACCCGACGATGGGAGGTGTGGCAGCCAGTTTCGCGTCGCTGGGGGATTTAGTGTTTGCGGAACCGAAGGCGTTGATCGGGTTTGCCGGACCACGAACGATCAAAGCGACCATAGGGATCGAGTTACCCGAAGGCTTTCAAACGAGCGAATTCTTGCTCGAACATGGTTACATCGACCGTATCGTTGCTCGCAAAAGCCTAAAAACCGAGATTGCTCGGACCATTGATTATTGCGGAAAGTAGAAAGTAGAAAGTAGAAAAGTCGAAAGGGGAAGGAAAACATTATGGGTCTGATCGATTCGCTCAAAGCACGATTCGCTTCGTCGGGCTCAAGTTTCAATAGCGTTATCAATGTCGAGTCGCGGTTCGAACGAATGCGAACGAGCGCGGTTGGGACGATGAGCGCATTTTTTGTTGCCCGCGACCGCGAAAAAGATCGGGTGGTCGGCGTGAAGTTACTCGATATCGAAAAACACGACCTATTCGAGGCACGTTTCAAAGGTTTGGGGAAACCGGGTGAGGGTGAGATCGCGATGGGAATGAAACACCCCAGAGTCGTTGAAACCTATGAAGCGGGTGTGACGACGAAGGGGCAGCCGATCATCGTCATGGAGTATATCGAAGGTCCGAGTCTGCAGCATATTATCGTCAACAAGCATGAGGAATTGGTTCGCGGACGCCGGCTGATGCTAATTCGCGAAATGGCCGAAGCGATCCAGTATGTCCATTCCAAAGGATTCATTCATCGCGACATCTGCCCACGCAACTTCATCTGCTTGCCCGACATGAGCGGGATCAAATTGATCGATTTCGGCTTGACAATCCCAGCCACCGCTCCCTACATGGCACCAGGAAATCGGACGGGCACCCCGCTGTATATGTCTCCTGAAATCGTCCGCCGCCGGCATACCGATCAGCGTGTCGACCTGTTCTCGTTCGGCGTCACTTGTTTTTGCCTGTGCTCATTTAAGCATCCTTGGCAAGGAGACGAAGTGAACGGACGAGCAGCTTTGTATCATGACACCACGGCACCGACTGACTTACTAGAGTATTGCCCTGCGATCGATCCCCGTTTAGCCCGAAGTATCATGTCGGCACTCAACCCCAAAGTCGAAGAGCGAACGGCAACGATCGACCAATTCCTTCAATCAATTCGATTGGTCAAGACGGAATTCTAGCGTTGGAGTCCAGGCTTTCGCCGCTCGGAGCGGCGCCACGAATCGCCTAACCACGACACTCCAACCATTTTTTTGCCCTGAACAACCGGCAAAACCCCAACTTCGACAAAACCGCTACGAAGAAACCCAGATTTCCTGATGAAATCGTTGACATTCGTTTTTCTGGCTAACTATACTTCAGTAGTCGTGTTAAGTGAGGCAAGTTAGCTATCACCCGCTTGTGGCCCACGGCAATTTCTTTTCGGTTAGAACGTTTTACGGAATCTTCGCAATGACCCTGCTCGGGAAATCGTTCACAGTCATTATCCTCGTCCTTAGCCTCACCTTTATGGTCCTGGCTCTCGCCGTGAATGCATCGCATCGGAACTGGCGAGACATGGTGATGGGGCCAGGTGGACTAAAGGAAAACATCCAGACATTAGAATCGACCAATCAGCAACTTCGGGACGCCCGAAACGATATCCAAGCGGATTTGGCTCGCGAACAAGCGGCTCGACGAACCGCTTTGGCTGCTCTGCAGACCCAGTACGATCAAACCAACGAAGAACTTCAAAAGAGTCAAGCAACCGTTGAAACGTTGGAAGCTAAAAATACGGTGCTCTCGCAAACCGACCTCAGCCGTGCCCAATCGCTCGAGGAATTGACGGCTGAAACCGCGGTCCTTCGCGAACAGATTAGGAGCGAACAAAAAAGCCGTGATGATCTGTTCACGCAAACGCTTAAGTTAACCGATCAAATGAACGAACTTCGCGGGATTGTGCAAATCCAACGCGAGCGTAACGAACAATTGTTAGCCCAGGTGACTCGTTACAAAGAGGTCGTCGACTCCAAGGGAATCGATATCCATGAGCCGCTTGACGGGGCACCACCCGAACGAAACGGCACCGTCTTGGTCATCAATCGCCCGAGAAAGTTGGTCGAAGTTTCGATCGGCTACGATGATGGTCTTCGCAAAGGACACCGACTCGAAGTGACTCGCGATGGCCGCTACGTAGGAAAATTGCAGGTTTTGCAAGTTGAACCCGATCATGCGGTCGCGAGCATTTTGTCGGACTACAGTCAAGGTATTATCAAGGAGAATGACCGTGTCGACACTTCCATCGACTGAGCCACAACCAAGCCGCAAACAACCACCGAGCGTCTACACGGTGATGCTGATTTTAAGTGTGCTATTTTTACTTGTTGCCGTCATCGCGATGTTCATCGAATACCAGCGTTGGGCACCGGATTACTGGAACACTCGTTCGGCTCAGCCCAGCGCGATGGTGATGACGGTCGATCGCGTCATCGTGTAGCCCTAGCGGGCTGTCGATTCAATCGTTTAACGCTTAGCCGAAGGCGTCAGCTTTTCCATAAGCGGTCGCCTATGGCTTGGCGTTAAA